>JBATUY010000252.1:0-1606 GCA_049671465.1 Pricia sp. | reverse complement strand
ACATAAATTATGCCTAGAAGAGGAGCACCACCAGAGGTAAATGCAGGATCCATGGCCGATATAGCGTTCTTGCTGCTGATATTTTTCTTGGTCACCACGACCATTGAAACTGATGCAGGTTTAGATCGTATGTTGCCGCCTATCGAGCCGCCTACCGAAGAGCCACCGGTCATCAAGCAAAAGAATATTTTTACGGTGAATATCAACCGTAACGGACAGTTGCTGGTAGAGGAGGAAATCACGGATATCAAGAAATTGCGAGAGAAGGCTATCGCCTTTTTAGACAATGGTGGGGCGCCTGCGGGCGATCCGGAATACTGTAGCTATTGCAAAGGTAAGCGCAGTAGTGAATCTTCCGATAATCCCGCGAAGGCTATAATATCTTTGAAAAACGATAGGGAAACGAAGTATAGCACCTACATAACGGTTCAGAATGAATTGGTTGGAGCTTATAATGATTTGCGAAATCGAGAGGCGCAACGTCTTTATGGCCGCGACTTTACGGAAATGGAAGCGGATTATCTCGATCCCGAGACACCATCTAGTAAAAAAGATGAATTGAAGGAAAAAGTAAAGCGCATTCAAGAACTGTTTCCGCAGAAGCTCTCAGAGGCCGAGACGGGATCAACAGATAACTAAAAGATAGAAAACTATGTCAAAGTTCGCAAAGAAAAAAGATAGCGGCCTGCCTGCGGTAAATACCGCTTCCTTGCCTGATATCGTTTTTATGTTACTGTTCTTTTTTATGACAGTAACTGTCATGAAAGATAGTACCGTAAAAGTGGAGAATACGTTGCCCAACGCCAGCGAGACCAAGAAATTGGAGAAAAAAGACCGTGTCATTTATATTTACGTGGGTGCTCCCACACCGGAGTATACCGCCAAATACGGGAAAGAAGCTAGAATTCAGCTCAATGATAAATTTTCTGTACCCTCCGATGTCGGGAACTATATCTTGGAGGAACGGGCGAAAAAAGCACAAGAGCTCCAAAACGTTCTGACCGTAGCCCTTAAGGTTGACAAAGAAGCGAACATGGGTCTTATTTCAGACATCAAACAAGAGTTGCGTAAAGTCAACGCGTTAAAGGTGAACTATACCACCTATGATGGTGACGCATTCAATAATTTACAGTAGACTTTTCAGCGTATTAAACATTGAAACGCTCCGAACAAATCGTTTGGAGCGTTTTTTATTTGCTTAATTTTATGGGTATGAAGCGAACATTTTTCGTAGTATTTCTATCGTACACGATTGCCGTATCCGCCCAGATACAATCCGACTCCATGGTACAGGATACCCGGTATCTCGAAGATCAATTCTATATAGGCCTTACATATAATATCTTACTGGATAAACCCGAGAATGTAAGCCAGCGCAACCTTTCCTACGGACTTCAAGGAGGCTTCATTAAAGATATACCGTTGAACAAAAGCCGAACGTCCGCTTTTGGAGTAGGTCTTGGTTATGGGGTTTATTCCTACTATACAAACCTTAGAGCGTTGGAGCGGGACGATGACTTTGAATACAATGTAATCACCGAAATTGATAGTTTGAAGCGAAATAAAGTGGAGACCCATATGCTCGAAGTTCCCTTGGAGATTCGTT
>JBATUY010000251.1:0-4281 GCA_049671465.1 Pricia sp. | reverse complement strand
GTCGTTCCCGTGACAAAAAACATTGAAGTCGTCTATAAGGACTATGACTGGACATTGGATTTGGACAACTTTACGGAGCTGTGATTGAATGCTGGATGTATGATGCCCGATGCCCGATGCCCGATAATTTAAAGCGTTTTATTGCTTAAAACGCCTCGTTAATCGTAAAATAGAAGTTACCGCCTTCACTAGAAATACCATAATCTACACGGATCCGTACGCCGTCCCTGTTGTTGATGATATAGCGCAAGCCCGCGCCACCGGCATTTTTATAAGCCGATGAAAACGTGTCTCCCAAGGAGGATGCCACCGTTCCTGTAGAACCAAAGACAGCGCCTCCGAAGCGTCCGGCTATGGGAAATCGATATTCCAACACCATACTGAGTTCCGCGTTATCTTGAAATCTGCGGTTATTGATACCGCGCGTTCGCCTAGAGCCCAAATAATACAAATCGTAGAATGGCGTGCCATGGGAACTGCTTGCCAAGAAAATATTACCCGCGATTACTTGTTTCTCACCTACTTTCTGATAATAACGACTGTCAAGTTCGTATTTGGTGTAGTCGAACGTAGCTCCTAAAAGTTGAGACGATGTAAACCAATTGCCCTGAATATACATCCCTTTTGTAGGAAAAAAAACATTGTCACGGGTATCATAGAATGCGCGTATACCAACATTAGATATGGTTCCGTCGCGTTTGCCGGGAACATCGGAGGCTTCCAACGTACCGCCCTCCTCAATTTTTAAATTGTAGAAATAATCGAATTCATAAGCCAATCCCGCAGAAAAACCGGGAATCAGCTCTCGTAACAACGATAAACGTGCTCTGGGAAAAGTCACCTCGTAGGTTTCTTCATCCTCTTCCCTTGAATTGATGCCCGTTCCGAAAAAATTATAAAAATATTTGTAGTAGCCCAATTCCCCTTCCAAGCGCCACCTTTCATTGTCTTTGTAAAATTCGAAAGGAGCGTAGAGCAGAAACTGGTTCTTTGTGGTATAACTTACTCCCAATTGTAGAGACGACGGCCGGGTCTCACGGGGCTCGTTCTTTAGATGAAAAGTACCGATACCAAGACCACCGAACCCAAAAGCGGTCTCAGGGGTATAAAATACAACTGGAAAAGCCGATATTTTCAAGTTTTTGGTAGAATCGCGCACCTTTCTTTTACTGGAATCATCGGACTGTTGCTGGGCGAAAATAAAAAACGGGGATAGGACAAGTAAGAGCAGGTATTTGAACTTCTTCATCTATTGAATAAGGTTACTATTTTTGATATCGTATTCCGTATTGCGAATACCTATGGCAATGTAATCGCAAAAACAGACAACTACCGATTCAATTGGTGAAATTCTTACCGTTAATCGAAGTCATTGAGGCTGACGTGTACCGCGCGGACAGCAAATACCACCCTTAGCCTAACCGATAATTAGGTATCATTGGTCTCAAACGCTTTTAGTTCCTCTTGAAGAGTATAATACGCCAGAGCTATTTTACCAAAGGCGGATATCATTAGAAAAGTCCAAAAAACAAAGAGATAGTTTTCCATAAGATAAAGGTTTTGTTTGTAGAAGGGATATTGTCACCCCTAGCTTCTACCCAATACTTACGAAATAAAAATACCGAAGTTTTACCGTTCGTCGAAAAAAGACACCACAGAGAAATCTTTACCACATAATGAGCGGGAGGGTTCCTTAGGAAGCTGTAGAATGCACCTATTGGCCCGTTGACAATTACGGAGCTAAGGCCATTTTTAGCAATCCCAATAAAAAAACGCTATTTATAAGTTTTCAAAACCTTACGTAGCGCCTTACGGGCTACAATAATCCGAAAAAAGAGGAGAACCATAAAGGTGAGCCAGACAAAAAACAATACATCTATCATAATGCAAGCAGTTTAGGGGAACGATAGGCTGAAATTAACTCAAGTTTCAAATCACAATGAACCTCAGAGTCAACTTGAAAGATAAAAGTATGCAACATCTTTGAAATTTCCTACAATAAAGTTAAAAAAATCATAACATATTTTCGGGGGCTCTTTCCAAACTGCATCGCAATAACCTCGGAAGTTTGTTCTACATAGTACCTCAAATGGCCTCGCAGGCAATTTACCGCCTATTCATACTCCTTGTTCTTCCCACCTGCTCATCATCCATTGATTCGCATCACCCTTAAAATATCGATAGGGCTCAAGCTTACGTTAAACAAGACATCTGTATAGAACAAAGTTTTGCGACTATAACTGCGAAATCGCTTTTTCAGTACCAGGACCTAGCTCGTACGTTGCGCCCAACAATTCATCTTTCAACGCCTTGACACGTTCTGTTGATCCGGTCGCCTTATAAATTTCGGCGGCACGAAGTAAAATTGCGGGTTCGTAGGTTTGACCCTCTATATGCGCTTCTACAATTTCTTTCGCTTTGTCGAGATTGCCTTTTTTAAAATAGCTATAGGCCAGAAAGCTATACGATTCCGGAGTGGGTCGATTGGCTACTTCCTTTTCTGCCAATTGCAAAGCGTTATCAAATTGTTCCGTCTGTTCTAGAAAAAGGGATATGTTATGGGTATTGTACATATCGCCATAACCGGAATCTTGAACAATGCGATAATATTTATCGAGATTGGCCATACTTTTCATATCGTCTCCCATGTATTCGGCTATTTCGGACTTCAGCAAAAAATATGCCGGCGATTTGTAATATTGCGTTACCGAATCGAGTATTCGCATCGCTTCGTTCGGCTTTTTTTCGTGGGAAAACACAATCCACGCAATTCCTTTTTTGGCATAAGCGTTCTCCGGATCAATGCGCAAGGTTTTTAGATAATGGTCGTAAGAATCTTTAATCCGGCCGGCATGTCCATAATAATCGGCCAAATTCGTGTATGACCATAGCATGAGATCGGTATTCTTCGAAGCTTCCGCCTTGCTCTTCGCCTTCTCCATAAAACGGATGGTGGTATCTAGGTCGCCATTATAATCGTTCCATTTGGCCACGCGGATAAGATATCCGAAGTCCTCCATATTCTTTAGGCTGTCTAGGTATTTCTGGGCGGTTGCATAGTTCCCCAATTCCATGTGCACATCGAACATAAGGCCTCGGGTCTCGTCGGGACCGCTTCCCACAGCTTGCGCGGAATCTGCCCATTGCTTGGCTTCCCTGAACCGGTGCTGCGATATATAATTTCGCGCCAATGCCCTGTATGTGCCCGCACGGCCGATGTTAGCTATCTCTGCTGCTTTTTTAAGGACTTTTTCGGCTTTTTTGAGGTATTTGATATCCCCGGTATTTTGAAAATAACGATTGTACTCGCTGCCTACGATACCGAAGCTCATAAGCTGAGAGCTGTCCGGTTTGATTTTACCGTTCCAAAGGTCAAAGTATTTTGAAGCCGCTTTTGGTGGATTGGCAACTAGATATTTATCGTAATCTTTTTTGTTTGTTATTTGGTTCTCGTTATCCGTTTGGCAGGAGGATAGTAAAAGTACCAGTATAAAAGTAGTTATATATCTCATCTTCGGAAATTTTAAAGTGGTTCTATTTTTTGTTTTCGATCGGTTCTTTTAAGCGTGTTGTATTATATAAGGATAAAAAAAAGAGGATGGGAAACCCATCCTCCCTACTAACTCCTCTTTTTCATAGACTACTGTCTTATTCAGGAGCTCCCAAGTATGGGAAAGTATCTGTTGGGTTTGCGGTCAGTGCAACACCGTCGGAAACGAGTCGTGGTAAATTTCCACCACCCTCAAGCTCTTGCCCGTTGAAACGCGCACCATCGGCTCCTCCAAAAAGAAGGATAAGCGATACATCGATAACATCATCCTGTGGGGTACGTCCGGTAAATCCAATCGCGTCGGTGAATGCCGGAGCACCTGAACCACCATTGAAATATGTGGTCACGCCATCTGGAGCAATTTCAAGCACATCATTTGCCAAAACCGTGGTCAAAACCGCTGCGGTAACAGGATTATCCGTTTCACCATCCTTCTCGGGACCGTTTAGGATGTCTCCCAAAATATTGGGCTGATAATCTATATCCTCTGCTTCAAATCCTAACAGACCGGCATATACATCGTGCAATCCTTCCAACCGTGCTTCAAAAATGGGCTGAAATTCCATCGCCATTTCAGAAGGTATAGTACTGTTATGACTATCTTTTGTGGCATCATCAGGACTCAAAACCGTGTTGATTCCCGGTCGTCCCATAAAATCGACTTGGGCGAAGGTTCCCGTAAAGTCAGGTGCTTCAGCTTCAGGCTGCATGGGGTCTGGATCAACTGTTAC
>JBATUY010000250.1:0-12937 GCA_049671465.1 Pricia sp. | reverse complement strand
TACTTGGGTTTGAGGGAGTGTAATCTAAACTCTGTCCGGTCCCTCAGCCCCTCCGGGGGGTGCCCCCCGGAGGGGCCGTGCTCAAATCGAGCGGCATGCGGCCCTCAAATTTAATAAATAATTGTTGGGCGGTCGTTGCCCAGTTCTGTAACGGCTAGGTCCACTTCTTCTTGATGTTCATGGTCGCCAGATAGATCAGCTTCATAAGGGCCATATCACTGGTGAACGCGCCCTTGGTCTTGGTCACTTTCCGTACCTGCCTGTGAAAGCCCTCCACTGCGTTCGTGGTGTATATGATCTTCCTGATGGGGGCGGAATATGCGAAGTAGCTCGATAGGTTCTCCCAGTTGTCGTTCCAGCTCTGGATGACCACCGGGTACTTCTTGCCCCATTTTTCTTCCAGTTTCAGAAGCTCGTCCTCCGCTTCCTCCCTGCCGTTGGCACGGTAGACCAGCTTAAGGTCGCGCATGAACTCCTTTTGGTCCTTGGAGGCCACGTACTTGAGCGAGTTGCGTATCTGGTGAACGATGCACAGCTGGACATCGGTCTTCGGGAATATGCTCAGGATGGCATCGGTAAAGCCCTTTAGGTTGTCCGTACAGGCTATCAGTATGTCCTTTAGCCCACGGTTGTTCAGGTCGGTGAGCACCTGTAGCCAGAAATTGGCCCCCTCGCTCTCCGAGATGTACATGCCGAGCACGTCCTTATGGCCGTGCCTGTCGATCCCCAGTATGTTGTAGACCGCCCTGTGGCGGACCTTGCCGTCCTCCTTGACCTTGTAGTGCATGGCGTCCAGCCAGACGATACAGTACATTTCGTCCAACGGCCGGCGCTGCCAGGCCTTGATATCGGGTATGATACGGTCGGTGATCTCGGTCAGCACGTTATGGGAGATCTCGGTATAGTACATCTCCTTGATGTGGGCGCAGATGTCCCGATAGCCCATCCCGAGGCCGTAGAGGCCGATTATCTTGTCGGCCAGGTTGTCCGCCAGGATGGTCTGGCGCTTCTTTACGATCTCGGGGTCGAAGCTGCTGTGCCTGTCCTGCGGCGTTTTGATGTCGAAAGTGCCCACGCCGGTCTTCAGGGTCTTCCTTCCCTTGCCGTTGCGCTTTTTTCCCCTGGAGCGCTCCCCGTCGTCAAGATGCGACTCCATCTCGGCCTCGAGGGCCTTGTCGAGGAAATTCTGGAGCAGCGGCGCAAAGGCGCCGTCCTTCCCGAAAAGACTCTTTCCGGTCGTAAACTGTTCAAGTGCCCTTTTTTCAATGTTGTTCAGTTCTTCCTGTGTCATTTTGAATCTCTGTTTGAATGTTAATATAAAAAATCATTCAGACAGAGTTTAAATTACACCCTCGTTTTTTTAACATGCCTGATTAAGATTGATGACGCAACTAATTTGCATTAATTTCATCTAAATAGTAACGGCAGCAAATTGATTTTGACTTATTGTCGATGAATTTTTGTAATACTTTATTTTTTTCACGTAATAAATTTCTTATATTTTAATCACAATTAAATAATTACTATGAGTTTAAACACACGAATTACAGTTATATTTTTTCTAATCATCATGAACATTTCATGTTCAAACGACGACAACGAAAATTCTGACAATACAATCACAGAAGTAGTCGGCATAGTTGATGTGCCAGCATCTTGCAATACTAACAACGGAAATCAGGCCTACCAAATTATAATAAATGAATCGAGTGATAATAATGTTATCGTCACAGCTAATTTACCTGAAGAATTTCAAGAAGAAAATCTAGAAATTCAGTTCGATATGATAACATCTAGTGAAGATTTAACAATGTGTACGACCAACTACCTTCCACAGCAATTCAAGAAAATTACAAACATTACTTTAAACAACTAAAATCTATGATAGCAAGACTACTAATTAAAATTCTCTTCTTCTTCCTGACAATAACAATCTACGCCCAAGACTTTTATTGGTCGAATAATGGCAAAATAAATATCGTAAAGGATAATAAACGAATATTAGTCCGGGCTGAAAAAGAATCTAACACCGAATCATTGGTTAGCTTGAAAACATCGTTAATTGATTCAATAGACCGGATTAATTCCGAGGCTATTTTAATAAAATTGAAGAAAAGTTCAAGAAACATCCCATTCGAATTGATGTCAGTAACAGAAAACATGATTAGTTCTTATAAGACAAAAACTGGATTAGAGATGATTCCTACCGGGGAAGTTTTATTCATGCCGAAAAAAGGAATTGGATTTGATCAAATAAATGGATTGGTCGGCGGGGTGTTGGACATAACGCAACAAAAATATGGTTGTTATACAGCAATGGTCAAAAATTTTAGAGATTTGTTGCAAATTTCCAATAAGATTTATGAGAGTGGTATGGTTGAATATAGCCACCCTAACTTCGTTATGAAGATTACCAAAAATCAAAACGACCCTCTTTATCCCGATCAATATTATCTTGATAATACGGGTCAATTTGGAGGAACAGCGGGAATCGATATTAATGCACCTCAAGCATGGGGCATCTCAATTGGACTAACCGATATTAGAGTGGCAGTTTTAGATGACGGAGTAGAGAATCATACGGATATAAACGGAAGGGTGTTACAGGGTTTTACACCCACTAATGTTACAGGTTTTGGCGCTCCAACAGCTTCATCAACGGGCCATGGCCAATCGTGTGCGGGAATCATCGGTGCTACCAGAGATAACAATATCGGAATAGCTGGGATAGCTCCATGTGTTGACATAGTACCAGTAAATATATTTGCCGGAAACCCGTCAATAAGTCAAGTTGCTGAAAGTATTGATTGGGCTTGGGACGAAGGAAATGCAGATGTTCTTAGCAACTCTTGGAGTTACGCATCAGAAACCGTTTATTATGACAATATAGCGCAGGCAATAGGGAGAGCAAGAGCACAGGGTAGAAATGGAAGAGGTTCAGTAGTTGTCTTTTCTTCTGGCAACTATAATCCTGCTGGAGGTCAGCCCACCACCTTTAATGGGGTCGCGCACCCAGCCAATGTGGGTGGCGTGGTAACTGTCGGTGCAGTCGATAATACGGGGGCAATCCAAGACTATAGTAGCAGGGGTCCTGAGATGGATTTGGTAGCACCTTCGGGAGGGTTCAATGTTTCCACTACAGATTTGAACAACAACTATACAACTACATTTGGGGGAACATCTGCAGCATGTCCCCAAGTGTCTGGTGTTGCAGCTTTAATGCTATCTGTAAATCCAAATTTGACGGAATCTCAAATAATTTCAAGACTAAGTTCTACGGCAACCGATATGGGCACAGCAGGCTATGATAATACATTTGGAGATGGAAGGGTTAATGCGCAAGCAGCGCTGGACGCTGCTTTACCATTTGTCGACGGCCCAAATGTTTTCTGTCCATCGGGTACATTTTCTGTGGATGTTCCTGTTGGTGGCGCGGTAAGTTGGTCCGTTGATCCCTCCAATGCTTTAAATTTCTCCCAAGGCAGCGCTAATACCACCTTTACAAGAAATGGGAGCTTTACCGGTTTTGCTACAATTACCGCAGAAATAACTTCGAATTGTGACGGAATAACAATTTCAAAAACCGTCCGAGTGGAGGCGGACGTCGATATGACTATTACGAATGTACAGCCTGGGCCCACCTATACTATTTCCGCAGTCGCGTCTGGAGGTAACCCTCCCTACAGTTGGTACATAAATGGCGTGTTTCAGAAGTCAACATCCATTCCGGATGTTCTGATAAGGTATAGGTGCGCAAATGCCGGCTTGTCAGATTTAGAGGTACAGTCCACTACCGGGTGTGGTCTTGCCACCGCAGAGGACTTCTTTTACGATGATTGTGGTTCATCTCAGCAAATGGCGGTATCGCCCAATCCAGCTAGCTCCGAGATATTTATAGCGAAGGCAGAAGATTATGATGTCAAATTGAGTAATGAGAATCTCCAACAAGGTCAGGCGGTTTCCGCAACTTCTGATATGACCTTGGAAATTGAAATGTTCGATTTCAGCGGAGAAATAGTTCTGCACAAGCATTTTCAAAAATCAGAATCTATTCCTCATCTAAATATTTCCAATTTGGCCAAAGGGATGTATTTTCTTCGAATTATAGGTAAAGAAGTGGATGAAGTACACCAAATCGTTCTTGAATAATGGCTAGGGGGTAGGCCAAAATATTAGAAATCTTATTTTCTTTTACGGATATAATTGAGAGGTATACCTCAGTTAACCAAGATTCGAATAGAAGCACAAACGAACTTTTTGGAATCAGGTTAAAGTAAGACCCCAAATCTTACCATAACTTGACCGCGCGTGGATTCTGTGGAATTTTTGTAGCGTTCCGGCAGATAAGCGTCAAGCAAAAATTTCATAGGGCGCATCCTACTTTTTGGCTGTGGTGGAGTCAACTTGCTTTCTTTTTGATTTCCAATGCTCATACGATTCGTATATTTCAGGATTCTCATTAAAATATCCCCTAAGATTTGTGATTATCTCTTGCCTACCGGCTTCAAATGATTCTTCCCTTATGGTATCCAAACCAGAGACTTTGATTCCCAAATAGCATAGGGTTGTCAAAGAAATCCCTAGTATGAACACAATCAACCACACCAATACCTTTGGGATTACCTTTGCCCTCGAGACGGCGGTATCGATAATTCCGATCTTTGTTCTGATGGATTCCTTTTCCCAGCGCTCCTTTTCCAAATGTTCTCTGATAATTTTTTGGACTTCCCAAGTCGTGGCCTCGATTTGGACATTATCCAGGTTTTCGGTCAGCCGTTCCAATCTATCGATGGCCTTGTTGAATCCATCTAGCTAATCGGTCAGCAGTTCCATAATCTCTTCCAGTTTTTTGTATCCCATGATCTTTTTGATTTAGTAACCCATTCCGTATCCTATTCCCGTGTCGATTGCTTTTTTAATGGTACGTTTGATTATGTTCTTGGCTATACTCGTCGCCAGGTTGGTGCTCAGCTCCACAGTTTCTCCCATTAGCTTGACCGATTTAGCTACTTCAGACATTTTGCCAATACCCTCGTTTCTGGACAGCTTCGCCATTATTTTACCCCCAGACATAGAGCGGTGTACCTCGCTTGCCTTAAAATCATGGCCTTGATATTTTAGCCTGAAACCCTGCAGCTTGCCGGCCTTGTTAAGGCTTGGAACAACCTCCACCTTTCTGGACTTCATATTCTGCATGTATTTGTCGAGCGTTTTGGGCCGTTCGTTATTCATGACCTCCCGGTGGATTTCCCGTATTTTCCTGCGGGCCGTTATAGTTTCGAGTTGTTTTTGCGATTGTATCTCTTTCACGGTGGTCAGCCCCTTTTCTAGGGCGACCTGTTCGGCCATTTTTTGGCTCCGCTTTCCGATAAAGCTATCGTCGTAGGCTCTGCCGTCAAAGCCAATTCGGTTCGCATATAGGTGGATGTGCGTATGGGCTTTGTCTCTGTGGACAAAGGCAATCGCCTGCCTGTCCCCGAGCTTCATCTTGTCGATGAAACTCCTTGTGATTTCTCCCAGTTTTTCGTTGGAGAGGCGTCGGCCGTCTTCTTTGGTCGGGCTGAGCACAAAGCTTAGGGTATTGTTGTGGCAGCGTCGGTTCATTTCTTGTATCAACCTGAACTCCTCTGTGACCTGCTTGGCATTCTCTCCGGCTAAATTCTGACTGTGGACGACCTCGGCCCCCTTTTCATGGTTCCATCCGTACCCCATGGATGACCCGGTGTGCGCTATGGATTTTCCCTTTCCTATCATGTTCTCATTTTTTGAAACTGTAAAGTTGCTTCCTGATTTCTTCGGCCAATTCCCTTACCTCTCTTGCCAATAGGGGATCTCTCTTTTTGAACATGTTGCCGATACGGGTAAAACTGTTGCTGTACCTGATGAGCATCCTGTAATGTTCCAGTTGCTCTTCGGTCAGGCGTTCTACGACGCTGTTGCCGAAGGCGGAGCTGCGGCAATATTCCGAAAGGGACATATCGGCCCGCTCCGCCCTTTTCTTGAGCAGTTTCTGCTCGTAGATACTGCACCGGAACTTGATATAGGTCCTTTTCATTTTTTTCCTTCCTTGCGACCATCGGGAGCAAGGCAAGATCGTCTTTGTGGCAACAAAGACACATCTTGAATTCCCTGCCCGTTTTCATACATTCCGCCGGCCATTCGATAGTCGTTTATATCCTTGAAACCCTTGAATAAAGACGATCTGTCCCTACAGTTTCCCGAGCTTTCTATCAGCATTCTCGCCGTCCGTTTTCCGTTATCGTCGTTGTCCAGATAGAGTTCGATTATCGTATATTTCTTGATAATCTCCATCGCCTTTCGGACAAATGCGGTCGAGTTCATTACAAGAAAGTCATAATCGCATTCCGAGTTTTCATAAAGCTCAAGGATGGACAAGAGGTCGAAAATCCCCTCGGTGACGATAAGCTTCGTGTTCCCGTTTCTAATATGGGTGATGTCCTTCGGGGAACTGCAGTTTTTTAGATACTTGTTGCGGAGCTCCCATCCGCCGGAATTATTACCAAGTCCAATGGCAAAGTATCTCCGCTGCCTGAACATATAGTGGACTTCCCTGCAGAATTTACTTGCAACGGTCATTGATATTCCCCTGGAAAGGATGTACCGCTGTAGGGCAGCATGTGCCAAGGGCCGGACATCGATTACGGTCAGCGTGTTTCTATCGTGCAAGCCGTTTTCAAAAGCATGCTGCTGATGAAAAGAAAAAGAGGTCCGGCCCGTGTTCAGAAATTGGAGCGTTTCCTTGACGCTATATCCCTTGACCAGGCACACCAGGTCGATTACCTTCCCGCCCTTCCCCGCCCCGTGGTCGTACCACCTGTTCAGTTCCTTGGACACCTTGAAAGAGGCTTGGGCCTCTAGCCGGAACGGGCTGAGGAACCAAGCTTCTTTCTCCGTTGATATGGCAGGAAAGTACCCGAGTTTTGCCAGCGCCCTTTCGATGGGAAAGGCTCGGGCTCTTTCGCACGTTAGTCTGTCAATTCTTTTTCTTTTCATCAGCGGAATCTTTTCAGACATATTTTTGATGATTTGATGAAAACACCCTTTGAAGCCCCATCAGCATTGACTTTGCCCTGTCATCACTTTTTCATCATTGCATCATTCTTGTTTTTTAAGTTCAATCTTTGTCATCATTTTTATTTTTGATGACAAAACGATGACAGTTTGATGACAGCCTCAGCTTCGTTAAACATTGGCCTTGGCCTATTCCGTCATCGTTTCATCAAAATTTCTGGACAGAAAATCCTTTTCGACCGTAAAGTAGCGTCCCTTGGCATCTTCGATATTGAGTTCCCCGGTGGCCCAGATCGTAATTTTTTGATAACTGTTTGAGTTGTTCCGGTTCTCCAGTTTCCAGTCCTTCTTCAGAAGCCTGCGCAATTGGGTCAGGTCGGTCTTGACCCTGGTCTTGTTCAGCATATGGAGTGCATCGATAGGGCAGAGGTCGACACTTTCCATCTCGAACTTTTCCATCGCGCTCAGTAGTATGCTGGCCAGTTCCTTCTCCACCCGGTTGCGGTTGTTCCTGACGAGTTTTTTGAGGGCGGTGGTATGGATCTGATCAGGGGTGAACCACATCCGGGTGGCCCGGGGCGTACTGATTGTCCTTCGCTGCAGAAAATGGAGAAAACCGGGTATCTCCCCGATGAGCCGTTCCAAAAAGTCCGTCCGCTCGTCCTTGATCCCAGGAATCTTCCGGACCCAGAACCGCGTCTCGTTCCCGTCGATCTTGATAAAGTTGTCCTCGTTGTTGCTGCAGAGGACAAACTTGCCGAAGAACTCCACCTCCCGCTTGTCCTTGCCCTTGGCCTCGAGCTTGTTCCGATTGGTCGTGCTCAGGTACTTGATACGCTCGGTCAGTTCCTCCTTGTTGAACAGCACCTCGTCGATACAGATGAGCAGTTTGTTCGCCCAATCGGAATTGAACTGGCTGCCGAAGCTGTCGTTGGTCAGGTAGGTGAGGTTGTTCCCGAAGATTTCCTTTAGCCATTTTAAAAAAGTGCTCTTGCCGGTGCTGCGTTCCGTGGAGACCAGACAGAGGATGGGAAGTATTTGGGTCGGTCTGGTGTAGAGCAGCTGCAGGTAGTCAAGTCCGAGCTCTCTTTGTCGGCCGAAGATGTGCTCGATAAAGGCGAGTGTATGCGGGATATCCGCTTCCTCGGGCCGGTGGGAGAGCGGGAAGTAGATGTTGTAGAACCCGTGGTGCTCCTGCTTGAAAGCGATATGGTCGGGGATGCAGGCGAACCCGTCGTACTTGGGCACTTTGCTCAGATAGTCCTTCCCGTGGTCCTGTTTGATGGCGTGTTCGCTCCAGGGCACCAGTTGCTCGTTGAAATGGCCGGCGATGGTGGGTATCCTCACCAGCTTATAATAGGTGGTGCCCACACGTAGGTAGGGAATGTTTTTCATTGGTAATAGAATTGATTGAGCAGGTCTAGGATTTCCTGTTCCGCAGCAGTTGTTCGTTGAACTTTTGTTCGAGGTACTCGTCCGAGAGGTCGGGCTTGCCCATGAGCCAGGCATCAATGATGTTCTTTTCAAAAAATTTCTGGCGGATATGGGGGTTGTTGCCCATCGGTATCAGCTTTAGTTGGGTAAGCTTGTAGATTTTGCTTTTGGACAGTCCCGTATACTCTGCCAGGTCGTCTACGTTCATTACTTTTTTCTGGTGGCCAAGGAGGTGTTTGATTTCTTCCAAAAGCCGCACGGTTCGATTTTCGTCTTCCATGATATTAAGTTTTGAAGACAATTTAATCTGTAGACTGTGGCCGAATGAAAACAGAAGAAATTCAACACTCTATCAGGCAAGCTTTTGAAAATAAATGTCAGATACCGATGTTTTGCTGAGAATTTTTCATTGTCGGCTCAAAATGCATCCAACGAAATGCGTTTGTGACCGGAAGACATTGGTCGACTGAAAAATGGTTCCCAGAGTTTTTGAAAGTGAGCTGAAGACGATTTTCAAGAAAGTCCTGAAACGAAAAAAAATGTTGTACCTATGTTGTACCCATGGAAAAGAAAAAGGCCCCGCATTTCTGCGAGGCCCTTGTTTTACTTGGCTCCTCCAGCTGGACTCGAACCAGCGACACCCTGATTAACAGTCGGTTCTTAAATGGTTCCGTATGATGTTATATGCCCCATAGCGCCCATTTTATCGGGATTTCATTTATCTTTATCTCTTTAATTGTTTTAAAACGTTATTTAAACAGTTATAAGCCTCATCAAATTTCATCACTCTATGCGTTTCAAAAATTTGATTAATCAGAATGCTTTCCTCGTTTTTATCCAATTCGGGCCGTAAAATTTCCACAATAGCTATTTTAACATCAGGATAATCGGTCAATATTTCAGCCACGTGAATACCCAATATACTGCCACCACCTGTAAGCACCGTATGGTTTTCAGGATATACCTCTTCATAGTGTTCCAAGGAATTTTCGCGATGGATTTCAAGGTAATTAGCAAGTATGAACCCAATATCATCAGCATCCTTATTATCTCGGTGATGGCGATCTTTCCAAGCAAAAACCTTTAAAATAAAAATTCCGCAAAGCGAAGCTATGTTGATTTCAATTTCTTGATCTACGTTTATCTTTAGAGAAGCATTTTTGACGGCATCAAAACCTAAAACAGACATAGCAAAGCTTTCATCCGGCGGCCAGAAAATTTTATTACCTTGTTTTATGAGTTCCCCAAAGGGAACGATGTCCAAATTGAACATATCCTTATAGATAAAACGCTGTTGTTGCTTTGTATCTTTTTTAAAATTTGCCAAGCCTGTGATTCCAGTTTCGACCTTTTCCCATTGACTCCAATCGTTAATGGTAATGGCGATATCCAAGTCATAGGTCAAACGTCCCGATTGCTCATCATGAAGTTCCATGATGATATCCCTTGCAGTTGCGCCGATTACGAAAAATGAAATACCCGAATCTTTAAAATATTCGGTCAATTCCAAGAGAATGGGCTTCAATAAAGGGTGTGTGAATTTATCACTGGATATATGATAGCTCATGCTCTTGAATTTGTTTAGCCGTTTCAATGTTTCTACCGAGACCACTATTGATCAAATCGGCATATACCAACAATGTAGGCGCTATATCAGTATTTTCAAAATCGGAATTCCAGAATTTTTGCAGCACTTCGACCTCTCCCTTTTGATCTGGGACTAGACGAAGTGCTTTTGAGACCTCTGCCAATTCAAGATTTGTAAATACTGTAAATTTTTCAGGTCTTAAGTTATTGGTAAGCAGTGCGCCACCGGGTTCGCCACCCCAAAAAATAACACCGTTGTTATTATGGGTATTTATATTGCGCCAATTGCGTACATCATCCGCAATTACAAACCGCATTCTCTTCCTAACAATACGCGGTCTCAATATGGTATTATATTCCACAATCCAACGTTCAAGCAGTTCCTTTTTATTTTTCAGGATTCGCTTATCCTTTGTTTTTAAAAGAAAATTTAGGTGTTCCAGTTCGGCCATTACATGGCTTACAGATCCCAAAGAAACATCAGCCTTATCCGCTATGGTACGATATGTATCTTGAAGATGTTCTGGGTTTGACAATAAATGGAAGAGGATTTTTATACCCGCTTCTTGAAAGGCACGGGGTTGATTGGTCTTTTCTTTATTGACTTTCTTTTGCCCCTCAATAAGAAAGACTAAATCTTTATGTTTGATAAAGGCATTACCCGCTGTATCGATATAGTTGATGCCAATGCCTTTTAACGCTTCCGTAGCATTTTTAGAAATGAAATCAGCAATAACGATAATAGGGCGGTCGCTTTGCTGCTTTAATTGTTGCAATTGAGAAAGTATTAGCCCCTGATTGGACGTACGTATTGCAGATTTGGCCTCAACAATGAATTGCTGACCTTTGATAGTTAATAGCGCATCGTGATCCTCTTCCCTGCTATTTATTTCAATTGGAACATTGATAAGTTGCTCTAGCTTAAAGGTGGCCTCATAAATAACGTCATTTTTAAGATACATGTTTGTAATGTTCATTATTTTAATATGTTCATTGACAATGAACGTTTAAATATAGTGAACAATATGAAAGAAACCAAATGTTATTTGAGCCTAAATACAGTTTGAGATTGAAAAGGATTGTTTAAATGTTCTTTCGAATTCGTGAGAGCATAGTAATTAAATTAGAATTATCATGAGTTTTGAAGAAAAACAGACCCGATACCACATTAAAAATAGCACGCTGAAAGCACGCTGTAAAAGAAAAAAGGCAGCTACATTTTCATGTAACTGCCTGATTTTAAAGCTCCTCCTCTTGGGCTCGAACCAAGGACCCTCTGATTAACAGCGGTCGGATTACGGATTCATGAAGATTCAAAATTAATCATAATTAATTGATTATAATCATTTTAATACATTTTGATTTCCTTTGGACTCATTTAACACCAACTATTTATGTGCAAATTATGTGCAAATTTTTATCTACCTTTAAAGTATGCAGACAAGCCTAAATTTAAGTTTAGATACTCGCCGAATAAGAAAAGATAGTTCGTTTCCAATTATAATACGGCTTGGTCATTTTCAAAAAACAACTTCAATAGCTACCGGTCAATCCGTTCAAGAAATGTACTGGGATGATTCAAAAAAACTAGTACGACGCTCCTATAAAGGCGTTCAATCTGTGCAATTTTTAAATAATCTACTCCGTTCAGAATTGACAAAAGCTCAGGAAATTATCAACCGACTACACTATAAAGGTGAGCTCGATTTTCTGTCAGTCACACAACTGAAAGATAAAATAGTTAGCAAATCCAAATACGATTCTTTCTTCGTGTACGGCTTGGCTAAGGCAAAAGAATTAAGGGAATCCAAACGGTTTGGAACAGCAAGAAATTATGAAGGAGTTTTAAATATTCTTAAAGTATTTAATAAAGGCAAAGATTTAAAATTCAACGAACTGAATCTCAATTTTCTAGAACGGTTCGATAGATTTCATTTGTCTAAGCAAGGGAATACTCAAAACGGTCTTGCTTCCTACATGCGAACCATCAAGGCCATTTATAATAAGGGCATCAAGGATGGTGTTATTGAAAGGGAAAATTATCCATTTCACAATTATCAAATACGTACTGTTCCAACTGAAAAAAGAGCTATAAAAGTAGTCTACATCAAGAGAATTTTGGAGCTTGATTTTGAAGAAGATAATTCCCTTTTCAATTATAGAAACTATTTTCTTCTTTCCTATATGACAATGGGAATGTCTTTCATCGATATGGCATTCCTTCAAAAGGGAAATATTGTAGATGGGCGCATAAAATTTCAGCGAAAAAAAACCTCAAAAATATATGATATCAAGGTTACTGAGCAAATGTCAGCGATTTTGAAATATTATATTTCCGATAAGAAACGCGATGATTTTATATTACCTATTCTAAAAAGAGAATCCCTTGAACTTCAATATAAAGATGCACAATGGGGTTTAAAGAATTACAACAAAGGTCTTAAAAAAATTGCAGAATTGTGCGACATTGAAGAAAGGTTGACATCGTATGTGTCGAGACATAGTTTCGCCACCCATGCGCTGTTTAAAAATATTCCTTTATCCGCTATTTCGGCAATGCTTGGTCATAGCAAACTATCCACCACCCAGATTTATCTGAAATCTCTCCCTAGCAATGTCCTTGATACCTATCAAGAGGAGTTAAGCATCCTTTAAGATTGATTTGCTATTTTTTATTTTCCAGTATGTGATTCATCATTTTACAACCATCTTGATGTCCATTTTCACAACTAGACTTATAAAAAGATAATGCCCTATCTAAGTTTTTAGGTATTTCTTCCCCATCAAAATAAAGGTTCCCTAATTGAACTTGAGCGTTTGCATATTCTTGATCAGAAGCCAACATAAAATAGGGTATAGCTTTTTGGACATTCTTTTCTACTCC
>JBATUY010000249.1:0-3110 GCA_049671465.1 Pricia sp. | reverse complement strand
ACTCTGGGCTTCTGCCCGCGAAGCACACTGTTGTCGTTGAACAATTGCGATTGATTGATTCCGTCTGGATTCAGCCAATCGGATTCCTTCATCTTTCCATTGCTACCAAAAATATCAAGGGCATTTTGATAACAGGTCTTTATCACATCGGCCTTGGCAATACCTCGTTTCAACATCAGGGACGCCGTTTTCGGGACGGCCAACGGATCACTGACGCCCCAATCCGCCGAGCTATCGACGATGATATTAGTGCTACCGTATTTTTCGACCACGGCCACCATACGCTCATTCCCCATTTTCGTTTTGGGATAGATGGTAAAGGCGGCAATAAATCCCCTGTCCAGCACATCCTTAACGGTTTCTTCGTTGTTGTGGTCGATAACTACCCTAGATGGATCTAGACCGTGTTCCAGGCACACTTGCATACTTTTTAGCGTCCCTGCCTTTTTATCGCGATGAGGCGTATGTACCTGCACCACCATATCAAGCTCTTTGGCCATTTCTAGCTGTATTCTGAAATATTTATCCTCCGCAGGAGTCTGGTCATCATAACCGATTTCGCCTATGGCGACCACATTTTGTTTGTGCACGTAAAGCGGCAGGAGTTCGATTACCTGTTCGGCCAAGGCCTCGTTATTGGCCTCTTTACTGTTCAAACCGATCGTACAATAGTGATTGATACCGAACTGACTGGCGCGGAAGGGCTCCCAGCCTACCAGACTGCTGTAATAGTCTTGAAAAGACCCGACTTGCGTTCGTGGTTGCCCCAGCCAAAATGAAGGCTCGATCAACGCGACAATACCGGCAGCGGCCATGGCCTCGTAATCATCCGTTGTCCGTGAGGTCATATGTACATGCGGGTCAATGAACATCATTTTGTCTTCCATCTTATTTGCTTCAATTAGTGATTATTTGCTTCCTTATCTATTTGAGCTATCCGGGAATCATCCTTCCCCCAAATTCAGCCAGGTAATTTCCCCGTCTATAACCCCTTCCTTGAGATTGGGATTGGTGTTGAGCAAAGCTTCCGCTTTTGGATTATCAGAGCGATAACAGCAAAGCGCCCCTGCCCTATTTTCGGCAACACGATTACTTTGCAGCAGGCGTTTCATATCCTCAAGAAGGTTGTCGTCTAAAAAATCACCGACAGGTCTCCAGAAATAGGGATCCACATCACGGGATGCCGCCCAGCGTTCGTGGGCGTAATCCGAAATGATTCGGGTCAGGTCTTGATTCGCCCTTTGGTCGATATTCGGAATTCGGGACAGCTCTTGCTGCATAAAAGCGGCCTTCAGATACATCTGATTCCATTGCTGGTCGTTGAAATAAGCCGCGGGATACGGATTGTCGGCACTGATCGCATCGAAAACCGTAGCGATATTCGTACGTAAAGCCTCTACGGCGGCCTGCTTGTAATTCTCGGGCTCGGGCAACAAAATCAGGAATTTGAGAAAAGTCACCAGCTCACTGGAATCGGCCACCTGAATCAGGTTCGATACTTTTGGTTGAAAATAAGCCGAATTTTCTTCCAGCACCTTTGACAACAAATAAATTCTTGCAATCTGTAGGGTATCTGCTTTCTGAGCCTCTAAATAATTACTTAATTTTTTATCATTCAAACCTTTAGCATCCAGTTTTTTAACCGGATTTATTTCAACACTCAAAAGACTATAGGCCATATAAAGGTCCTTTGCCGAGGCCGTCTCTATGATTCCCTTTAGTTTTTCCTCGATCCACGAAATTATGGAGGCATCTAAATGGGTATCCAATAGTTCTTTTAATGCTTTGGTATCGCCAAATCTCATAAGTCCTTATTTTTGCTATTACACAGTAACGCCTTCAGTTTGAAAAATGATAAATGCCCAAAAGAATAACTGTTAACAAATTTAATTATTATAAAGGGAAACTTGATAATTTGGATACTGAAATCGGGATTGATGCAGAACTTCGAGGATCGAACCCAAATTTATTGCTTCCTTTTGAGATTCCGGCGGTTTCCGATAGCGTTCTCTGCGGCTTACTATATCATTCTTAATGCTTCCCCCGGTATTTCAAAGCTCCCTCCAATGCCCTTAGGGACCTCCTCAAATGCCCTTTGGTCTTTACCAAGGTACTCGCAGGTACATTTTAATCTCGATTACGCTTCAATAAAGCCCCTTCTCTGTTCTTTTCTTAACTTTGTGGGAATCTTAATTCGGATGTATGCTAGGCTTAAAACTTCCTACCGACCCGCGATGGGTCAATATCGTAGAAAAAAATATCGATGAGATTTTGACCGATCACGCCTACTGCGAGCAAAAAGCGGCGAGCACGGCAATTTCATTGATCGTAAGTTTTCCGGAGTATCCGGATTTGGTGCAGGAGATGACCGCTTTGGCCCGGGAAGAAATGGGGCACTTTAAGATGGTACACGATAGGATTCTAGCTCGGGAAAAAACCTTGGGCAGGGACAGAAAAGACCTCTATGTCGTCGAACTCCTCAAATTTTTTCCGAAGGGCGGTAGCCGCACCACCCAACTGGTGCATCGGCTCCTATACGCGGCGCTGATTGAAGCGAGAAGCTGCGAACGCTTCCGATTGCTTTCCGAAGAGTTGAAGGATAAGGAACTGGCCGATTTCTATCACAAACTGATGGTCAGCGAGGCGGGCCATTATACGATGTTCCTAAAATTCGCGAGGCAGTACGGTGACCGGGAAGAAGTGGACCAGAAATGGGAAGAACTGTTGGCCTATGAGGCATCTATCATGAAGAATCTAGGCACCAAGGAAACGATTCACGGGTAATTCGTGACCGTTTGGCTGCGGTCTATTACGGCATAAGAACCTTGCAGGTGCCCTTCTATTTCAAATCTCCCAACCTATCAACGGCAGGCATTCGCTCAACCGTAAATCCTTCCCCATATTCTACGCCCACCAATCTCCCTAAATCCCTTGCGCGATAATTGACACTTTCCAAGAAATTTTTACTACTTATCGGGGTTTCGGGCTCATCGCTCTTGGGATCGTGAAATTGTGAGGAATAGGCCAGAATAGCTTCATTCTTTTTCTCGATGTATCCGGAAACGTCGACCACGAAATCAGGTTTCAGATTTTTCCACTGAATGTAATGG
>JBATUY010000248.1:0-3137 GCA_049671465.1 Pricia sp. | reverse complement strand
GATTGTATTTCTTGGGATGGCCCAAGAACATTTGCCTTCTGTCCGTAAATGGAAAAAAAGACAAACGAAAATAACAGTGCGATGTTATGTTCTAGTTTCATTTCGAAGAGATCTATTCATTTTAGCCGGTAACCTTTGATAAGTGCAACAGGCATTTTAAGGTTTTGCTAAAAATGTTGAAACCTATCCTTGTTTCAACAATAACCCGCGCCATTCAGTCCTCAAGGTCTGATTTTTTTATCCAATGCCACGAAAATATGTTCGAAACACGAGTATACCTCTTTTTTCTTATGATAGAAATTTGTTTATTCAAAGCTCGCAACTGATTGATGGCCATAAAGATAACAATCAGCGCTACAAAGCCAATTACAGCTAATCCGTTTTGGGAAGTGCCGAACGGATTCCAAGTTAAAAGTACAACGCTACCGATGACCCAAAGGGCATCCTGAATAATTATCCAAAGCACCGCCCAGGAACGCTGTTCGCAAATCTCATAAACGATGGTAGTTGCGAAAAAGATTAAAACGCAGCCTACAACCCAAAATATGGTGTTGTTGGTAGTCCCGAAAAGCTGGGCTATCTGTCGGTTTCCGATAATTAAAGCGATTCCCGAAAGGCTAGAAAAGATGGCGTTGACGAGCAAAGCGGTTTGCAGTCTGTTCATTTTGTCAAGTATTTGTTTTGACAAAAGTCTCGATTACATACGTGAAATGCTTTGACAAATGTTAAGAAATGTTTTTGGCGAATTCTTTTCGTAACCTACTCAATGATTCGGGAGCAATGCCCAGTACAGAGGCGATATAATGCAAGGGAACATGATTGAAAAGGGCAGGTTCTTCGCTAAGCAGGGTTTCAAAGCGTTGTTTCGCCGTAGTATGCAGGTGTGCGAACATTCGGTTTTCCAAGAGGGCAAAAGAGCGGGCCAGCAATAGGTTATCGAATTCAAGCCATTTCGATTGCCGCCCGCAAAGCTCGAAATGTTGTTTTCGGCCGATAACATAGAGGGTGCAATCCGTCAAGGCCTGAATGTTCCAATAGTTCTCGGTCTCGAACACAAAACTGGATACCGAAGTGATGAACTTTCCGCTAGAACCTATCCACAAGGTAATTTCTTTTCCGTCGGCCACATCGTACATCCTTAAAAAGCCCGAGGCGATAAAGGCCATTTCGGTACAGCGCGTTCCGCTTTTTAGTACATAGTCTCCCTTTCTGAGTTCCCTGATTTGAAAAGCGTCCGTAATTTCGTTCAACGAAGCCGTGTCGATGAAGATATGTTGTGATATGCAGGTTTTCAATTGGTCCATGGACAAAACTTCAAGGTACGAATTATCAGCTTTGAAATTTATTTCTCCGCGTTTTACAACCCTCGACCCTTTTTAAGACCGGTTTATAATACCGACTTTTGGTAATTATCGGTTACATTTGGCCGTCAAAAAGGTAAACCAATTTCCTTCAGTGGCCGCTGTTATCCCGAAAATAAGAAATTACTTGAACAGACCCTATCCTTTCTACTACGGTAGTTGGGATAAACTGCTGTTGATTCTTGGAACGGTCGCTATCCTCAGTTTTTCGTTCAGCTATTTCTTTGAACCTTTCGAGGTAAACCGGACGGAGCATAAACTCGATTATTTTTGGATATGCCTTATACACGCGACTGTCCCCTTGATTATCGGGTTCGTTTACTTTTCCATACTGGATAAAATACATGACGATGAACGTAGGTGGACGTTGGGCAAAGAAGGATTGCATCTCTCCATCTTGCTACTCCTAATCGGCATAGGAAGTTTTCTGGTACGGGATATCATTTACGATAAACCCAACAATTGGTCTTCGCGCTATTTTTGGGAGGAAATTCGAAATACTTTTTTGGTCGGGATGCTGTTGTTGGCCTTTTTGTTGCCCTTGAATTTAGAATGGCTATTGAACAAATATAAGAGTGCGGCCAATAGGTTGACCATTTCAAAAAGAGAAGAAGCTCAACAAGAAGGTTCTGTACGGATAAAAACCCCTATCGCATCGGAATGTTTCGAGCTTAAACTCTCCGACCTGCTTTTCGCCAAAGTAGATGGAAATTATATGGAAATCTATTCACAAAAAGAGGATGGTCTGGAGAAGATATTGATACGCCTGTCGCTAAAGGAACTGGAAAAACAATTGGAGGCATTCCCACATCTCTTTCAGACCCATCGCTCCTATTTGGTCAACATCCAAAATATCGAAGCCGTATCCGGTAATGCCCAAGGCTATCTGCTTTCTTTCAGGGGATGCGAGCTACAAGCACCGGTCTCCCGTTCAAGAATCACTGTTTTCAACGCTTTTTTCCCTAGAAACTCCTGAGGTTTCTTGTCGTACATCACTAGACCTTGTCATTCGTCACTTGGCCGTGTCATTCGTCACACGTGTTGTGTGAATAGGCAATGACCGTCTATGTTTGCTCGGTATTCATCAACCTGTTCTAACGGGTTTCTGTAATCACACTGAAAAAATGCAGCAAAAACAAAGACGTTACGACATCGATTGGTGGCGGGTCATAGCCATCTTGGCGGTTTACCTCCATCACGTTTGTATGCCGTTCAATGGAGATAAATTTCACATCATGAACGCCGAATCGAGCACCGTCTTAGACGACATCATGGTCTTCTTCGAGCAGATACGCTTACCGTTGCTATTTCTGATTTCGGGAACGGGAACCGTCTTCGCCTTTTCAAAACGGAGTTCATGGCAGTTTGTCAAAGAACGCAGTTATCGATTGCTGGTTCCGTTGATTTTCGGAGTTTTGGTCATCGTGCCACCACAGACCTATTTTGAAAATATAGATGATTTTAACTCTTACGGTCAGTTTTATGGCCGGCTAGGGGCCTATCTTGAGGTCAACCACCTTTGGTTTATCGAGAATCTATTTTACATTTCGATAGTGTGTATTCCGCTAGTGCTGTTTCTGCGGTCCGAAAGCTCAGTGAAGTTCAGACGGGCCATCGAAAGCTGGAGCAGTAGTTCTTATGGTATCTTTTTATGGGTTATCCCCCTGATTGTCGTCAAAGTAGTATCTAAAATCTACTTTCCGGAAGATTCCAAAAGTATTGCCAACCTGTCATCGAGTCTGTTCTACGGTTATTTATTTGTGGCGGGTATTGTGT
>JBATUY010000247.1:0-2332 GCA_049671465.1 Pricia sp. | reverse complement strand
AATCGAACTGGTTTACGAAGGGGAACAAGAAGGTGCGGACGGCGTTGCTGCCATCCTCATCGATGATGCGGTCAAATCGCTTTTCCCTGAATATTTTCCGAAAATCGAAAAACTTCAGAAAAAAGATGCCGAAACGCCCTATGATGAGCTGGTGCATTGGTTTTTTCAGGGTGAGGGCTTCGAGCTGCTCGACGACTTTACCGATGAAGAGTACAAACGGGCGTTAGATCGTATTCCAGAGTTGAACAGTTTGCTGAAGCAGTATCAGCCCGATTTTCCAAAGGAGGATGTGTATTTCTTGAAAGAATTGGTATTGTGGGGCTTAGTCGCTTATAAAAAACTGAGCAAAAACCGTTTTGCAGAAGGGTATCAATTCAAAGATTTGTATGGTAGTTTTATCAGCGGGCTATAGTGTAATTTAATTGAAAATAATTGCTTGATTGACTGCGTGAGGCGGCGAAAGTCTATTTTTTCAATCATTCATAGCTAAAAGGTAGGCAGTGTTCAATACTCCCGTTGGCTCTTATTCTAAAATCAAAAAGTCCCGAACAGCTTTGTTCGGGATTTTTTTTCATAACAATTCTATAGAAAGCTTTCTGCTTATCCTATCACGCCTGTTGATAAGCGGGCAGTTTAAAAATAAAAGAACTTCCCTTTTTGGGTTTGCTCAACACCGTAATGGTGGTATCATGAAGGTCCATGATTTTTTTGACAATGGCGAGGCCGAGACCATGCCCTTGTTTTTGGGCATTTTTGGCGACCTGTTTATAGCGGTCGAATATAAAGGGCTGTTCGTTGACGGGTATGCCCGTACCGGTATCCGTAATATTGATTTCTATGTTTTTTCCTTTTTTGTGGAGGGAAAGGGTAATCTTTCCCACGGGTTCGGTGTATTTGAGTGCATTTTCAATCAAATTGTCAAGGGCCCTTTCCACTAAACTGACATCGGCGAAGACCATGTAGTTTTCTTTGGGGTTATCAAGTTCTAAATGGATTTGTTTTTCCTCGGCCAGAAACCGGAATTTGTCAATAAGGTCATGTGATAGTTCGGTAATAGAAAAGGGTTCCTTGACCGGGGTCACCTGTTCGGCTTCTAACTTGGAGTATTCGAATAGTTGGTTGATCTGGTTCGAAAGCCTGTCTACATTGTCATGCGTAATCTGCAGGTATTCATCCTTTTCCTGTTCCGTAAGGCTATCCCGTTTTATCTGTAAGGTTTCAATATATCCTTTTAACACGGCCAGCGGTGTTCTCAAGTCATGTGACACATTAGCGATCAGTTCTCTTCGCAGCAAATCCACCGAAGTCATTTTATCCATATTACCAACAATACTATCCGCCATCTCATTGAAAGATTTCGCAAATACCTCGATATCCGATTTTTCGGGCTCCTCTATCCGTGCCGACAGATCACCCTCATGAAATCGGCGCACAGTACCTGTAATCAACCGTAAATTCTTGGTCAGGAACCAAATGCTTATCAGTCCGATGATAGCGGCAAAGACCATGGTCAATAAAATGGCACCAATTCCTAGTCTTGCGAAATAGGGCCCCATAAGATTATCGCTGATGGCCTGAAATTTTTTCCCTGCAAGAATAATGTACATGTAACCCTCGTGACCGTTTACATTATAGGGCGCGGCTGAAAAAATCTTTTGTTCCCCGGGATTTCTGGGATCGTCGCCCAAGGTATAATTCTTTCCGCCCTCTTTGAGAAAGGTTTGAATAGGTTCAATCGCTACACTTTTTGAGGGTTCGCTCGGAGTATGGTCTAACACAACGGAATAGAGAATGGTACCGGAGCTATCCAGCAAATAGACCTCGATACCTTGGTTAACGGCCATCATATCGTGCATCAGATCACCGAACAGTGCTTTGTTCACGCTGCCATCGTTTAAAAACGGCGATGCATCCTTGAATTTTTCCGCTATCACGTGTTGCGCCACATCGGCATTGGTACGCTGAACCGTAGCCTGATTATGCCGGTTCGCGAAATATACCGTAATGAATATATAGGATGCGCCCATGAGCAATACCAGCACGATAAAGGCCATCCATAACTTTTTGACCAACCGCGGGGTCAAGGTTTTCTCTGCGCTGTTCATAAGATGATGTCTTCGTTAAATTTATAACCGACCCCCCAAGTCGTAAGAATGTAGGTGGGATTGGCCATATCGGATTCTATTTTGGCGCGGAGCCGATTGATGTGGGAGTTTACTGTGTGTTCGTAACCGTCAAAGTTGTAGCCCCAAATGATATTGAGCAGTTCGGTACGCGAATAGTTCCGGCCGGGATTGGAGGCCATCAACGCCAATAGTTCGAACTCCTTGGG
>JBATUY010000246.1:0-13267 GCA_049671465.1 Pricia sp. | reverse complement strand
AAAGTATTTGCCCGACGGTACCAGCTTGCAGGATTTTAAAGTTGGTGGTGCCGGTAAATCCATCGGAATTCTCCAATCCGTAAAAGTAGGACCTACCATTGCAGATGATATCAAGAAAAATGCCTTTTTGGCCATTATCGGATCGCTACTTGTTGTATTCCTATATATATTGTTACGCTTTAGAAAGTGGCAGTTCTCCCTTGGCGCGGTAGTGGCCGTTTTTCACGATGTGTTGATCGTACTGGGTATCTTCTCTTTATTCGGTACGATAATGCCGTTTAATATGGAAATCGACCAAGCCTTTATCGCGGCGATATTGACGGTTATTGGATATTCATTGAACGATACCGTGGTCGTATTTGACCGTATCCGAGAAATTATCGCTGAAAAGGGATGGCGAGGCGGCGAGAACACCAACTTGGCGTTGAACAGTACTTTAAGCCGAACCTTGAATACCTCTTTAACGACGCTCGTGGTGCTATTGGCCATATTTGTGTTCGGTGGCGAATCGCTTCGCGGCTTTATGTTCGCTATGATCGTTGGTATTCTTGTAGGTACGTACTCATCGTTGTTTATTGCCACTCCGGTAATGTACGATACGCTGAAGAAATCTACCCAAATCGGCGATGGTAAAAAAGAAAAAGAAGTCAAGGCCAAGGCGGTGAAAGCTTAAGAGTGCATTCGCATTTAGATATTTTAGGCTACCAAGGTAAGCTGCGAAAATAGCACAGCTTAAAACTTTGTTCATGCATAGGCATTGCCTTTCTGCCTTTACGGAGATTTACAAGGTTCGGCCCAAAGAGCCTGCGTTGGTCATTTCCAATTGATAGATATGGTTTGGTTCGAGTCCTGGCTCGCTGCGGTGCGAAACAAAGACAATTGTAGTTTGGCTTTCTTCGGCAAACTTGTTTACCAACGCGACAAAGAGCGCTGCACTGCTATCGTCGAGCCCGGCGGTCGGCTCATCTAAAATGAGCAGCGGCGGATGTTTGATCATAGCCCTTGCACACATCAACAGTCGTTTTTGTCCCATGGACAGATCGTGAAACAGGGTATCTTTTATCGGCCATAGTTCAATCAGCTGTAACCATTTTCTAGCCGTTCTCAATTGCACTTCGGTCGGCTTGACGTATAGACCGATGGAATCGTTTAATCCTGAAATCATCATGTTCTCAACGGAATGATATCCGGTAAACTTGTCCGTCATCGCCGGTGTAAAATAGCCGATTTTCTTTTTGATATCCCAAACACTCTCCCCACTGCCTTTTTTGCGGCCGAAAATGTAAAGTTCTTGCCCATAGCCCTTCGGATTTTCTCCGGTAATCATGGAGAGGATGGTCGTTTTTCCACTTCCGTTTTTTCCGCGGAGTTCCCAGAAATCACCTTTCATAATAGTCCAGTTGATATCTTTTAGGATGGCTTTGCCATGGTAGGAGACGTTTATCTTTTTTAGGTCGATTAAGATATCACCATCAAATTCGATGGGATGCAGCGGAGGGGGAATATCTCCTTCAAACTTTATGAGGCGCTGTGCGTTGCGCAGTAGATCGCTGTTTTCATTAAATAGAAGGTCATCGCCAGCAAGTCGGGCAAAGTTGTGAATAAACGGCAGAACGTCGATTTGTCTGCTTACCAACTGCAGCATGGAAATCTCGGAGCACTTCGCTTTAAGCTGTGATTTAAGTTTCGCCTGGGTATCGACATCCAAATTGTCAAAAGGATTGTCCAAGACGATAAAATCATAATCCGAGGATAGGATGTGTTTCAGCAAGGCCTTTTTCTGCTCCCCGCTAGACATTGATTTAAGCGATTGTTGGGTATCGGCGGTCAATACTTTAGTGCCATGCCGCTCCTCTTCTTCAATATAGTGCGCTACCGTAAGTTTCGAAAATAAAGCGCCTTTGGAATCCTTGAAGGCTTTGAACTTTTCGGGGAGATGGCCCTTCAAAAGTATATCGATGAAATGGCTTATGTTCGATCTGTTATCTATAAAAATGGCCCAGTGTTCTATGTTCATGAAGCTCGTTTAAACGGATAGAATCCTATAGATATGTACCTGATTGTTGTGATAGACCGTAGTTTTGTCCAAAAACATCCCGTTGCTTAATGCTACTTTTTGAGAGGGAAGGTTGTCTATTTGAATTATCGAAATCAGGGATTCGGCCAGATGATGCTCAAAGGCAAATTCCTTACATTTTTTGGCGGCTTCGGTGGCAAATCCTTGCTGCCAATATTCAGGTAAAATGGAGTAGCCTATTTCCAATTCCTGCAGGTCGTCTACGATTTGTATCAAAAGTCCGCATAAGCCTATCAGTATTCCAGTGGACTTCAACAATACGGCGTTCATGCCACCCAGATTTTTTTCATAGCGTTCGAAGACCCTATCGAACTGTTGTCGACATGCCGCTTCGGGGGTTTCCGGTAATCCCTCCCAAAATTGTGAGCTTCTTGGGTCTTCATGAAAGGCAAGCCAATCATCGAAGTCGGAAGGGAGCAGGTTTCTGAATTGTAATCGCTCCGTTTCTTCGTTGTTCAGCAGTAGGTTCATCTTGAGCTGAAACTTTACTGTTTTGAATAGGACACGCTGTCCCCAACGGCCAAGCCCCATTTTTCGACCAAGCCCGCATTGACCTCCAGCACATATTGCACCGGTACTTTTGAAGATAGGCTATTCTCGTTGAAGGCCTCGGCATTTTCTTGAAGGCTTGCCACGCTCATATTGCTCTTTATAAAAATAAGATCTAAAGGAAATTCCGTGTTTTTCATGTAGAAGGAATGCATGGCTTCATCGGGAAAGACGAAAAGCATGGCTTGGTCGTCATCCATGCCTTTGCGGTACATGAGTCCCGTTTCCGTTTCGTAGTCGTTGTCGGCGATTTCAATGTTCAATTGCGCCAATACGGAATCTGTTTCAGCCTTGTATAAACTAAGGTCTCCTTCTTTGGTAAAGGCGATAGGTTCTGTTTCAACAGCCTTTTCTGGGGTATCCTTACAAGAAGATAGTAGGATGCCTAGGGTCAAAAAAGAGACTAGTACAGAAAGCTTGTTCATCGGATGGGAATTTAAAATGATACAATTTATCCGCCAAGATTAGCACGAAGGTATCGGGCGCTTAAAAGTTCCGCGGACAGTTCACGTCTAACTTCATTATAACTACGGCAACATCTACAACCATCGCCTACTAATACTACTATTATTACTACTACTGCTATTGTTGCCAGCCACTGTTGTCAACCGCCAGCTGCTACAGCCGCCACGAGCTATTATTGCCATCACTTGTCACTATCACTTTCTATTTCTGCAAGTCACTGTAATTTCCCGTAGCCCGTCTTGGCAGCGCCCGGTTTGAACATAAAATAAATTCCGATTACTATAAAAGGGATGCTCAACCATTGTCCGGTAGACAGCAGCCCTAAAGTTTCTTCAAACCCCCCTTGGCTTTTCTTCACGAATTCCGCAAAGAAGCGAACCGTCCACAATAAAACCATAAACAGGCCGAAGAGAAATCCGGGTTTGTTCTTTTTATCGGTTTTCCAATAGAGAAAATATAAGACAAAAAAGATGAACAGATAGGCGACGCCTTCATATAATTGCGCCGGGTGACGGTAGGGTATCGCTTCGAGATATTCCGAGAATTGCGGATTGTTCTCTAACGCGTCGTAAGCGGCATTTACTGTTTTTTCCTTGGTAATCGCCAGCGCTTTTGCGGGATGCATATCATCGGAATCGCGGATAAACTTTATGGCAAAAGCCGAGGAAGCATCGGTTAATTTTCCATTGATTTCGGAGTTGAAGAAATTCCCCAGCCGCACACAAAAGCAGCCGATGGCAACCGGAATCGTCATACGGTCCATGAGCCAGAGCATCGTAAATCCCTTGTGCTTTCTGGTATACAGATACACCCCGATGATGATGCCAATAGTAGCCCCATGGCTGGCCAGCCCCGTAAAGCCCGTAAACTCATAGCCATTGATAAAGCCGAACAGCGCCCCGTCGGCGCTTTCGCGTATCGGAAGTAAAATTTCGAGTAAATGGTCTTGGTAATACGGCCAATCGTAAAATATGACGTGGCCCAATCGTGCACCCAACATGGTGGCAAGCACGGTGTGAATAAAAAGGGAATCTAATTGCTCGACCGTTTTTTTCTCGTTGAGGAAAATACGTTTCATAATGAACCAGCCTAGCCCAAAGGCTATAATCCAAAGCAGGTTGTAATATTTGATTTGAATAGGCCCTAGCGTAAAAAGGGTTTCGTTCGGATTCCATATAATACCCAAGAAATACATGTGGTTCGGTTTTGAAGCGGCTAAGATACAAAAATGGGATTGCGGTTGGCGGTTTTTCTATTTGTTGTTTTGTTGGTCAACGGAGAGGGCTTGTTCAGAAGAGGCTTCTTGAGGAAAATTGGTTTTGCAGACCATATTCGTATTTACGTTTGTCTTCAAATTTGCCGTTGTATTTGAATACGCCGTTAAATTTGCTTGCCCTTAATTTCGGACTTCACGGCACTGGATCATACCCGTCACCGCCCCATGGATTGCAACTAAGTATTCTTTTCAAAGAAAGCCATCCCCCTTTAAAAAGACCGTGTTTTTGAAGGGCTTCCAAGGTATATTTTGAACAGGTAGGGGAGTAGCGGCATGTCGCAGGGGTGTATGGCGAAATGGCGACCTGATAGAACCGGATCAAAAGAACGAAGGGCGCTATCAGAAATTTTTTCATGGTTTTGAGCTCAAAGAGGTAATAATTTCAATGCGTGAAAAGGGTAAATATAGTCCGGATGAAATACGCCTAATGGTGCTGGTCCAAAAGACTTTAAGTTAAAAATAGCCGTTGCAGAATCAATTCACACCGTCTTCAGTTCGTATTCAATTGACACTAAAAGTGGTTCCTTCTTTACCGTCTTTTAATTGAATACCCAATTCGGCCAACTGGTCCCGAATTTTATCGGAGGTAGCGAAATCCTTATTCTCCCTAGCCTCTTTTCGGAATTGAATCAGCATTTCGACCACGCCCGAAAGTTTTTCGGTATCGACGGCGTTGCCCACGTGCTGTTCAAGGCCCAGTACATCTAGAATGAAATTATTCAGGGTCAATTGTAGGGCCTCTTTGTCCATCGCCGTTATGCTTTCTTTCCCTTCCTTGATCAGGTTGATATGCCGAACGGCGTCAAAAAGATGGGCGATAAGAATCGGGGTATTGAAATCATCGTTCATGGCATCGTAGCACTGCTGCTCCCAAGTCTTCACGTCAAAATCACTTTTACCGGCGGTTTTCAGTTCGCCAACGCTACCAAAAGCTTCCATGAGTTTGGTAAAGCCTTTTTCGGAGGCCAGCAGTGCATCGTCGCTCAAGTCAAGAATGCTGGCATAATGTGCCTGCATCATAAAAAATCTCACGACCGAAGGTGAAAACGGCTTGCTGAGCAAATCGTTCTCGCCGCTAAAAATCTCACCGGGCAAAATATTGTTGCCGGTCGATTTGGCCATTTTTTTACCGTTCATAGTCAGCATGTTGGCATGCATCCAATAGCGGACAGGTGATTGGCCGTAACTGGCCTCCGCCTGCGCGATCTCGCACTCATGGTGCGGAAATTTAAGGTCCATTCCCCCGCCATGAATGTCAAAAGTCTCTCCCAAGTATTTGGTGCTCATCACGGTACACTCTAAATGCCATCCGGGGAAGCCGTCTCCCCAAGGCGATGGCCACCGCATGATATGCTGGGGCTCGGCCTTTTTCCAAAGGGCGAAGTCTTGCGGACTTTTCTTGTCGTCTTGCGCGGTAAGTTCGCGGGTGTTGGTGATCATATCTTCCAACTTTCTACCGCTCAATTGTCCGTATTCGTGGGTCTTGTTGAACTTGGCCACATCAAAATACACCGAACCGTTGGCCTCGTAGCCGTATCCTTTTTCCAAGATGTCTTTGACAATTTCTATTTGCTCGATGATGTGTCCCGTAGCCGTAGGTTCGATACTTGGGGGCAAGAGATTAAATTTTTCGAGCGTATTATGAAAATCGAGCGTGTACCGCTGTACCACTTCCATGGGTTCGATTTGTTCGAGGCGCGCTTTTTTGGCAATTTTATCCTCGCCGTCCTCCGCGTCGTCTACCATATGGCCCGCATCGGTAATGTTGCGTACGTAGCGCACTTTATACCCCAAATGTTTGAAATATCGGAAAATCATATCGAAGGACATAAACGTACGGCAGTTGCCCAAATGCACGTTGCTGTAGACCGTTGGGCCACAAACGTACATGCCGATATGGCCTTCGTTCAAAGCTTCGAAAATTTCTTTTTTGCCGGTAAGGGAATTATGGATTTTCAGGGTCTGGTTTTGGTAAAGGTGCATATTGGGCAAAAAGGTTTAAAAATTGGTATCCAAATTAATATAATCCAAGAACTCTCGGCGCACGTCTTCGTTTTTGAATTTTCCGCCGTATTCAGCGGTGACCGTGCTGCTTTCGATATCACGGATGCCCCTAGAATTGACGCAGAGGTGCTTGGCGTCGATGACACAGGCGACATCGTCGGTGCCTAAAACCTCTTGAAGTTCGCGTACGATCTGAATGTTCAAACGTTCTTGTACTTGGGGGCGTTTGGCGAAATAATCGACAATGCGGTTCATTTTTGAGAGTCCCACTACGGTACCGTTGGAAATGTAGGCGATATGGGCCCGGCCGACTATGGGCAGTAGATGGTGCTCGCAGGTGGAGTAGAGGGTGATGTTCTTTTCCACCAACATTTCTCCGTATTTATACTTGTTCGCAAAGGTCGACGATTTGGGTTTTCGGTCGGGATGCAGTCCCCCGAAAATTTCCTTGACGAACATTTTGGCGACCCTATCCGGGGTGCCCTTCAGACTGTCATCGTCAAGGTCGAGCCCCAAGGTCAGCATAATTTCTTGTACGCTGCCGCGAATACGGGCTATTTTTTCGGCATCATTCAAGACAAAGGCATCCTCACGAAGTGGGGTGTCCTCGGCCGCAGAGGCATGTTCGTCGCCCGTTTCCTCAAATTGCTTTTCCAATGTATCGTCTATTTTCATAAGCATCCTAGAACTATGGTGGTGTTATTTTTCACTTCGCAATGACATCCACTTAAAATAAAAATCGCATTTTCTGGCCATGGGCTATGCCGTAACCTGGTCGGTGCACCCGTGAAATCTTTCAAAAACAACGCTGACATCCTTCAAAAACAAACCTAGTATTCTTTGTAAACTAAAATCCCAAACTCATGGAAACCAGCAGCATTTGCTTAAAAAACGAGCGTAAAATGACCGCAAAGATATACATAATATGCCACTTTATGCCACCTGTGGGCGGTTACACAACATAAATTGGTGTTAAGGGGAAAGGGACATTATTTTTACGTCACCCAATGCTTAACTACTTATGAACCGTTTTTTCGTATTCTTTCTCACCCTGTTTTTTCATGGGATGTCCGCATATGCCCAAGTCGCTTCCGATTGTGGTACGGCTATACCCATTTGTAACAGTACCCCGACCAACGGGGGTACGAACGGGTTCGGTATGGATGATTTTAACGGGGCTACCGTAAGCGGATGTTTAGAGGAGACCTTAAACGGCGCCATCGAATCGAACTCCGCCTGGTACCGCTTTCGCACTGGGGCTTCCGGCCAATTGGGATTTAATATACGGATAGATACCGAAGAGGATTGGGATTTTGCCCTCTATCGATCCAGTGATTGCAATAGTTTGGGCGAACCGGTACGCTGTAATTTTTTCGACAATCAAGACGCTAATGCCTTTATCGGGGTGGGGGAAGATCCGACCGGTAGCATGTATACAGTGCAATACGAAGACTGGCTAGAGGTAAGCCCGGGAGAGGAATACTACCTTTTTATCAATAATTTTAGCAATGTTAATTCCGGATTTTCTATACAGTTTTCAGGGAATATTTTTGTGACCAATCCGAACGATGCGCTGGATTGCACCATCGTCGACAACCTTTTGGGGCCACCTATATCGGCCTGTGAGGGCGATACCATGGTTTTGGATGCTAGCGTTTCGGATGCTTCGCAATATCGATGGTTCAAGGACGAGGGCAGCGGATTTATGCCCATTTCCGGGGAACACGATTCGACCCTTCAAGCCGGTGTTTCCGCAAATTATCGTGTGGAAGTTGAGCGGCCTGCCAGTACATTGATCAGTGAGGTGCAGGTGGCGTTTTCCGATGTGCCAGTGGCGTATCCGGTAGGGGACGAGGCCTCTTGCACTAATTTGGATGTTGTGGATTTTTCACGGAAGGACGCCGTGGTCTTGGGAAGCCAAGATGCTTCACAGTTCGTGGTGAGTTATCATGCTTCCTTGGCCGACGCGACCAATGGGATGCACGCCTTGCCCAAGCAATATCCTACGGTGTCGGGTACACAGACCATCTATGTACGGGTCGGGTCTATCGATAACCCGAGGTGCTTTGACGTATCCCAAAGTTTTCAATTGATCAATTTGGAGACGCCACAACTCAATTTTTCGGAAACCGCTTTTCTCTGCGAGACCAATGCAGGCACGGTTATAGGTCCTAATGCCCCCAACGCCAACTACATCTATAGCTGGTCATCTGGGGAAACGACCCCGAATATTGAGGTATTTGAAGCCGGGAGCTATACCCTGACCGCCACCCATACCGAATCGGGGCTAAGCTGCAGCGATTCCCGAACCGTAACGGTCGGCATCTCATCGCCCCCGAACATAACCGATATCGAAATCGTGGACCTGAGCAATAACAATACGGTGACCGTAATCGCAGAAGGGCCGAACGCTCTGGAATACCGGCTAGACAATGGTACTTACCAAGAGAGTGGCACCTTTACCAACGTATCGCCAGGGGAGCATACCGTTACCGTTAACGACCCGCAAGGTTGCGGCGCCGTTACCGAAAATATCGTGGTCGTCGGGTTCCCGAAATTCTTCACCCCTAACAACGATGGCGTCAATGACGTTTGGCATATTTCCGGACTTGAGCTTTTGCAAGACCCTTCGGTATCGATTTTCGATCGCTATGGCAAACTTATGGTCAAGCTCGACGGTACGGCCCACAATTGGATGGGAACCTTTCGGGGTAGGCTGCTTCCCGAATCCGACTACTGGTTCAGGCTTACCTATAAAGATGGCGACGGGCAGACCGTAATCGCCAAATACATCGACAATCACTTTTCGTTAAAGCGATAAATCGGTCAACTTCGAACTGCCATGGCCAATTCACCCCTCCCTTTCATCGATTAACTGTCAATTTCTCCCGTTGAAACATACTAAACACGACCTAAAATAGTTATAGATACACCTATTTATAGCCCGATTCTTATGCGACCTACCCACCTTGTGCCGTTTGCCGTTCTTATGCTGTGTAGTCTGGGACTGCAGGCACAAAACTCCCCCGATTGCCGAACCGCTATTCCCGTATGTGCCGATGCCCCGATTATGGGATATGCCGATGGCAACGGTGATATCGATGACTTCGATCCCGAGGTCATCCGTATGTACGATTGTCTTGAAAAGGGAAGCGTGAGCTCCGCCAATGTCGAAAACAATGCTTCTTGGTTCGTATTCCGTGCCGGAACCGGTGGGCAGGTCGGTTTCGATATCGAAGCTTTGCCCGTGGGCGGTTCGGGAACTCCGACGGCGGAGTGGGATTTTATCGTTTTCGGTCCGGATCCCGACTGTAACGCTATCAGCAACGGCACGGCTCCGGTCGCCGCCTGTAACTACGAGGTGAACACGACCAATTTTACCGGTATCGGAATCAATCCGGTAAGCGGACAAGAAGGCGGCGTTTTCGTCGATGATGTTACCGAAGGAAATGGTAACACCTACGCCCCTTGGCTGCAAGTACAGCCTGGCGAGATGTACTATATCCTAATCAATAATTACAATACAAATTTCGACGACGAGGCCGAACACTTTAGACTGACGTTTACCGGAAGTTCTGTAGACGCCAATCAGAATAGTGCATTGGACTGTACGTTAAGGGACGAGTTTTTAGGATTGGATATTATTGCTTGTGAAGGCGACCCCGACATTCCCCTAAGCGCATTGAACTCGCCTGCAGGTCCCGATATTCAGAATGTCGCTTGGTCAGTTGATTATGACGACGACGGCACCATCGACGCTACCTTGGATTCCGGGCCGTCGACCACGGAATTCGTAGTGGCCAGCCCCAATTCCGGACGCTATTTTGTAGATATTACCACCAGTTTTGGTAACGTGACCGATGATATTTTGATTACGTTCTACGGCACGCCTGTTTTGGATAGGGTCGAACTTTTGAACACTAACCTGACCTTAGATCCAGATAGAAACAATATTGAAATTTTTGTGGATGGGGATGGGGATTACGAGTACGCCGTCAACGGTGGCGAATTTCAGGATTCGGCCATCTTTAACGATGTGCCTCCGGGCATGAATACGGTAATCATCAATGATAAAAACGGATGCGGTACTACCGATCCGTTGGAATTTTTGGTCGTAGGCTATCCAAAATTCTTCACCCCCAATGCCGATGGTACCAATGACACTTGGAATGTCAGGGGCATGGAAACCTTGACCGACCCTTCGGTCTTCGTGTTCGACAGATATGGGAAGTTGATGGCCCAACTAGGTCTCAATACCGATTGGGACGGGACCCTCAATGGAACGCCATTACCTTCATCGGATTACTGGTTTCGCTTGGAATACAGTGGACAAGAGGATGGCGCGTTGGTCGCAAAATCTACCAGAACACATTTTACCTTGAAGCGCTAGAAGTATTTCGTTAACGGTCTGATTTTCACTAAAAGTTCAGTGTATAGCCCAAGGTGAAATTCAAGTTGATTTGATTAACAACGGCCGGAGTATTGATTCCGGTATCGAAGAAGTAGCGCAGCACGTTTTGATCGGTGCGGTTGACGGCAAAATCCAATCGGCTTCCACCAAAGTTATAACCGAGGCCTCCGGAAACACCGTTCAAATCACCAATGATATTACCACTTTCATAGGGACTCTGCTGGTAGCGGTATCCGGCCCGTAAGCTGAGTCTTTTGATTCGGTATTCACCACCAACTCTTACTGTGGAAGTTACACCTAAGGCTTCCGAAATAAAGGCATTCTCATCCGCGAAACTGGAATCGCTGGTAGGCCGTAGCTCCGCATTAGAGAAATCTTGATACCCATAATCAACGCTCAAAAGTCCGTTTTGGCCGAATACTACTGCCGCGCTTCCGGTCAATTTTGCCGGTGTCTTAATTTGATACTCGAATATATTGATGCCAAGAAAGGGTGAACCATCTATTAAATCAAGTCGATTTGGGTAATTTGAAGCAACACGCTGAGATAGGTTGTCGGTCAACCGATACCAGGTCGGCGACTGATAACTTGCACCTAACCTAACGTAGTCGTTGAGTTTACCGATGGCACCGACACCGAAAGAAAATCCACTACCCTCGGTCTGGAGTAGATTTTCAAAGGCCAATCTTCGAAAATCAGAATCCGTTCCGGCAGTTTCTTCCTGAAATCGATCCAGCCGATCGTAAAGAATATTGTAAAAGTTCATTGAGGCGCCCAAATACAGGTTATCTCCAAATTGGGTTGCGCCATTTACGATAAATTTACTGTTTTCCCCTGATGTCCTTCGCCTAAATTCTTGTGAGACCTGTCCAGTAGTCGCATTGGAAACGTAGCTTGTCTCGTCGACATCGTTGGAAACGGGACTGATAATACCGGATTCTATACCTAAAAAGGCCTGTTGCGCCGGGAATCCTAATCCCAGCGTCGCTCCAATGTCCAAATAGGCATCGTTCAGTGTCTCATCTTCTTGGGTTATTATCCTACCAAATTCGAAACCTTGGGCGTTGTTCAAAAAATAACTGTCGACACTCTCGTTACTTTGACCTCTGGCATACAATCGATCATCGAAATTCTGCACCATATCATAGTTGAAGGCCGCGGAAATCTTTTTCCATTTTGAATCGGGGTCTTTGGTTTTAAAAACTAAAGCTCCGCCGACCTGATTGATTTCCAAAGAGTTTGAATTCTCGTTGGTAAAAACGCCCTGATATTCTGCGTCTGAATTGCGGTCGAAATAGGTGCCGGTAAACGTAAAAAGGCTATTATTGAACACAGCGCTACCGGCGGGGTTGGCACTCAAGGCGGAAAGGTCGCCCCCTAATGCCCCAAAGGCACCGCCCATGCCTTGAAAGCGGGCCGTACCCTGTATATTTTCAGTACTGTAGCGTAGTACATCATCTATAGTTTGAGCGCTTGAAATGGCGCAGGCAGTTAAGGCTATGAAAGTCAAAAGTCTTTTCATTCTAAGCTAATTATAAGATTTGAGATCTATATTATTTATAGGAAATTTGTCTATTGAAAGTCAATTCTAAGGTTCGCATCCCTAAGTCGGAACCCATAAGCCCAAATTCATGCTGAAACTTTAATACTACCTATAATCAACAAACATTCCAATACGCAACTATAGGTTCATATCGTTTGGGCGAACTAGTTTCTTCTACTTCCGCCCGAAGAACGTGAAGACCCTCCGGAACTTCTCGACGAGCCGCCCGAACTTCTGGCGCTGGAACTTCTCGAACTGCCTCCGTAGCTTCGGGCACTACTCGATCTTGAAGAACTGCTGCGACTCCCGGATGAATAGTTGCTGCTGCGGGGGGTAGAGCTTCGATACGATTGATTGCTTCTTGTACTGGAGCTTCTCGTAGCACTGCTACTTCTTGTTCGGGTACCCGAACTGCGGTAGGTTGAACTCCTAGGCGGCGACGTACGAGCCGTACCACTTCGAGATGTAGAGCTTCTGTAGGTCTGATTGCTCCGCGAAGAACGATTGTAATTTGGTGTTGCGCGGGTGCTACGACTCGTACGGTACGATTGGTTTCGGTCCACGCCCACGGTTCTGCGTGCGGCCGACGAATTGCTTCGGCTTCCACTGTAGTTTCGCGAACTGCGGGTAGCCGTACTTCGTGCCGAACTTGTTCTTGAACCATTGGCAGTGTAACGCGGTGTCGAACGGTTCCGGTTGACGTTCGATCGGCTGTTCGCTGTATATCTTGGGGTACCTCCCGTAATGGCGTTTGTGTTACGGCTGTAACCCCTTCTTGCTGAATTGTAGGCATAACCTCGATATCCGTTGTTGAAACCGTTGTAATATCCATAAGGTGGACACCATGTTCCATAGCCGCCCCAACCAAAGCCGCCGTAGCCACCCCAGCCAAAACCGCCATAGCCCCAACCGGCACCGCCCCAGCCCCAGCCGCGATTGCCC
>JBATUY010000245.1:0-2949 GCA_049671465.1 Pricia sp. | reverse complement strand
GTCTATGCCTTTTAGATTACCACTTGAACCCTGCAAAGAGCTTAGGTTTCCTAAGCAAAAAAGTAACGCTAGGAAAACACTATCCCTGAAAAAATTTGGAAATCGAAAATTTCGTTTCCTCTGCTTGTTGGTTTGTTTCTTCATCATAAGAATATATTAGAGTTTGCGTTTTTGGATATTTTGGTTCACGTGTTAGTAGGTCAAAAACGATACCAGTAGCAAAGGACAATTATCGACTTTCAGTCTGAAACAAAGATTTATATATGGATGAATACAGTATCAGTTAACAATCCATTAATGGATTATAAAATTTGATCTTTACATTTTATTTGTTAAAACGGAAATAAAAAGCCTTTGAATTTAACTAATAGCTACGTTCACTACAAGATTATTCAATATTACGTATTTTAGCATAACTATAACATAGACAAATCTTTTCAAAACATGGATAATTCTACACTTAGAGAGGGATTCGTGGGCCAACGGATGATTACGCTGCCCAAAGCGGTCAAAAAAAAGGCTGCGAGTAATCCGATTTCCAAAGGTTTTTACGTTACCGATATTGGATATTACCCTAGGGCGGAGAACCATTTTCGCGAACGTGAGAACGGGGCGAACGAGTTTGTCTTTATCTATTGCGTTGAAGGGGAAGGTTGGCTAGAACTGAACGGAAAACACAGAACGGTCCGTCCGAATCAATTTTTTCTTTTGCCCCAGGGAGAAGCCCATCGTTACGGTGCCTCGAAAGAAAAGCCTTGGAGTATTTACTGGATGCATTTTGACGGCACCATGGCCAAGGACCTTTTCATTCGCCACGAGAAAAATAGAAACGCCAGCGACACCATTCCCTTTAAAAGCGAACGCATCAGGCTTTTCGATCAGATGTACAAAATTTTTCAGAGTAATTATGTAGAACCGAGTTTGGAATACGCCAATATTCTGGCCCTAAGTTTTGTAATCTCATTCGTATACGGAGACGTAGACCAATCGAATGATGCCCACGCGCGTAACCATCTGGTAGATTCCATAATCGAATATTTGAACGACAACCTTGACAAATCGTTTACCTCACAAGATATTGCGGATGAATTTAATTTTTCGACCTCATATCTGTTCAGTATTTTTAAGAAACGTACCGGCTACGCTATTATTCATTTTTTTAATCTCAAGAAAACCCAAAAGGCCTGCGAGTATTTGAAATACACTAACATGAGCGTCAAAGAGATCAGTTTTAGTATGGGCTTTCAAGACCCCCTCTATTTTTCACGTCTTTTTAAAAAGAATATGGGGATGTCGCCTAGAGCCTATAAAAAGTCACAGTTGAACTAAGACCCGTCACTCATTCCTTAATAAACTTATGGGCCGTCATAGATTCGCCTGTACCCGCCCTTAAAATGTAGGTGCCCAGCTCAAGTTCACCTACATCAAGTTCTGTTCGACCTTGGCCACTGGAAATCACCTGAACCTTCCTGGGCCGTCCGTACATATCATATACCTTATAATCGGTAGCGGAACTTTCCGGAAGCACTATGGATAGGATATTTTGCGACGGGTTCGGATATAAAACGACTTCAGACTCACCTTCGGTACTTTGTATTTCTTCAAGCCCGGTTTCAAAACCACATTGCGGTACTTCGGATGAATTACTGAAATAAAGACTGAAGTTTCCCATTTTGGAAACCATGACGAAGTTCTTGTCATCGGCGGTGACCCAATAGTTCCCATCAAGTCCCTCGATTCCGCTCCCCGAGATGCTGATTTCAGGTCGCGCATCTTTTAGCTGATAGGTAATCTTGGGCAGCAGATCGACATAATAATTAGGATTTCCGTCATCGGTATTGATCGCAAACTTGTATACCGCGTTGTTTCTTGGTTTCCAGCGAATGGAGAACTTCCGGAAATTATCAAAATCCGGTCCCCCGGAACCGAACAGATGTACGTTGGCATAATTGCCCCTCAAAACCTGTGGCAGGCCCGATGTTCTTGGGGTATCGAAATAGCAGTTATCGCCTTCCTCCCGTACTTTCACTGTCAGCGTGAAAGAAGTTTCATTGGTATAACCGTCGTTATCTGTTGCCACTAATTTGATCGAGTAATTTCCCACGGACAACCCGTTAAGTTCATCCGGGTCGGGCGAGCTGCTGCTGCCCCAGCTGTAGGGCGCATCCTCAATTTGTCTTATCAGGGAATCGTTGATATAGAGTTCTACGTTCTCAATGGTACCGTCGTTGTCGGAAGCATCCGCATCTACCTCTAGGTTGTATCCCTCTACGAGTGTCCGGTCACCGGTGGTATCCCGAAAGGATACGCTCGGCCGATTGGCGGCGGGGATAACGGATACGATCTCCGTATGCATGTTATACCGATCATCCAAATAATGAAAAGTGTAATCGCCGAACTGCCCCGCCTGAAGGCTGTCGAAGGTGATTCCCCTTTCATCGGCATAGAAATCGTTCGGACCGCTCCAGGAGTACGAACCGAAAAATGGACTCTGCTGGCCTTTAAATGTTGCCTGTGGCCCGAGTATCAACCTGCTTCCTTCCTCGACAAATATATCATTGCCCGTCATAAACGAGTTGTCATCGATTCTATAGTATGAATTGATACCCACAAGCTCGTTGTCATATTCGGAACTGGAGATCAATCTCAGCTCGGCCGCGGTGGTGAACCTTGGTGGCGTATTGTATACCGTGGAATAGGTGATGAACTTCATGAACCTTCCCGTACTTTGGGGGAAGTACACCTCGTTCCAATATCCTAGGGCCCCAGCGGCGACCGGGGTGCCCCAGTCGCTTCCGTCGGCACTCAGGAACAATTGGAAATTTTCTACGATGCCGTTGGGACTGGTATCCTGCCTTGGAATGTACGTAAAACCGGAAACATCGTACTCCGCACCCAGGTCGACGACCAGCTCGTGCGGCTGCCCATCTTGACCTGAGCTATATCGGG
>JBATUY010000244.1:0-4890 GCA_049671465.1 Pricia sp. | reverse complement strand
CAGCATGAATACGGCGATACATCCTACTACACCTGGCAGTTTCGCCTGGCGGATGATTTTATCGGTGCGAGTACTTTCTGCCATGTCTTTCAAAATAAGGCGCAAGGGGGAGAAGACGACGGCTTCCCCGTGATTACGATTACTCCAAGGGAAAGCATCGTAGAGGTTAAACATGACGCGGGCGATGAAAATCCCGAGGGTTCGCTTGGTAGGCTGGTTACTGCTCCCCTATCGGCCTTCAAGGGTAAATGGGTAGAGGTCTATATGCGCCAAGTCCATCGCAATGATGGTGAATTCTACGTGAAGATTTCGGATATCGTTACAGGTTCCATGCTGTTGGAATACGAAAATCTGGCCATCGATATGTTCCGGGGCGATGAGACCAGTGAGGTTATCAGCCGCCCGAAATTCGGTATTTACCGAAGCATAAATACGGACGCTCCCCTGAAGGACGAGGAAGTGCTTTTTGCGGGATTCTGCTCCTCCGAGTCCAGTGCCGATATCTGTCCTTCGCTTCTATCCTTTGATGGAGGGCTACCGGAAACCGCTGATGGATTGCTTCCTTTGGATGGCGTTGTCAATGTGCCCGTGACCATGCCCCTACTCTGGGATAGCGCAACGGGGGCGGACAGCTATAACGTATATTTCGGAACTTCCCCCACACCCGAATTGGTGGCAAACTCCGTTAGCACCACCTACACTCCTACCCTAGCTCCGGCTACGACCTACTATTTCCAGATAGGAAGTGTCAATTCGGAAGGTGAGCGATTGTCGACCGTAAAACAGTTCACCACCTTGGCCGATCCGGATGACGGCACTTGGGAGGTGGCCCGCGGCCATGCCCGACCGGAACAAGAAGCACCACAATTCTTTGAATTTGATAGCAATATCGACGGCTTGCCGGAAGTCGACCGGGCGGAAAAGATAACCGACGATGAAATGAATGCCGCTTATTGCTTCTTTTCAGGTCCGAAGGATGCCGATGGCAACGGAAACTATCGATGGCGAAATGATCTTGACGAAGGTAAAGAGGTAACGGCTGTGGTGCGCTTGCGTCCCATTGATGGTAATACCAACATTAGTTTTATAGAGTTTAGGGGACTGGGCTGGCGCCAAAAAATCAGGATCAACCAGAATACGGTCAAATTCGAGTCCGCCGCGGGAGATCCGGAGGTGGCTTTTCCCACCGGGTACTGGGGAGAAAACGAAGATGCCTTCCGGGTACTGCGATTTACTTTTGCCAACGACCCGAACGGTGGCCCCATGGTGACCACTTTTTATCTGGATGAGAATTCCGCCCCCGAAGGTAGTTTTGAAAGCGATACCGAGACCACCTCGAACTACATCGACTTTGGTCGCGCCGGAAGCTCGAACTACGGGTCCTGTTTCGATTATATCGCCGTAAACGAAAGTGGAGCCTTCGCTCCTGATAGTGAAACCGTCTTACCCGAAGATTTGACCCTTCCGGTCGCACCCGGGGAACTTAGCGGCCTACTACCGCTCAACGGATCCAAAGACGTGCCCTTATATATGCCGCTCAATTGGAACGCCGCCTCGGATGCCTCCGAGTACAATGTGTATTTCGGAAGTTCGCCGAGTACCTTATCCTTGGCAGCTACCGTGACAGGAACCGAATACGTTCCCGACATGGTGGCCAATACGACCTACTATTACCAAATCGAGGCGGTCAACAACATCGAAAAATCTTTGAGCGAGGTGATTTCTTTCTCCACCTTAGTGGAAACCGACGATGGCAATTGGGATGTAGCACGTGGTCACGCCCGGCCTGAAATAGAGGCCCCACAGTTTTTTATTTTCGACACGGACCTTAGCACGGTAGCGGTGAATGAAGTGCGCGCCATCGGCGACGAAACTGGCAACAATGCCTACTGCTTTCTATCCGGGCCGAAAGAAGATGGAAATTCCAATTATCGTTGGCGCTACACCGAAATCGGGGATGGGGAAACGACCTTGGTCACTAGAATACACCCAACGGAAGGCAATGACAACATTACCTATATCGAATTTCGCGGACTCGGATGGAGGCAAAAACTACGAATCAATAGCTCCACTATCAAGTTCGAAAGCTCCCCGGAAGATCCGGAAGTCGAATTCCCCGAAGGTTTTTGGGATGACAATGAGTTCCATACCGTCAGGGTTACCTACAGCGAAAATCCCACGGTCGGAGAGGGCATGGTCACTAGCGTATATCTTGACGAGAACCCGATGGCATTCGGTTCCTTTCCCAGTGAACAGGTGACCTCGAGCAAATATCTGGAAATCGGACGTGCAGGTGGTGAAGATTATGGAGCTTGTTACGACTACATTGCGGTAAATCATACCGGCGCATTCACCCCCGGTGAAGGTGGTGAAGCGGCACTCCCGGCCGATTTGGTCTTACCCGAACCGCAGCAGGAGGCTTGCGCCGCCCCTACCGACTTCAGTTATTCTATACTGAACCGATGGCGTGCCAAACTGCAATGGAACGAGGTGTTCGATGCCAAGTTCTATTTAATACGCTATCGTCGGGCCGATAAATTTCCCTTCTGGCGCAGTCGCTTTTCAAGGGCTCCAGAGGTAGTCCTAAGCGGTTTATTCGAACGATTTCGTTATGAGTATCAGGTAAAAACCTACTGCCAGGATGCCCGGACCTTTACGGATTGGAGCGAGGTACAAACTATTGAACCATCTAGGGCATCATCAAAGGAATTTGCTACGACGGCGGCGAAAGCATCTCTAGCCGATGCCCAACAAAGCGAGACAAGCGACGGAATATCGGTATTCCCCAATCCCACCACCGATGTAATCGAAGTATCCTTAAATGATCGTGCCATGAAATCGTATGTCATATACAATGCGGCCGGACAAAAGTTGAAGTTTGGAACTTCCGGGCGCATAGAGGTCTCAGACCTACCTCCGGCAACCTATTTTATTGAAATAGTCGATGATTCAAATTATAAAGAGGTCCGAAATTTTATCAAGAAGTAGGTAACATAGCATCAATCAATTGTATTGATTTCATCTTAAAATTGACCACTATGGATTTAAGATCCGTAGTGGTCTTTTTATTTTGCTTTCGAATCCTTTAAAAAGTCATCGCCCCATCGCCTACGTAGTTCGGCGGCCAATTTGGATACGGTATCCTGATACTGCTCTTGCTCGGCCAGATTGTTCAGTTCGAGGGAATCCGTAGCATGGTCGAATAACATTCGGGCATAGGGCCCCCCTTTATCATCCGTCCATTCGGTATAGAACAAATTGCCATCGATCAGGGCAACGGCATCCTTAAACTTGGAAACGGCATAGTTTTTTTGCCTGGTCTCCCCCTTTAGCAGTGGCACCAAACTTTCGCCTTCGAGATGACTGGGAGGCTCGATACCGGTCAGTTCGCATAAAGTGGGATACACATCGATAAACTCCGCAATGGACTCGGTAGTTCCTACGGTCTTCATGTTCGGCACTTTTATCAAAAGCGGCACGTGCATGGAGGTCTCGAACGTGCAGTGTTTGCACCACATTTTATGGTTTGCCAGATTATAGCCGTGATCGCCCCAGAGCACTACAATGGTATTGTCATTCAATTCGAGGTCCTGAAGACTTTGTAAAACCCGTCCGATTTGGGCATCGATATAGCTGACACTGGCATAATAGCCTTGTAGCAGTTCCAATTCCTTTGACCGTTCGAGATTCCCTTTTTTGGGAATATCGTTATAGGTTCTAAGTTCGCCAAAATTGTGATAGGCCTCGTTGGGCAAATTTTCGGGCTGGGCATAGTTGGCAGGCATGGAGATATCCAGCGAATCATAAAGCGACCAGTATCGTTCAGGAGCATTGAAGGGAAGATGAGGCTTCATGAAACCTAAAGCGAGAAAAAATGGTTCACCGGTCTCCTTGAGCTTTTGGAGGTCCCGAATGCCCTTACTCGCAATTTTTCCATCGAAATAGGCCGTATCGTGCGCTGCGGTGCGTTCCATGGAATTTCCCCGAAGACCTTCGCCTCTATTGTTCAGTTCGATATTTTTATCGGTGATATAATCCCTGATATTTCCACTAGGTCGCCAAACTTCGTCCCAAGCCAGGCTATCGTCTTCCTCATGATGATAGACCTTGCCGTTGCTAATGGTTTCGTAATCGTTGTTCTTGAAAATCATGGGCAGGGATGCCACGTTGGGAACCTCCTTGCTTTTCCAAGTGCTATAGTCGACAAATCGCTGGCGAGTAGGCCGTAATCCGGTTAAAATACTCGCCCGCGAAGCCCCGCAAACGGGGATATTGCAGTAGGCCCGTTCAAAAAGAGTGCTCTCGGCGGCCAATTTGTCGATGTGGGGCGATTGGATATGCTCTGCCCCGTAACAACGGAGTTCGGGACGCAGGTCGTCAACTGCGATAAACAGGATGTTGGGTCGGTCGGCTTCCGTGGTAGGTCGGGACTCTTTCTGTTCCAATTTACAGGAAGTACCGCTAAAAGCGAAAAAAATAACAAAAAGAAGTCTACAGAAACCGGGGCAATAACAATGGTGTTTCATGACGAATGCGTTTTTTAGGGTTTTACCTGGGGTATCGATCGAAGCGTTTCTGTTAGTGGTACGCTTGTCCTTTGTAAAATATGCCATTTTTTCATTCGCATTATTTGCATCAATTACTGTTACTACGTTCCCTATTTCTCCCACGAGTCCGTCCTAAACAGTGAAACCGGCAATCCTGCTTTGCTAAAAAGTGATCCTTCCAGACAATCCACAAAACCATACCTCACGGCGAACGGGTGAATGACCTTCTCACTTTGAACCGTTATGGATTGGTCTGCGTTTAGGGTCACCTGAGCCGGGTAGAATTTTCTGTCCTCCCCTGCAATTACAAAATCCCTTATTTTAATTTCCCTATCGAATTGTT
>JBATUY010000243.1:0-11130 GCA_049671465.1 Pricia sp. | reverse complement strand
GTTTTTGACTTCCTCCATTTCCAAGGCGATAAAATTCTCGATGTACCTTCTGGCCACATGGAGCGCTATAAGATTTTTTCCTCTAGAAATATCGCCGTCCCCATAACTTTTCGAGAAATGATGATTTACCAGACTGTCAATTTTACTGTTCGCGGCAGACAGGTGTTCTTCGGTCAAAATTTTACCGATAAAAGGCCGATATAGATCTTCAAGGGTATCGTGAACGATGGTACCGAAGGTGTTAGCGGCTACCGTTTCTTCGACCTCCATGACATCGTTAATGCCCAAGAGATTCCGTTTGTAAAAATCGATGGGATTGCGAATGTAGTTGCTCAGTGAAGTCGGTGAAAAGCCGTTGGCAGCGTGTTCGGCAATGCGGTCGAGTAACGCCGCATCTTTTTTAATTTGTTCTAAGCTTTTTAGGGTAGGGGATATGCAAGCAGAGGCATAGGTCTCTGTAATATCGGAAATCTTGTTTTCGTCGGTCAACAATTGATTAATCAATCTACTGCGCTCGCCCCCTCCTAGCCCGTCGTCGGGTTCGGTACTGTATAATATGTACACATTCTTGGCGCGTTGCAGCAATCGATAAAAGTGATAGGTATAGACCGCATCTTTTTCCTTGTACGTAGGTAAGCCCGAAAAGATTTTAAGGTCGAACGGAATAAAGGAGTTGTTTGATTTCCCCGAAGGTAAGATTCCTTCGTTGACAGAAGTGATAATGACCGTTTCAAAATCGAGATTACGGCTTTCAAGCATGCCCATAACTTGTAAGCCTTCTAAGGGTTCTCCCTGAAAGTCTAAAGTTTCGGAAGATAGCAGATCCCGGTATAGACTTTGAAAAGATTTTAAGTCTTTGATGAAATCGTGCGATTTGACCATCTCATCGAGTTGGTTGAAAAGTTCATAGAACCGATAGAGGTACTCCAGTGCCAAAAGATTGTTCTCGTTTTGACGGATGTTTTTGAGCTTGCCGATAATTTTGAGCGCCAACGCTATGAGCTGTTGTGGATTGGGCGTTTCGACAGGAAATAATAGGGCAATCGCTTCGCGTTCCTTTCCAACGATTTTCGATAATTTCGAAGTGTCGATGTAGGTCCAGTTCTTCCTTTTGATGGTTTCAATAATCTGTGCGACATCCGTACGACTTTCGCGATTGATGAGCGTATGCGCGCTTGGCAGTGCCAAAAGCCCGAGAACTTCGGCGTAGTACCACCCATGAACCGTGCGGGATTGACATAAGCTTATAAATTTATCGAAGAAATCGGCTAAGGCCGTTTTTCCCAAGGGATAGCCCATCGTGATGTTTACCGCGGCCACCGTTTCGGGCACCGCATTGAGAATAGGATTCAATAAGGTCTCGTCGCCGAGTACGACCGCTGTCCTTTTAAGTTGATTGGGTTTTTCTTGAAGTAAATTTTGTAACAATTGACCCGTATACTTTGCTTGCGAAACATTTTTAGGTACCCCGATAATTTTGATGTTTTTTTCCGCGAGATAGTTTTCGCTTATACCATCTAGGCCATTTTTGACCAAATAGGGCCATTTTTTATGATGTTGTCGAATGAAATAGCTGGCGTCGTGAACGTCATCCTGTAAAAAATAGGCATCGATGTCCCAATAAATTTCGGAGGAACGCTGTTCCAGTATATGTTGTATAATTTGACTTTCGGCCGTGTTCAGGGCATTGAAGCCCAAAAAAATAAAAATCTTATCAGGTTGTGTCGTCAGATAAGATTCAAGGTTTTCACAGGCTTTACGATACACTAGGCCCTGATGGCCAAGATTTTGTTCAAGCAGGGAGGTGTTGAAGTCTTTATATAGAGGAGCCAAATTGTTCCAGAACGTAAGATGGTCTTTCATCATTTGGGTCTTTTCCGATTGTAATGACCAATGATCGAGTTCTTGAATAGCCGATAAGTTGTCAAATAGCTTAGGGGCATTGACCAAATAGCGGTCTATTTCATTGATATCCTGCAATAGGGTTTGCCCCCATTTTGAAAATGAATAAAAGTTATCTGGGTTTTGTGGGGTTTGGTCTCGGTAGGTTTGATAGAGATGGAATAATTGTTGTGTCTGAGTGGCGTAGGACAGTCCCGAAATTTTTTCGATAAAGGTTTCGATACTATAAATATCGGGGGCAAAAATAGTTTTGTTTGTATCCCTGGCTAAAGCATTTTTCAGAAAAGTTCCCGCCCGTTTACTGGGTAGTACAAAGATGAGGTCATCTAGAGCTTCGTACTTTACTTTAATCTTATCGACTACTTCCTCTAGAAAACTTTGCATAAACAAAAATAAAAAAAGCCCCGACGATTCCGTCGAGGCTTTCCCGTTATTTATAGTGGATTAATCTACTCTTTTACCAAGTTGATTTCAACTCTTCTGTTTTCTGCTCTACCTGCCCTAGTATCATTAGTAGCGATAGGCTTCTCTTCACCGTAACCGATGGCAGATAGTCTGAACTCTTGAATACCTTTGTCTACCAAGAACTCTTTTACTGAAAGTGCTCTAGACTCAGATAGACTTTTGTTCAATTTATCACTACCAGTGCTATCAGTATGACCTTCAACGGTAAACTTAGCGCCAGGATACTCGTTCAAGATTTGGATGATATCGACCATTACTGAAGTAGACTCAGCTTTGATAGAAGATTTACCGGTATCAAAGTTAATGGTTCGTGCATATTCGTTCAATTGCTTCTGAACTTCTTCGGTAACTTCTGGGCAACCATCATTGGCTACTGTACCAGCTACGTCAACACACTTATCATCTTTGTCCAATACGCCGTCACCATCAGTATCAGGCCATGGGCATCCTTTGTTCTCGGCAGGTCCTGCTTCGTTCGGACACTCATCGTCACCATCGGCAACTCCGTCGCCATCAGCATCAGGACATCCAGCTAAATTAGCTACACCAGCTTCGTTAGGACATTTGTCATCTTTGTCGGCAACTCCGTCACCATCAGCATCGGGACAACCGTTCATTTCGGCAGAGCCTGCTTCGTTCGGGCACTCGTCCTTGCTATCTTCGATACCGTCGCCATCAGAATCAGGGCAACCGTTGAACGCTTCTAGACCAGCAACTTCTGGACAAGCATCGTCTTTATCGTAAATACCGTCACCATCAGTGTCGGTTCCACCAAATTTAACTGCGATACCAGCCATATGCTGGAAATGTCGACGGCCGTAATCTTCGAAGGCATGCTTGTAACCTGTCTGTAGCGTCAAACCGATGTTTTCGGTAAACCATAGGTTAAAACCAAAACCGGCGTTTACGGTACCGGCACCAATTTCGTCAATCCAAGTATATCCACCACCTATTTCAATGAATGGATCTAGAATGAATTCGGGAGCAAAAGCATATTTGACGGTACCGTCTAATGCGTAATGAGACAAATCGTCAACGCTAACGTCACCCAATTTGTCGATTTTGTTCAAAGATCCGCGAACACCAACTGACAAATTATCGCCTACAGAGCGGGAAACGCCTATGTAGGAAATGGAAGGAAGAATGTTCCAGTGATCACTAGCATTAAAGTACTCGTCACCAAAAGTGCTTGTTTGCGTCGGGAAATTGTCATCGTTTGACGGATATACGTCAATGGCATTTACCCCAAAACTAACCTGCCAAGGGTTATTTTCGTCTTGCGCTTGCATGCTGCCAATGCCTACGAAAAGCAGGGCGGCAACCATTAATTTGCTAAGGTGTTTCATGTTCAAATTTTTAAGTTTAAGTGTTTATTAGCTGCAAATGTAAGTTGTTAAACATTATTAACAAAATCAATCTTTAAATATTTTTAACGCTTTTTATGGAACAAAACGTGCTGTTAAACGATTTTCAGTGCTTTGCCAACATCGATAAAAGCTTCGATGGCCTTGTCTAAATGCTCCTGTTTATGGGCTGCGGACAATTGAACGCGTATGCGGGCTTTCTCTTTCGGTACTACCGGATAGAAGAATCCGATGACGTAGATACCCTTTTCCAATAATCGGCTAGCCATTTCTTGGGCAAGCTTGGCATCGTAGAGCATGACGGGTACTATGGCAGACTCACCGTCTATGATATCAAAACCAGCATCTTTTAGCCCTTTCTTGAAGTAGGCGGTGTTTTCCTTGAGGGTTTGGATTAAAGAAGTGTCTTTGTCAAGCAGTTCGAATACTTTAATAGATGCACCGACAATGGCGGGGGCGAGGGAATTCGAAAAGAGGTAGGGCCGAGAACGTTGGCGCAGTATTTCGATAATTTCCTTTTTACCTGTGGTATATCCGCCCATAGCGCCGCCCATGGTTTTTCCGAGCGTACCGGTAATGATATCGATACGGTCCGTTACGCCTTTTTCCTCTAAAGTGCCGCGACCCGTCTCCCCGATAAAGCCGGTAGCGTGGCAATCGTCGATTAAGACCATCGCATCATATTTCTCGGCCAGGTCGCAGATGTCATCCAAAGGCGCTACCAAACCATCCATGGAGAAAACGCCGTCGGTAACGATTACCTTAAAGCGGGCGTTATCTTCATTGGCTTGCTTCAATTGTTTTTCGAGGTCGGCCATATCGCTATTGGCGTACCTGTAGCGCATGGCCTTGCAGAGCCGAACGCCGTCTATGATCGAGGCGTGGTTCAGCGAGTCCGATATGATGGCATCCTCTTTGGTGAGCAAGGGTTCGAAAACCCCACCGTTGGCGTCGAATGCGGCAGCATATAATATAGTATCCTCCGTACCGTAAAAATCGGCTATCTTTTTTTCCAGTTCTTTATGGATGTCCTGCGTACCACAGATAAAGCGAACCGATGACATGCCGAATCCATGGGAGTCCATGGTATCCTTTGCCGCCTGAATGACTTCCGGATGCGATGATAGTCCCAAGTAATTGTTCGAGCAAAAATTGATGACTTCCTCGCCGGTCGAGATTTTGATGACCGCATCTTGGGGGGAGGTAATGATGCGTTCCTTTTTAAAGAGACCGTCTTCTTTGATCTGGTCGAGCTCGTTCTGTAGATGTTCTTTTATTTTTCCGTACATAAGATGCAAAATAGTAAAACCCACTTGAAAAGCAGGTCATTTTAGGAGTGAATTTTGATGCGATGACTATATAAGGATGTGCCTCTCTAAAAAGGACGTTACAAACCTTCTGAAATAGAAGTAATTATTAATGGGATGTATCAGCTAGCATGGGGTTGTAGTTATATAAGGATGGACTAAACCAGCACTAGGATGCTCTTACTGCTCTTCCCAACCTTTAGTGCGCTCCACCGCTTTCTGCCATTTCGTGTATAGCCGCTTTCGTTTCACGCGGTCGAAGGTCGGCTTGAAAATCCGGTTCATCGGGCGGTTTTGATCGACATCTTCCTGTTTCCAGAGCCCCACTTGAATACCGGCTAAAAAGGCGGCGCCCATGGCGGTGGATTCGATGACTTCGGGCCGATGGACTTCCGAATCCAAAATATCCGCCTGAAACTGCATCAGGTGGTTGTTGGCGCATGCCCCGCCGTCGACGCGCAGGTTTTTGAGCTGTATGCCCGAATCGTCTTCCATAGCCTTTAAAATGTCTTTGGTCTGATAGGCCAGGGCTTCTAAGGTGGCCTTTGCGAGATGCGCTTTTCCGGTGTCGCGGGTCAGGCCGAATATGGCACCGCGAGCGTACATGTCCCAATACGGGGCACCGAGGCCGGCGAAGGCGGGTACGACGTAGACCGGGTTTTCGCCCTCGACCGAATCGGCCAGCGCCTCGGTCTCCTTGGCGTCATCGATCAGTTCCAATCCGTCGCGGAGCCATTGAATGGCGGCCCCGGCGATAAAAATACTGCCTTCGAGGGCGTAGTGTACCTTGCCGTCAAGCCCGTAGGCGATGGTGGTCAGCAGTCCGTTTTTGGAGAATTGGGGTTCGGTACCGGTGTTCATCAGCATAAAACATCCCGTTCCATAGGTATTTTTCGCAGTCCCTTTTTTAAAACAGGCTTGCCCGAAGAGCGCGGCCTGCTGATCCCCTGCAATTCCGGCGATCGGAATTTTCGTACCGTCCAAATCATAATCCCCAAAATGATGCGCCGAAGGTTTTACTTCCGGAAGCATTAGTTCTGGTATGCCGAGGGCTTTTAGCAGTTTGTCGTCCCACTTCAGATTTACGATATCGTAGACCATGGTGCGACTCGCGTTAGTGTAGTCGGTCACATGATGTTTCTTTTCTGTCATGTTCCAAACGAGCCAAGTGTCGATGGTGCCCATGAGCAGGTCCCCGTTTTCCGCTTTTTTACGGGCGCCATCTACATTATCCAAGATCCATTTGACCTTGGTACCCGCGAAATACGAGTCTATGACCAGTCCCGTAGTTTTTCGCACGTGTTCGGTCAATCCGGTTTTCTTGAGGTGCTCGCAGATATCGGCGGTGCGCTTGTCTTGCCAAACGATGGCGTTGTAAACGGGCTTTCCTGTTTTTTTATCCCATACCACAGTGGTTTCCCGCTGGTTGGTAATGCCTATGGCCTTGATGTCCCCTACTGCGACCTTTTCATTTTTGATTAATTCGGCAAGTACACCCATCTGGGTTTCTAAAATCTCCATGGGGTCATGCTCCACCCATCCCGATTTCGGAAAGATCTGTTTGAATTCCTTTTGTACCATGGCCCGTATCTGCCCTTTTTCGTCGACGAGCAGGGCGCGGGAGCTGGTGGTACCTTGGTCTAGTGAGATGATGTAGTTCATGATGGATATATTAAGGTAAAACCGATTTAAAATAATCCTTTAAATATAGGATTAAAATTTCCGTATGCCAACTACTCGATAGTAACGCTCACCGAAACCTCGTTCCCTAATGCATCGATGACGGTGATATTATGCGGCCCTTTGGATGCCACGATGCCGATTTCATGAAAATTCCGGGTTTGGAGTACAAAGTTTTCGTCGAGATACCAATAGACCAAGGTCTCGGGTCGGGCGTGGGCCAGTTTCAATACCACCTCATTGGTCTTGCCCTCGAAATTTTTGGGCAATGATATACGGCTTCCGTTTTTGGGATAAATAAATTCCATGGGCGGCGCATTCGTACCTTGGCAATCTTCGCGAAAAGGTGGCAGTGTTTTATAGGTCGGATGCGTTCGTTTGTAATAGAACTCCATCAAAGGCGGTAGCGTAAACCAAGATTGCGATACGGTTTCGGATAGATCGGCGCAAGAAGAATTCACCCGGAATTGTCGGTTTTCATCCAATTGAAAGAGATGATGGTAATCACAGGCTTTGACATAATTTTTTTTGTTCGGGATGGATGTGGTTTTCGTCGGACAGGCATCCGAAGCCAAATAGCCACTTTCAGCGCAGACCTCGATATCTACAAATTCATCTAGGGGCTTCAAGAACCATTTCGATGCCGGAAGAACATCAAAAACATCGAATAGAACGGGCGCCGCACTGTTCACTCCCGTTACATTGGGTCGCCCCTCCCCATCGGCATTACCTGCCCAGATTCCGACTACATGGTCGGTCGTAACACCGATGGCCCAGGCATCTTTGTTCCCAAAACTGGTGCCGGTCTTCCAGGCGATCTGCTTGCTACTATCGTAGAACTGCCAAGATTCATCGCCCTCGGGTCGGTTTACCTCCTTCATGGCTTCGAAAGTGAGGTAAATACTGCCCGCATCGAACAGGGTCTTTTCGATTGACTTTATGCCGAAATCGACCGCTTGGTCGGTTTCTAGGATGGGTTCCGCAAACTCCTTTTCAAAATATTCGCTCGAGGTTTGGTTAAAATGGTTCACGGTCGAGGCCAGATTCGCATAGGTTTTACAAAGGTCCCAAAGATTGCTTTCCGCGCCACCGAGGATCAAGGTCAGTCCGTAATGGTCGGCCGGTTTGTTAAGGCCTTGCAACTGAAAAGCATCCAATTGGTCGCGGAACTTTTCGAGTCCGTATTGCTGTAACAAACGTACGGCTGGAATATTCAGCGAACGAGCCAAGGCATTTTTTGCGGCTACCGCACCACTATATTCCTCGTTGAAATTCTCCGGAGTGTAGCCCGCAATCTGGGTCGGCACGTCGGGCACTAGCATATCGGGCAGTAGTTCCCCTGCATCCAACATGGCGGCATACAAAAAGGGTTTTATCGTACTGCCGGTGCTGCGGATCGCCTGCACCATATCGACATCCTTTTGATGGTCTTTGGTCGTTTGGGTATTGCCGACATAAGACAGAACTTCGCGGGTCTTTACATCCATGACCAGAACTGCCGCGTTGTGCACCTGGTTCTGCCGGAGATTTTGATGGTATTTTTGGATTATCGCGTTGACATTGCGCTGTAGGTTTTCGTCAAGGGTACTTGAAATACGCTTTCCGCGTTGGGTTTTGGCCATATATTGCACGAAATGTTGTGCTGTTTTGGGCAGGGGATAAGGTTTCTGCGGTAGCTGCTCGAGCAGGGCCAGCTCGTACGTGGTAGCATCTATCAGATTTTCGCTCAGCAATTTTTTCAACAGGCCATTACGCTTGGCCAATAATTTGGATTGATTTTTCCCGGGGTATATCAGGCTTGGTGCATTAGGCAGCACGGCCAAGGTAGCCGCTTCGGCCCACGAAAGTTGATTTGGCCGCAATCCGAAATACCGCCAAGCTGCGACATCGAGGCCGACCACGTTTCCCCCGAAAGGCGCGTGACTAGCGTATAATTTAAGAATATCCTCTTTTGATTCCCGCAGTTCCAACCGCGTTGCCAAGACCAATTCGACCGCCTTTTCAAAATAGGAACGTTTTTTCCCGTCCCTTGAAAGCCGGATGACCTGTTGGGTAATTGTACTTCCGCCCCGAACGGTATTTCCCGCCGAGATGTTCGCCGCGAAAGCTTTTCCCATCGAAACCGGATTAAATCCTGGATGTTTGTAGAAGTAGGCATCCTCGAACTGCAACAGGCAGGTCTTGAACTTTTGCGGGACACTATCCACCGCCGGAAACCGCCATTGCCCGTCATCGGCGATTAAAGCACCTAATAACGCGCCCTGCCGACTTTCGACTACCGTAGCGGTCGGGGAATCGAATAATTGCTTTGAAAGGCAGAAGTAGTATGCAATCACCAAAATCGCGATGAAAATCAGTTTTTTGGGATGTTTTTTCAGAAAGCCCGACATGACAATTCAGAAGGTGTTTGTACCGCTAAAATCATATTCCCGCTCCACCAGACAAATTCTAACCTTGTACCATGTATACCAATCGGTTTTTCCTTTTCGTTGGGCAAAGAGATGGTCGGTATTGGCTTTCCAGATGGCAATCGCTTCCAGGCTTTTCCAATAGCTGACCGTAATGCCGATGTTGTCTCTCGCACTTTCGATGCCTAAATAACCCGGTTGTTGTTTGGCCAATGCTTCCATTCTATCGGCCATTTCAGAGTAGCCATTGTCGCCATCGGTTCGGGCTGAACTGAAGATTACGGCGTAATAGGGTAGGGCATGTGACATGGAGTTTTGCATTACCTCAACTAATATACTCCCGTTCCAAAAAATACCCAACAATCGCCTCCTTCATCAATACTGACTGCTCCCCTGCCTTCAAGGTGGGCAACTCTTCTTTAATAGCGTAATGCGGCCATCCCTCTTCGTCAAAAAATTCGAATTCGTAATAGTCGTAGGGTTCCAGCAATCGGCAAATGGCGATATGCATCAGGTCGAGCTTGTGGTCTTTCTTGAACGTTCTATGGTGTTGCCCGAGTTCTTGAACACCGACCAGGTAGATGATGGCATCCAGTTCTAAAGGGTCGCCGTCGGCGAATTGGGCGGAAAGTTTTTCCACCAACTCCTGCCAATGTTTTTTTAGTTGTTCGTCCCTTGCCATAACAGTATCGATTCTTAGTGAGAAATCCTTCCCCCGAAAAAGCGATAAAGGTACAAATCAAAATACTACTTTTGTCCAAACGCATTACCGATGAGCTTCTTGGACATCATTTTGGGAGTATTGCTCGTTTGGGGCCTGTGGAAAGGCCTCAAAAACGGACTCATAATCGAACTCGCCTCGATCGTGGCCCTGATTGCCGGTATCTACGGCGCCATTCATTTTTCCTATTACGCAGGGGATTACCTCTCTCAAAATATGGATTGGGAGGAACGGTATATCAATTTGACCGCCTTTGTCATCACTTTCATCCTTATTATACTTGTCGTTAACATTCTAGCCAAATTACTAACTAAAATCGCCAGTTTCGCCATGCTCGGATGGCTGAACCGCTTGGCAGGCGGTATCTTTGGAGTGGTCAAGGTAGCCGTGATCCTTGGTGCACTCTTGGTGTTCTTCGACAGGGTCAACACTTCGGCCGGATTGGTCAAGGACGAAAGTATGGAGCAGTCCGTGCTTTATGAACCGATAAAGGAAATCGGGGCGCTGGTGTTCAATTATGCGTTGAAAAATCCGGTCTTGGAGATGGAAAAGATTACTATTTGAGTACCATTTTGTAATTTTCAAGCTCAGCATAAATTAAACAGGTCCTACATCGTTTCATTCGGGCCGATTACGAAATCGTGCATCTCCATGATGCTTTCATACGTGATGGGGCTGGCCGATTCGAATTTATTTTCTAAACCTATGAATGGCCTTCATCGTTGGTATTTAAGGCATCCATAAAAACATAGACCGCCTGAATGGAAGGCAAATCGAAGCGCCCGTTTTCCAAACTTACCGTAGCGATCTTGACCCCCGCCACCTTTCCCGAATGCCATGCGGGAATTAACAAGAGCGTAGAATCGGCCCCCACATCGGGGATTGGAAAATCGTAATGATGGCGCATGGGCACCGAGATTTCTTCGGAAGCAAACCCCTTTTTCAAAGCAGCTATCAGCTTTGAAAAGTCGGTGTTGCTGTTGATAAAATCATCGGGTTTTTGAACCGTATCTTCCATAACCTTCAGATCTAAGGAAATATACGGATAGGACGGGATGCCAAATACTAAGGGACTGCAAGGGCCGAAATAGCTTATCTACAGGAAAGATCCTCGAATTCCGAATCGGTTTCAAGTATACTGATGGCCCGTTCTAAAGAAAGACCCTCCGCTTCGGGAATTTCTGTGCCGTCAACGAAAATTTTACCATCCTCTTCACAGATTTCAAAATCAGCTGAATTTGACGCCTCGCAATCTTGACAGTTATCAACATCATCCTTTTTAC
>JBATUY010000242.1:0-4498 GCA_049671465.1 Pricia sp. | reverse complement strand
ACGTAGACCATCAGGCCTTCGGAGGCGGAAACTTCAGTGAAATCTTCAGTAATTTTACGGGTCTCGTTAACGACCTTACCGTTTCCTTTTTTACCGGTCGTGAAATCCCCGAGGTTGATATCGAAGTTACAGGAGGATAAAAGTAAGGCTGCCAATGCAGCTACTGCAATACGTATTAGTGTTGTCATGACTGTTGTTTTTAGGCTGATCCAGAATTCGGGAGTTTCATCAAATCCCGATATTTTGTTCAGCATTAGTAAATGATTGTTTATTGATTGATGTAAAAGTGCCTCAAATTATTATTTTGGGATAGTATTTTACGCCCAGCTGTCGAATTTCGTTGCTGGATTGTTGTTAATTCAGTCCAACGAATCGCCATCTTCCTGTAAATTTATGTCAACACCATCCCGGTCGATATTAATTTCGTTGTCCCCGTCGTTTTCGTTTTCCTTGGCCTTTAGCTTGATACCGTCTTCATTGATTTTTAATTTGAAAGATTCGCCGTTTTCTTGGATATCGATGTTGATACCGTTCTCATCGATGGAAATATTATTGTTTTTCGGGTCATTCGCTTCTTCCAGTTCCGGACATTCCTGACATTTTAGTTCGCCATCGGGGCCGACCTTCCAAATGAAATCCTGTAAATCACATCCTTCCAAATTTCTATTATTATCAAAATGAAAACGCCAGCAACGGTAATCGGATGCATTGTTGAACTTAAGTATAGTACCCACTGGAAGCCTTAGATTGACGCGTACCTCTTGATCCATCATTTTGTTTTTCCGGGCCGTGGTGATAAAATCGTTTAGGAACAGGGTATTTTTTTCGATGCTGTAATCATAGTTAATGGCATCCGCCAAGGCTTCGGCCCTATCGAACGACGGTCCGTCAGATTCTTTTATAATTTCGATATGGGCCAAGGAATCTCTGGACTTTTCAAGATAAAAATCGATATCGTCTAACACGATAACTTCTTCGCCCGCTTCGTTACGGCTCAGAATACTGCCATCGCCCATTTTAACGGTTCGCATATTTCTATACGCCCTATCGTAAGATGCGATATCGATGCTCAAGGTGTCGTTCAAGTCCTGAAAAACCAGGTTTTCTTCCACTTCTACCGCATCGGAATACGCCCGCGCCGTCGCTTGTCGTACCCCGAATACAATAAGCAAGATTAGGGATATCAACCACAGCCCAAGCAAAGAGAACTTGGCGATTCGCCCGATGGATTTCAGGTTGTTGACCAAAATTTTCAGTCCCAAATACAGCAAAAAGAAAAAGGGAATTCCGATGGCAAAAAAGCCTAAGAGCGATACAAACCATATCGGCATGTTGCTGGCATCTATGATATGGTAAAAATCGAGTCCGGGAATATGTACGGCATCGGCGATACCTACGGTGACCATACCAATAAAAAGACCGATAATAGTAGAGGCGCCAATGATGATCAACAAGATACCGATAAACTTTCCGATGATTTTAAAAATGAAGAGAATGACATCGCCAATGGTATCGAAGAAGGTTTTACCGCTGCTCTTCACCTTGTTCCCGACCCCTTCGTAATCGACGTTCTTGATTTTTTGGGCAACATCATCAAAGCCTTCCTTGACCTTACGTTCTATATTGCTGATGTTGATATCCTCCCCCCGCATGTCTAGTTTTTCAGAGGTGGTTACCGCTTCGGGAATCAAGAGCCAAAGTAATCCGTAGACCAGAATAAAACTTCCGCCGGAGCCAATGGTCAGAACGATCCATAGCAACCGCACCCACAAGGGGTCGATCTTAAAATAATGGGCCAGCCCCGAAGAGACGCCCGCAACATATTTCTGGTCGGTATCGCGGTAGAGCTTTTTAGGCCTTCGAGGCTCCGCGCTAGGTTGGGTCGCTTGTGGCTCATCCTCAAAAATATCTTCGTCAACAATGTAGTCCTCGGGCTGCCCCATGATCGTGATAACGGCATCGACCTCTTTTTGGGTGATGACCTGCCGTTCGTTTTCGAGTTTCTCGTAGAAAAGTTCGGCGATACGGGCCTCGATATCGGCTAGAATCTCATCGCTTCCGGTCGTATTGGCGAACGAGCGCTTGACGGATTCAAGATAGCGTTGCATCTTTAGGTAGGCGCCCTCGTCGATATGAAAGAGCCGATTTGCTAGGTTTATATTGACTGTTTTGTTCATTTTCTTGATGATTTACCCTGACTTTTCATGCTGAGCGCAATCGAAGCTCGGGGTTTAGATTATGTATTCGTTAATTGACGGTTTATCGGTTATTTGTTCTGCGTGACCAGATTGGTGGCCGTTCGAAGCTCGTCCCAAGTGCTGTCCAGTTCCTTAAGGAATAGGATGCCCGTTTCGGTCAGTGCATAGTATTTTCGTGGTGGCCCGGAGCTCGATTCTTCCCAGCGGTAGCTGAGGAGTCCTGCATTTTTCAATCGGGTCAAGAGGGGATAAATGGTACCCTCGACCACGAGCATCTTGGCATCCTTTAGGGTATCAAGAATCTCGGAAGTATACTTATCCTTGCCATTTAGAATGGAGAGGATGCAGTACTCGAGCACGCCTTTGCGCATTTGCGCTTTTGTATTTTCTACGTTCATAATATGTTTTCGCTTTTTATGCAGTTCCGCTGTTTCGGGGGAACGCGGCCGTTGTTTTTCCGTATGTGTCTGCATAGTTTGACTGCTTGTACCGCCCTGACGTTTTAGGGTTTCGGTGTTCGTTTTTTGTTCCGACGTATATCGGATGATGAATAAACTCCTTTTGTGATTTAAAGGGTGTGATGAGTACCCGTTGGATTAGTATTTATAATTATATAGGTATAGGATGGATAGTATCCTATTTAATGAATTTTATGGTTATAGGATATTCGAATACCTGCCCTTCGTTGGTGCGGATGGTCGCCAGTATCGTATAGACAATGTTGATTACAAAAAGCGCTCCTTGAATCAAGCCCGCAATACCCAAAGGCAGCAGCCATGAACCGAAATTCCAATGGTCGCTATCAAAGTGAAAGTTCAGGTTGTTATAATTGTTCAGTCGGTCAAATCCGAAAAAACCCAAATCGAAGATATCCGGAAAAAATCCGATAAAAAATGGGATGCTTATGAAGCCGAGTGCGATAGAGTAGAGGAGCAGGCTGATCTGAAAGTTGAGCGCCTGTTTCCCGTTATGGTCTACAAACTCGTATTCTTTTTTATTGGCCGTCCATAATACAAGGGGAATTATAAAATTCCCGAACGGAATAAAAAATTTTGTAAAGGTAGATGCATGTATGGCCGCCCCTAAATTTCGTTCGTGTTTTGTCAGCGTAGTTTCCATTGGCTATTAGTTTCTTATGCAAATATATATCTAAAAGAAGGTACTATGCAAAACAAAGTACTAAAATTTAATATATAATTAACATTTATGACTAAGTATATTTTAGCTACTTTTGGGCAAAACCACAAAGACTATGGGCGTTACAGCAGGAAAATTCAATACTTTCACTTTCTTCAAATTACCTGCCGCTTGGTGGATGGGCGTTCGCGTAAACTCGATTACCGAGCAGCAATGTGTGGTCACCGTCAAGCACGGCTGGCGGAACCAGAATCCGTTTAATTCCATGTTTTGGGCGGTGCAAGGGATGGCCGCGGAGCTTAGCACGGGCGCGATGGTCATCAATCAAATCAAGGAAAGCGGAAAGAAAATCTCAATGCTGGTGCAGAACAACAACGCCAACTTTTCTAAAAAGGCGACCGGCCGAATTACTTTTACTTGTGAAGACGGGCATATGATCAAAGAAGCCATCGACAAGACCGTTGCGACAGGGGAGGGGCAAACCTTTTGGATGAAATCCGTCGGGGTCAATGAAGATGGGGTGGTGGTTTCGACCTTTAATTTTGAGTGGACGGTGCGGGCAAAGCGCTAGCATCACAGAACGGATTGTTTATTATTTTGTAACAAAACTGTATTTTTAGTTACCAATAGCGTGTAATTAGAAAGTCTAGACATATGAACCTACCTGCTGTTTGAGCAGGCTTATTACTAAAATTATTATGAACGCACACGAAATAGATTATCAAATTTACGGCGAAGAAATGCAGTACGTCGAAATTGAACTGGACCCACAAGAAGCGGTTGTTGCCGAGGCCGGAAGCTTTATGATGATGGACTCGGGGATAGAGATGGACACCATTTTCGGTGATGGTTCCAATCAGGAAAAAGGAATTCTAGGTAAGATTTTTTCTGCTGGAAAACGGGTGCTGACCGGCGAAAGTCTATTTATGACGGCCTTTCTGAATGCGGGACAAGGCAAGAAGCAGATCAGTTTTGCTTCGCCCTACCCCGGTAAAATATTGACCATCGACCTGTCGGAGGTGCAGGGAAAATTTATTTGCCAAAAGGATGCCTTTCTCTGCGCGGCGCAAGGCGTCACGATCGGTATAGAATTTTCGAGAAAATTAGGCCGTGGGCTTTTCGGCGGCGAGGGCTTTATCATGCAAAAACTGGAAGGCGACGGT
>JBATUY010000241.1:0-8215 GCA_049671465.1 Pricia sp. | reverse complement strand
CCTTTGTGCATGCGGGCGGTACCTTGGCAAAAAAACAATTGGCCGCGGGCGAGGTGTTAAAGGTAGATACCGGTTGTATCGTTGGCTTTACCCAATCCGTCGATTATGATATCGAATTTGTTGGTGGAATCAAAAATACCATATTCGGTGGGGAAGGCCTGTTTTTTGCTACTTTAAAAGGTCCGGGAACGGTTTATATTCAATCCCTACCCTTTAGTAGATTGGCCGGTCGGGTGCTGGCTGCCATTCCACGGGGCGGTAAAGATAAAGGGGAAGGAAGTATCCTGGGCGGCCTTGGCGATATTTTGGGTGGCGATAACCGATTTTAACCCTATCTCGCGCTTGGGACCATCGGAGCTTTACAGCTGACATAAATCCTTGTTATTGGATTCCATTTTTGTACTAATCGACACCAATGCCCATCTTCATTTTATTAAATTACGAATTCAAAGAGTAATACACTGCGGAGTTTACTTTGACCGGGTCTTGAATTAAGTGCCGACTATCATTGCTAATCGCCAACATCAAAAAATCGAACTATGAGCTTCCACAAAGTATATGAATTTCTCCGAGACCTTGAGAAGAACAATTCCAAAGATTGGATGGACGATAACCGAAAACGGTACCACGAAAACCGGGACTGGTTTGTATCTTGGCTAGAGGAACTGAATACCAAGCTAAAAAAAGTAGATAAAACGTATACTTCTAAACCGGGAAAAAAGGCGCTAAATCGCATAAATAACAATTTGATGTACCACCCGAACAAACCGACCTACAAAAACCATTTTGGTGCGGGACTCGACAATCCGAACAAGGCTGGTGATTTTTATATTCACATCGGAACCAGTGAATCATTTTTGGGCGGGGGCTATTGGCATCCGAAGACAAAAGTGTTGAAAAGCATCCGGGAGGCGATAGATTATAATGGAGAGGAGTTCCAAAAGATTTTAGATAAAAAGTCCTTTAAGGAAATGTTCGGCGGACTCATAAATGACGACCCACTGAAAACATCCCCAAAAGGTTATCCTTCAGATCATAAACATATCGAGTTATTGAACCACAAGAGTTTTGCGGTGACCCATCAGGTAACCCAAAAAGAGGTGATGCAAGATGATTTTCAGGATAAGGTTATAGAGGTGTACCAAGAAATTCTTCCTTTTCGACGCTACCTGAACAAGGCCGTTACGGTCTGATACAATTAAATGCAAATTCAGGCGTTAATGAATTATCTATCAAACCAATTGACCATTAATTCAAGGCCGACCAGCCAAATTGTAACCACCACCATTGACCGAACAAGTTATTGACCTGCCATTAGTTATCTGGATCATTGACGATGATCTGGTTTCTTTGTTTGCTACCCACTACTGCATCGATCAAGCCGAGAGCAACGCCAAAGTTCAAGATTTTGACGCCGCCGAGACTGCTTTGCAACGGTATCGCGAAAACCTATCCGACGAACGGAGCCTACCCGATGTCATTTTTTTAGACCTGATTATGCCTAGTATGACCGGATGGCAATTCTTGGAAGTACTTGCCCAAATTTCCTCGGGACATAAAAAAACGGATGTTTACATACTTTCAGCCTTTTCAAACGCCAAAGACCGGCAACAGGCCAAGGCACACCCGGCTATTATGGGCATTTACGACAAGCCCCTATCCAGAATCGATATGGAACGGACGTTGTTGGCCGTTAATTCCTAAAGTTTACTCTTGTGTTTTAGGTTTTCGTACCCATACGATTCCCGATATCTACTGGCAAATTGTTAAAGTATCTATCTAGATGAATACTCTTTCCTGTAGCATATATCTGCCTAATACGAATCCCGAATCCCATCAAAAATACGCTGCATCCTTTTTTTCACTTCTGAGGTCTGGGCCCGGTAATGATTGTTCATAAAGCTGAATATCAAGGTTTTTCCCGATTTGGTGATTAAATATCCGCTGATGCAATAATTATTGCTCAAACTTCCCGATTTGGCGAAAATATAGGGTTCGCTGCTATCAGGATACCAGTTTTCCAGTGTTCCCGAGATCCCTGCTGCGGGAAATAGCGCGAAAAGGCGGTCTTTCGGAATTTCCCTGGATAGCTTATGAAGTACATGTACCATAGACTCAGGCGTAAAGAGATTATATCTTGATAATCCCGATCCATCGACCCAACGGGGCGGTTGTCTTAGGGCGGACAGTTGATTTTTCAAAACGGAATCTCGCACCCGTTCGCTGCTGAGCGTGTCGGATAGGGTACCGGATGCCAGTAAAAGTAGCTGCTCCGCTATCATGTTGTCACTTTCGTGCATCATTCTCCGGTATAAGGTATCGGAAGGCTGACCGTACAGAATACTTTTATCACCGGATGGCATCCGGTCGATAATGGTGATTTTTTTCTCAAGAACATCTTCCAAAAGTTGTCGGGTTAAGGTGGAATCCGTTTTAAAAGGAATTTCTACAGTGTCTCGACGTGATTTTCCGTAGTAAAAAATGTTGGCATCCAAATCACGCTGTCTGTCAAAATTGATGGGGATTACTTTGTCCTTAAAAAGGGATGGAGTAACCTTGAGTCCCTCTGAATTCAATAGCGTCACCACATTGCCGTATAGTGGCAGCGGACTTCGTTCTGGTTGATAGTAGTATTGATAATCGCCCCATGACCAGCCCGGGCCGTACGCATCCCCTTCAAAATTATTGAGGTGTACGGCGATGTTTTTATGGCTACGCAGAAAGTTCAGCGCGGTACTGTCCTCTATAAACGGATGTAAAAATGAGGGGTCTCCCGTGCCCTCGACGTAAAGGGTGTCTATCCGATCTATATATTTTATTGCCGGAACCTCCGCTGGTAAAAATTGAAGAGCCGCGTACAGCGTGAAAATTTTGGTGTTGCTGGCGGGGGTAAAATACTTCTTACTATTGTAAGCGTATAGGGTGTCGTTAGTATCGGAATCCAAAACCAGAAATCCCGTAAATTGGTTGTCGTAAAAAGGGGAGGCAAGGGCAGTATCCGTTGTGCGGGCAATCTTTTTTTTCGTGGATGCACATCCTATTAAAAATAACCCGAGGAGACAGACAAACAGTGTTTTGTTCATTTTAGGAAAATGTGTTTTTGAGTTTTAAAAGAATGCGTGCAATATCGAAAGGTCTATCACCCGTTTAAAAATAGTAAAAATGCCCATATCTATGTTTCTAATAATAAAGTTTTGGGGCGTCAATATCACGGTAATCATCAGATACTTGTTAACGGTGCATATCGACTGCCCCAGAAGCTTTAAAGGCCGTAAAATGCGCTGTTTAACAAGACTTTGGCGAACTTTTAACTAGACCGAGATACTATAATTGATGCTTTAATGTTTAACTTTATGAACCGTTAAAACGTTAAAACAACTAATTACTTAAACAATATCAATATGACTCATAGCATGCTTGAGTACACTAAAACAGTGCTCAAAAAGGTCAGTTTTGACTTAAAGTTATTTTGTAAAGAATTAGAAAAGGCCATGTCTAGACTGATGCCGGAAGAAATCGAAGAACTCAAAGATTGGCTTCATCAATTTATAACCGATAAGCCTGAACTTCAACAAAGTCTTATTTATATCAAATCATAATTTACGGCCCTCCGATTTTCGGGGGGCTTTTTACTTCTTGCTCAACGGACTGATGATCTTCACATCTTGAAAGGCGATGGCACCTCTGACAATGGCCGAGATGACGTCTTTCAATGCTTCCGTGATCTGTATCTTCAATTCGTTTTTGTGATAGATCAGGCTCACTTCGCGTGCTGGTGACGGTTTCTCGAAATATCTTAGGTTCTTTTTCTTGCTATCATCAAGCTCCAAGGTGTTCAGATACGGTAACAAAGTCATGCCCAAGCCTTCATCTGCCAGGTTGACCAAAGTCTCGAAGCTACCGCTTTGCAGGCTGAAATGTTGGTTTTCGAAATTTCGGGGCGCGTGGCACAAATTAATAATACCGTCACGAAAGCAGTGACCGTCTTGTAGCAACAGCACATCGCTGATGTCAAGATCGCCGGCCGTTATTTTATCAGCTTTGGCCAAACGGTGATTGCCTGGTACGTAGCCGACGAAAGGCTCATAATACAAGGGGCGCTCTTTGATGAATTCCGTCTCTAAAGGGGTGGCCGCAATAGCGGCATCCAAATGCCCGTCTTGCAGATTTCGGATAAGACTGTCGGTATTCTGTTCCTTGATAATAAGGTTTACTTTGGGATATTTGGTAATAAAGGATTTTAGGAACATGGGCAGCAGCGTGGGCATGACCGTTGGGATGATACCGAGCTTGAAATCCCCACCGATAAATCCCTTTTCCTGATCGACCACGTCTTGAATGCGGTTGGCCTCGTTAACTATGTTCTGGGCTTGCGCAACGATTTTCTTGCCGACCTCGGTGATACCTATCGGTTTTTTTCCGCGATCAAAGATGAGGATGTCAAGCTCATCCTCCAGTTTTTGCACCTGCATGCTCAAAGTCGGTTGGGTGACGAAACTTTTTTCTGCCGCCAACGTAAAGTTTTGATATTCGGCTACGGCAAGTACGTAGTGTAATTGGGTAATGGTCATTGGGTATAGGATTTAACCCTGTAAAAATAGGAAAACTATCGATAAAATCTATCACTTGAGTATCTTGGGAGTGATAGTGTCGCGTTTGGCCGAAGCATATGCGCTATCCCCTGTAGTTTCCTTATTTTCCAAATAGCCCGTCCATCCCGGGAATATCGGGCATTCCTTCTTTGGCTACCGCCGCCAGTTCCGTTTCGTTGACCTGGGTCGCTTTTTCGATGGCCTTGTTGATGGTTAGGATCAAGTAGTCTTCCAACTGCTCTTTATCAAGCAATAGGCTATCGTCGACTTGAATTTGCTTTATGTGTCGATTCGCGGTTATGGTCACTTTGATCAGGTCTTCCGCAGAACTTTCATCCAACAAAACCCTATCCAACCGCTTTTTGGTCGCGGCCACTTTTTCCTGGGCCGCTTTGAGTTTGCCCATCATTCCCATCATATCTCCGAACATCTGTTTATTTTTTAGAATTTATAAATTCAAATTTACTACTTTGTGACGAAATTAAGCCGATTCGGGTAGGCTTTACTGTAAAACCAAAACATCGTATGAAAAAAGAAATCCTTTTTACGTTATGCCTTACTTTTGCGCTTTCAAGCTATAGTCAAGAAACCACTATGAGAAATGTCAACGTGCCCATCGCCACTATGAAGGATGCTACCGCGCCCGTCGCCAAGAAAAATCCTGAAAAATTGGAAAAGCACGGCGATGTCAGGATCGATGATTATTATTGGATGAAGGATAGGGAAAACCCAGAGGTCATATCCCATTTAGAAGCGGAAAACAACTATTACAATACATTGACGGCCCACACCAAGTCGTTCCAGGATTCCCTTTTTACTGAAATGAAATCCCGAATAAAGGAGGATGACGAATCCGTACCCTACAAACAGGAAGGCTATTGGTATATCACCCGCTACGAGACCGGTAAGGAATATCCTATTTATTCTCGGAAAAAGGGAAATTTGAATGCGCCGGAGGAAATCATGTTCAACGGTAACGAAATGGCAGAGGGGCATGATTATTTCAGTGTGGGCGGTATCGCCGTGAGTCCTGATAATACCATGGCGGCTTTCGGAGTGGATACGGTTTCCAGAAGGCAATATCATATCCAAATTAAAAATTTAAAGACCGGGGAAATTTATCCTGATAAAATCGAGAATACGACGGGCGGTTCGGTCTGGGCCGACGATAACAAGACCTTATTTTACAGTAAAAAGGACCCGGTGACCTTGCGTTCCGATAAAATCTACAAACATAAACTGGGTACTTCTTCAGAAGACGATGAGCTCATTTTTCATGAGAAGGACGATACCTATAGTACATTCGTCTATAAGACAAAATCGAAGAAATACATTGTTATCGGTTCGTACAGTACGTTGACCTCCGAATTTCAGGTACTGCCCGCCGACACCCCCGATGCGACGTTTAAAATGTTCTCGCCCAGAAAGCGGGGCCTCGAATACAGTATTTCCCATTACGATGACCGTTTCTATGTGTTGACCAATAAAGATGGTGCTACCAATTTCAAACTGATGAAGGTAGGGGAGCAGGATACGGCCTCGAATCATTGGGAAGAATTTATTCCCCATCGTAAGGAGGTGCTTCTAGAGGACATCGATATTTTTAAGGACTATTATGTGCTTTCGGAACGTGAGAACGGACTCAACAGAATCAAGATCGTTCGATGGGACGGTACAGACAGCTACTATCTGCCCTTTGAAAGCGAGACGTATACAGCCGGAGTGAGCCGGAATCCCGATTTTGATACGGATACGCTGCGCTACGCCTACAATTCCATGGCCACTCCGAGTTCTGTTGTCGATTTTAACATGCGGACGAAAGAAAAGGAAGTCAAAAAAGAACAAGAGGTACTCGGCGGAAAGTTCGATAAGGCGAACTACATCGAAAAACGGATTTGGGCCACGGCCCGGGATGGAGTGAAAGTTCCAATGTCCGTGGTATACCATAAGGACACCGAACTCGGCCAAAACACGCCAGTTTTGCAATATGCCTATGGGTCTTATGGGGCCACGATCGACCCTTACTTTTCCACTGTACGCCTAAGCCTATTGGATAGGGGCTTCGTCTATGTTTTGGGTCATATTCGCGGGGGCCAGTATTTGGGAAGACCATGGTACGAAGACGGCAAATTGTTGAAAAAGAAGAATACCTTCACCGATTTTGTCGACTGTTCCAAATATCTGATCTCGGAGGGCTATACCAGTGCCGATCACTTGTATGCCATGGGCGGTTCTGCCGGTGGACTTCTTATGGGCGCGGTCGTCAATATGGCGCCCGAGCTGTACAACGGGGTCATCGCCGCGGTTCCCTTTGTAGATGTGATCACTACCATGCTAGACGATTCGATTCCCCTGACCACTGGGGAGTACGATGAATGGGGCAACCCGAATGAGAAAGAATATTACGAATACATGAAGTCGTACTCGCCCTACGATCAGGTCACGGCACAGGCGTACCCCAATATGTTGGTGACCACAGGCCTGCATGATTCACAAGTGCAGTATTTTGAGCCTGCCAAATGGGTGGCAAAATTGCGGGAATTCAAAACCGATGACCATCAGCTGTTGTTCGATATCAACATGGAGGCCGGTCACGGCGGGGCATCCGGGCGTTTTGAAGCCTTGAAGGAGGTTGCGAAGGAATATGCGTTTTTATTAGATCTGGAAGGAAAGATTGCTCCGTCTGCGAAATGATAATCCGCCTACTTCAAAACCAGAAAGCAGGTTTAAAGATGTCAGACCGATCATCTTAGCTTATGAATAATTCGTAATTTTTACACTAGAATATCCCGAAACTTCCTTTTTCCGGTTTCGAAAGGAAGCTTTCCAAAATAATTAGTAATTTTGCATTACGAATTGGTGAATTCCCTCCATTCAGACTTGGGGATTTCCAAAACCAGACATTCTGTATGGCACATAAGATAAACGCTTATAACAACGTCCTAGAACTTATAGGAAATACCCCCCTCGTTAAACTCAATAAAATCACAGCCGGATTCACCGGTAATTTTTTTGCCAAGGTAGAATCTTTCAATCCCGGCCATTCTTCGAAAGACCGCATCGCGGTGCATATCATTGAAGAAGCGGAACGCAAAGGTATCTTGACCGAAGGCAGTACCATCATCGAGACGACTTCGGGCAATACCGGTTTTAGTATCGCCATGGTGAGTATCATCAAGGGATATGACTGTATTTTGGCAGTGAGCTCGAAATCATCTAAGGATAAAATCGATATGCTGCGCTCTATGGGAGCCACCGTATACGTCTGCCCCGCACACGTCAGTGCTGACGACCCAAGGTCATATTACGAGGTGGCCAAACGATTGCATAAAGAGACGAAAGGTTCTATTTACATCAACCAGTATTTCAATGAACTGAATATCGATGCCCATTATGCCAGTACGGGCCCCGAAATCTGGGAGCAGACCAATGGCCATATCACCCATTTGGTAGCTTGTAGTGGTACGGGAGGCACCATATCGGGAACCTCGAAGTATCTCAAGGAACAAAATCCGGCTATTAAAGTTATCGGTGTCGACGCGTACGGCTCCGTTTTAAAGAAGTACCACGAAACCCGAAAGTTCGACGCCAAAGAGGTCTATCCGTACCGCATTGAGGGACTA
>JBATUY010000240.1:0-2743 GCA_049671465.1 Pricia sp. | reverse complement strand
AGTTATGGCCGACCGATCTATATATAAGGTGAATGCATACTTCCAGCGATTGAAAGATACCAAAGAGCAGATTACGAGATATTAAACGCGAAATTATGAAAAGAATCATTTTTATTCTGGCCTGTATAGCTTCTGCCCACTGTAGTGCACAGCAATTGGTCTATACGCCGGTCAACCCCGCTTTCGGTGGGGAAACCTTCAACTATCAATGGCTGCTAAGTTCCGCCGAGTCCCAGAATTCTTTTACGGACCCTAGTATCGTTGACGACGATCGAACGGAGCTTGAACGTTTTCAGGAAAATTTAAACGGTCAAGTGCTCAATAGCTTATCACGAAATGTTTTCAGTTCGCAACTAGGTGATGAACTGGAAGAAGGTTCCTTTAATATAGGTGATCTGGCGCTCGAAATATTTGAAACTGCGGAGGGCCTGGTCATCAATATTTTGGATACCAACACGGGCGAACAGTCCCAAATAATCGTTCCAAATTAATTCAACGATATGAGCCAAGTAATCCTGAGAACGATAACGCTCATTTTTGCCCTTGTTGTAACAGGATGTGGTGCCTACTTTAATCAGCCCCATACCCCGCAAAATGCTAGAATCGGGGAGCTGTCCTCTGAAACAAAAGTGTTACGGGAGCTGCCGCAGCCCGATAAAGAACTGGTAGTCGGAGTATATAGTTTCAAAGATCAGACAGGGCAATATAAGGCCCAAGAGGGCGGTAGTACGTTCAGCACCGCGGTTTCGCAAGGTGCTACCACCATGCTTATTCAAGCTTTGGAAGAAAGCAAATGGTTTACCCCGATCGAACGGGAAAACCTCAGTAATCTATTGAACGAGAGAAATATCATTCGGTCGACCCGTGAGGAGTTCAGCAAAAAGAACAATTCGCCCGAGCCTTCATTACCACCATTGTTATATGCCGGGATGCTTTTAGAAGGTGGCATAGTCTCGTACGATACCAATATCATTACAGGCGGCGCAGGAGCCCGCTATTTTGGTGCAGGTGCTTCCACAAAATATCGTCAAGATCGAATTTCTATTTATCTGAGAGCTGTATCTACCAGCAATGGTAAAATCTTGAAAACTGTTTATGTCTCCAAAACCATTTTATCTCAGTCCATTGACGCAAGTTTGTTTCGTTATGTTAGTTTTCAACGCCTTTTAGAGGCCGAGACCGGTTTTACAAAAAACGAACCGGTACAGTTGGCCATGAAAGACGCTATTGAAAAAGCGGTTGAGGCACTTATTATAGAAGGAATTTCTGACGGACTTTGGACTTCCAAAGCGGGAGGTGTGACGAACAAAAAGTTGATGGACGCGTATTATGCGCAAAAAGAATTCGAAGAATCGCAGCTGTTGTATGATAGAGATCAAACCGTTGAGAAACATAAAAATGCGGTAACCCTAGGTGGAACCGTTTCTCAATTAAATGGTGACCTAGGGAATAAAACTTTAGCCGGCGGATATAATTTTGGGTACCTACGGACCTTAAGTCCAAAATTAAGTCTAGCACTAAATGCCGACTATCTTAACCTTGAGGGCGGAAGTTCGTTTTCAAAGGAGTACATAGCCGCACAAGCGAATTTAGAAGTAAAACTGTTGCCCTATGATAATCTGTCACCTTATGTGTATGGCGGCGGTGGAATACTCTTCGATATTAGATCGATTAGTGCAGCAAAGCCTACGAAAATAATCGCGCCTAAAGTACAATTGGGTGCCGGACTAAATTACAGGGTGACCGACAAAATAGACCTACGCCTTTTTGGGGAAAGCAATTTTACATTTTCCGATGAAATTGATGGTATTTCAAGCGGTAAAAGAGATGATTTCTATTACAATCTTGGTTTAGGGCTAAAATATAAATTCGGGTCGTAAAATGCTATTAAGGTCGATTCTCGGTAAAAAAAATAATATGAAAAGATATATTCAGCATACTTCCTTAGTATTCGGTGTGTTACTCTTGATAGCGGCTTGCTCTGAAGAGCCCGTTGATGAGCATATATTTGGCACCTTGACTGGTAAAGTTGTGGCCAAAGGTGACAATACCCCTTTGGTGAATGTGAAAGTTACGTCTAACCCGGTTTCGACCACCGTTTTTACAGATGGTGACGGTAACTTCGAAATAAATTTGATTGAAATCGGTGAATATTCCCTTCAAGCGGAATTGGCCGACTATCAGACCGCATTTGAAGCCGCTAACATTATAGAGGGGCAGGCGGTCAACATTATTTTTGAACTTGACTCTTTGGAAGCAAATAACAATGCTCCGCAATCTCCGCTGCTCCTGTTTCCGGAAGATGGCATTGAAAATATTGGCTCAGAAGCTGAATTTGCTTGGTCTTCTTCGGCAAACGATAATGATGAAATCAGCTATTCCCTTGAATTGAGAAATGGAACAACCAATGAAATAACAACATTCGATACTATAAAGGACACTACCTTTATAGTTGATAACCTGGCAATAGGAAAGAATTATTTTTGGCAGGTTTCGGCGGATGACGGTGTGAATTCAATTGTAAAAAGTGCTTTGGGTAGTTTTGCGACCAAAGATGCTGTTTCCAATCGCTTTTTATATGTGAGAAACATATCGGGTAACAGTGTAATATTTTCAGGGTCCGAACCCTTAGGAGATGAGGAGAATAATCTAAATCAAAATGAAATACAACTAACCAGTCCCAATTCGAACAGTTATCGTCCCACGAAAAATAACACGGTAAATAAAATCGCCTTTTTAAGGT
>JBATUY010000239.1:0-1541 GCA_049671465.1 Pricia sp. | reverse complement strand
GGCAATCTCATAATGTTCGATTCGCTGGCAATTGGCGATAATTCCGGCATCCTTAACATCTTCTTCGGCATCTTCTTTTAGAAAGTGCTCGGTTTCTGCAATGAGTCCTTTCATCGCTTTGCACATTTCTCCAGAAGGGTCGATGCCAAGATTACCGCAAATTTCCTTGATACTCTCTTTGTGCTCTTGGGTCTCTTTCTTATGCGATTCGATGGATTTTTTTAATTCGCTATCGGTGACTTTATCCAATACTTTCGGTAGAGCGTTCAGTAACTGCTCTTCAGCGCTGTACAAATCCTTTAGTTGATGCTCGAATAAATCCATTAATGTTCTCATTATATATATTTAAAATTAATAATCGGGAAGGCAGATAGCATTCCCATTAAATTTTCATATCTAAAGTACAGCCTTGTTAACTGACAAAAAAGTACGAAACCGGAACGCATCGATCATTGAATTTTTACAGTCAAGATTAGATGAGACTGGATGCTATACCCGTAGATGGTTGAAGACAAATGAAAGAATAATCTAAAATTATAGTTATGTCAACAAATGAAAATGCGGGAAAAGGAAATGAGGATTTGATAAAATCTGGTCTATAAGCAAATATGAGCTTTTACTAAGGTTTCATTATCTGTAAGTGAGTTGTGTCGGAAATCAGTCTTAAACCATATAATAACGCTGATTATTAACTCTTTCTTATGATGACGTGTCTTTCAACGATAGTGGCCTTTTCAGCTTGCGCATATCTTTTATTGGTATTGGGTTAATACAAGTTTGGTATGGAACAATTGCTAATCTATTATAGGCGTACTTTCGCTCTATACTATGATTTAGTTTGTTGTAGACATTAACTGGCTGACTTGATGGACTTGAACTATAAGATTTACGGTAAAGGAGAAAGAACAATAGTATTGGTGCACTATTTTGGTGGGAATGGGGAAAGTTGGCAATGGGTAGTCAAAAAACTTTGCAATAAGTTCTCCATAGTAGTTATAACACTTCCCGGATTTGGGAATACCAAGCCTTTGGAAAATCAATCGATATTTTCTTTAGCAAATTATATTAATAATTGTATCGAAGAACTAAGTTTAGATAATTACCTACTTTGCGGACATTCAATGGGTGGGAAATTAATATTGTACGCCAATCAGATAGCCGTCAACAATAAAGCCAAAGGTCTGGTGCTCATTGCTCCGTCCCCTCCGACAATCGAAAAGATGACTGAGGAGGAAAAACAAACGATGCTTTCCATTTCAGATATTGAAGCTGCTACTGAAGCGGCCAAGGATGCAACCTTCAAAAATTTAACAGGAAAAAAACTTTCCTTGGCAGTTGAATCTCAATTACAGGTTGACCGGGAGACGCGAAAATGGTGGTTAGAAACCGGTATGTCAAACGATATTTCGGAGCGAATTCCCGGCCTGCACATACCAACTTTTGTAATATGTGCCACGGAAGATACGGTAATACCAATGGATGAGATTTATAATTCAGTTCTGCCATTTCTATACAAGCCTAGGTTAATACAGCTTTCCAGA
>JBATUY010000238.1:0-4474 GCA_049671465.1 Pricia sp. | reverse complement strand
CCCATACAGAGTCAATTTTTTCGTGCCTTTTATCGGGAATCCTTGCTGGTTTCCAGACTTTCCGCGCGACTACCCAAAGCTTGGCATCCCAACGATTGGGACCTCATTTATACCGATCAGCCCGATTTCAAGACGTTTTTCGAACTTCACGGGGTCAGGACCATACTGAACGACCAAGGCTTCGATAAACGTATACCCGAAGAGCTTGAGATACGCGACAAGAAATACGATGTGACTTTCGTCGGCGGTCTAGGCACGGAGAATTTTCAGAAACGGACCGATTTTCTCGATGACCTCATGAAAACCGTAGACGTAAAGTGGTGGGGCTATTGGTGGAAATATAGCGCGGACAAACGAACACTTGCCGATTTTGAAAGATTGAACAAGGCGTATAACGGATTGACATCCGGAAAGGAAATGTTCCAGATATTCAAGGACAGCAAAATTATTTTAAACGATTACGTCGACACGGCTAACGGAATCGGCTTCAACCAACGTATGTTCGAGGTCATGGGCTGTGGCGCCTTTATGTTGACCCGCAATGCCCCTAACTTCAAGGGCACTTTTCCCGAAGGTATTTTCGCTACCTACGAAAACCTAGAAGACCTGAAAGAGCAGATTGCTTATTATCTAAAAAATGAGGATGAGCGCGAGGCCATCGCGAAAAGAGGTCAGCAGTTCGTACTCGAGAATTACGACTATGGCCGTATTGCCAAAAAATTCGGGGAAGACTTAAAGAAATCCATCGCGATGAAGCAGCAGTTATTTGATAGCGGCCATTAGTTTCGATTTTGCCATATTATAAAAGTGTAATAGGGAAAAATCCGTGAATGAGTATTTGAGTAGCTGATACGATGCATCAAGGTATTTCTTTTCGTCGATTACCGTTTTGAACAGTCTAAACTTGTAAATGGCAATTCTACGGTTGATGCCTATCGAAATTTGATATCTGTGTAGTAAAGGCTTTGAGGAACTTTCGGAAAAACGCTCTTTCAAGGTTCGCGTCTCCGCTATCTTAAACTCCAAAAAAGGCCGCGACCAATACAGGCTCGACATAAAACTATTGCCGTGTTGCACGTATGCGGTCATGGGCTTGGCAAGATAATAGAGCTTACCGTGTCGGGTAACCAGAAGTTGTAAAGCAAAGTCGGCGCTGACGACCTTCCAGAACCATTCGGGGAATTCTTTGATCAGTCCGTTTCTGAACATCAAGGTCGAAGTCTGTGCAAAGCACCAACCGTAATTGAGAATATCCGCCATGGTGTATGACCCCTCTTTCTCTTGATGTTTCCCGGCATCCCAATGATTGCCCAAATCTTTTCCGTTGACATCTACCCTTCTGGCGGTATGGCCCGTGACCACATGATCCCTCATTTCGTCTAGAAGGGCCGCTTGAATACTCAATTTGTTCTCGTCTGTCCAATAATCATCGCCGTCGAGCAGGGCGATATACTCCCCACGGCAGGCATACAAGTTGGTGGTGTTGTTGACCCTGCCCGGAACACCCGGATTGTGTTTCGGGTGCAGGATCAATTGAATGATGTCAGGATATTTTTCCTGATATTTTTTTAGGATGTCCTGGGTACCATCGGTCGAAAAATCATCACCTACGATGATTTCATACTCAAAATCGGTTTTCTGCATCAGCACGCTATTCAAGGCCTTGGCGATGAAGTCTTTATGGTTGTAGGAAATGATCGATACGCTGACCTTCGGAATCCGATTAGGGTTCATAGCAATTGCTTATTTCGCCAAGATAAAATTGTGGGCGTTGTTGTTTAACGCTTTTTGCAGGTCTTTGGTATCTGAATCCCCATTTTGAACCGTGGTAGTTTTTGCCAGATGCGCCGGTAAAATCCGAAAGTCGAACGAGACCCGGGTCTTGTCAGAAATGTTGGCCTTGGCACCGTGCATCAGATTGGCTCCATCGAATTTTAGAAATTCCCCCGGGCCGATTTCCACAGGCTTAAAATCTTCTTTGCCCTCTTCACTTTCGATCCAGAGGGTATTCGTGGCGAATGCCTGGGTCTGGGGCACGAAAAAATTGACCTCGTCGGTATTGTGGCCGTAGTCACGATCCCTATGAAATCGCGATACACCGGGAGCGTTCGCATATAAGATGCGGTGGGTCGGTTTGGCTTGGTAATAAATGGCATCACCGAAATGGGGCCTTAGTACTTCTTCGATGAAAAGGTTATAGGTGTCATAAAACCGCTTTCCTTTATCGGAATTCAATGCGGCGTACAGTTGCGAATAGGCTTTCGTGCGTTCCATATTCTTATATAGCGAGTCTTCATCGCCGGAGGGTTCGTCCGCAAATTCGGGTTGTAACGTATCTAAATCGCCCATGTTCAAGAAATCGGATATAATTTTCGGAAAATTATACTTCTCGACATCGTACGTTATAATTTCCATATTTTTCTTCATCTGCTATAACTTTCGTGTTTTTGATTTTGCTTAATTTAATGTTGTTCCCAATTTTTGAAAGGATGTGCAGCTTTCTGGCATTCATCCTATTCCTCAAGAACCGCTACTCCGATACCTGTCTCTCCGAATCCGTTTCCGTTGTAGAAAAGATAGGTCTTGTCTTTATGCTCGAAGACGGCCGGATAGGTCTGCATTTTCGAGTCCCATCCCGTTTCCGAGTAGGCGATACCCGCCTTTTCGTCCATACGCTTCCAATCTACCGCATTTTCCGATTCCGCATATCCGATACGGTAACTGCCCGCCCCGTTTCTAAAGTCGAAGCTGTCCCGAAAGGCAAACCACATTCTATAAAGCCCATCCGATTTAATAACCGTAGCACGCGCATTGGCCTCATATTCCGTTCCCGGATGGATGCAAATGATGTTCGGCCGTCGCCACGTGATGCCATCTTCAGAACTTGCATATTTGATGATGTACAAAGGTTCCGGTTTTCCATCAACCTCAACGAATCCCGTGCTGGAAGCGTACCACATGTGCCAGATGCCCGCTTCTTTCATGACGTAGGGCGAGGCGGTAAAGTAAGGCTCGGTGCGGTTACGATCGACGATAGCACCTGGAAACATTCTTTTAAACGTTCGGCCCTGATCATGGCTGACCGCTAGCCCGATGGCGTTGCGATAGGCCACGGAACCACTGGGGTTCCATCCCACATAATATAGATAAAGGCCTTCATCGGTCTCGACTGTGCAACAGGGCATAATTCCCCCATCGTCAAAAGTGCCCAGCTTGCCCAACGGCATAATCGGACGGTCGTGTACGTAAAGCACTTGGGTCGGGTCGTCGGCATCCACATCAATATAGGTCGGAATGCTTTGTCCCTTCGCATTTCTGGGGGCAAAAAAAATACGGATGACGGTATCGTTCAAGGCATAGGGTGTGGGCACACAGGCATGTGAGACCATCCAATCGTAGTTGTGGTCCGTTTTGAAAATCACACCTTTTTTAATCCAGTTCATCCGATATTGACTTTTGTATCAACTTACTTTTTCGCGGCTGCAACCATTTTTCAGTTCGCGTTTTCTTCCAAACCAGCTCCTCTCATTTGCGACCTAAACGTTGTCCGGCACAGCAACCGAAACTGCCACTGCGATTGAAACTCCGCAACTCGGCCAATTCAGGACTCGATAACTCCGAGGCACTACACCTCTGCATCTCTGCACCTCTGCACCTCTGCCACTAAAATCCAATCCGATTCACTTCCCTCAGCCGCCCGTTTTATGTGAAATACTGTCCAAATCCATACTTTTCTTGGGCATCACCCGCGATTTTTGTCCCAAATGGATTTCATAGGGCTTGGTATCCCGAATAATATTGGCGCCCATACCCACCAAAGTCGCCTCGCCCAGAACCGTTTCGTCCCTGACCGTTGCGTTTACGCCCAGAAAACAATGCTCTTCTATGACGCAAGCACCTGAAATCACCACATGCGAGGTGATAAAACAGTGGTCTTTGATGACGGTGTGGTGGCCGATATGGTTACCGCTCCATAAAATACAGTTGTTCCCGATCTTGACATAGGGCTGTATGGTATTGTCCTCAAAAATAAAGCAATTGTCGCCGATGTCGAGACCGGGCCAGGTCGTTGCCTTTGAACTCACATAATTGGCCAAGGTATATCCCTTTTCTTTAGCGGCCTCGTACTTTTCGCGCCGGGCGTGGCTCATCCTCTTAAAACTAATGGGAATGAACATCTGATACGATTCCGGCGGAAAATGTTCGGCTACCTCTTCGAACGCAACCACGGGCAGGCCTTCAAATGTATCCGATTCCAGATAATCCTTATCCACGGTAAATCCCTTGACCGTATAGTCACTGTCGTGTTTAAAATAGAAATGGGCCAAGCTGGCCAATTGACCGACCCCGAACAGAATCAATTCCTTGCTTGTTGTGCTCATAGTTCCGCTTTTTTTATCAATTCAAATTTTTTCAAGAATCCTGCGATACGCTCGGGTTCATTATGCATTAATACATCGATGATGGACAGAGA
>JBATUY010000237.1:0-32300 GCA_049671465.1 Pricia sp. | reverse complement strand
CTCAATACACTGCAAGGGGCACTGCCTTCTGAATTGACGGAACTCTCCCAGCTTAAGGTTTTGCGTTTGGAGAAGAACGGTATTACAGGTGCCCTTCCTGAAAATTTTACGGCCATGGTACAACTAGAAGAGCTTATCGCATTTGAAAACAATCTCGAGGGCAGCATTCCCGCCAGCCTGTCCAACGCCAAAAAACTCAGGATCTTGAATCTTGCCCACAATCAGCTTGAGGGAGCCTTGCCGCAAACCTTGGCCGATCTTGACCAGTTGAAGAAGCTTGACCTGAGCGCCAATCTCCTTGAGGGTGAAATCGCATGTAATTTCGCCCGTATGCACAAACTCGCCGAGCTGTCGTTGGCATTCAATGACTTTACCGGGAACGCTCCTGCGGGTATCTCGGCTTTGACCGAATTGCAGACGATTCAACTGCAAGGCAACGACTTCAGTTCTTTTGATGGCCTTAATACCATGAAAAGTGTCTATATCGATGAGTTCGAAACCGATAACCTCAGCTTGAACCTGAAATACAAAAAAATGTTCGATAGCGATTACCGAACGGCCAACACAAAATTCGAAGACGGGAATTAGTAATCCCTAGCGACTACGACTACATCATAAAGAGGCTGTCTTAAAATTCAAGACGCCTCTTTGGCATTCAGGTAGGTATCAAAGACTTGTTCTGAAGTATACCATATACTTACGGTAGCCATATTTAAGATAGTTTTAACTTAAGGCGGTTAAACTATTGGATAGCTTTGAAATCTAACGACCAGCTATCCGTACTATGACTACAAGAAAAATCGTGCTCTATGCTTTGGGGGTCCTGGTACTAGGGCTTGCCGTTTTCGTAACCTATTTGTTGGTCACGGCTGAAGAAGATAAAAAACCGCCTCCGAAGAAAGAAATCAAGACGGTTTTTGTCGATACCGTCCGCAATGCTACGGTTCCGATTTCCGTACCTGCAAACGGTAACCTGGTCGCCAAGCAACGGGTCGAACTGTTTTCAGAGGTACAGGGCATTTTTCGAAGCAGCGCACATCCTTTTAAACCCGGACAAAAATATAGTCGCGGGCAAGTTTTGCTCAATATCGACGCCCAGGAATATAGGGCATCCGTGCAGAGTGCGAAAAGTAGCCTATACAACCTGATTACGGCCGCTATGCCCGATCTCCGTTTAGATTACCCTGATGTATATGAAAAATGGCAGAACTATCTGAGGGAGTTCGATATTACAAAGAGCACGCCCCCGTTGCCCGAGATGACAGCCGAAAAAGAGCGTTATTTTATTAATGGCAGAAACATTGTTACCACTTACTACGACGTTCGCAATCTAGAACGTAGACTATCCAAATACGTATTGACAGCCCCTTTTTCGGGAGTACTGACGGAAGCTTTGGTTACCGAAGGCTCATTGGTACGGGCGGGCCAAAAGTTGGGCGAATTTATCAATCCCGATATTTATGAATTGGAGGTGGCCGTCAACAAATCCTATAGCGATTTATTGAAGGTCGGGGAAAACGTAAAATTGGAAAATCTGGAAGGCACCCAAGATTTCGAGGGAACCGTTTCACGGGTCAATGCGGCCATCAACCAAAGCTCTCAGACGGTATCGGTATTTATAGACGTACGAAGCGACAGTGTAAAAGAGGGCATGTACTTAGAAGCGGTCATCGAGGCCCGTAATGAGGAGAACGCTATAGAACTGCCCCGAAAATTACTGAACGACCAAAAGGAAATTTTTGTGCTCAAGGATAGTATTTTGGATGTTCTGGAGGTCACTCCGGTGTATTTTACCGAAAAAACCGCCATCATCAAGGGTATCGCCGAGGGCACCGTAATTCTATCGAGACCGGTTCCCGGGGCCTACGCAGGCATGTTGGTCAAGCCCTATCGTGATTCTACACAGACCAACGCCGTGCAGCCCACTTCGGACGCGGCCAACGCTACAAATCCCGCCAACTAAGATGCGAAAGATAATCGAATACTTCATAAAGTACGATGTCGCGGTAAACGTGGTGATCTTGGCCTTTTTGGTGTTCGGCGTTGTCGGGGCGTTGCGTATGAAATCTTCGTTCTTTCCGCTGGTCGATTCGCAAATCATTACTATTAATGTGAACTATCCCGGGGCGGCTCCCCAAGAAATCGAGGAAGGGGTCGTGCTCAAAATAGAAGATAATTTAAAGGGATTGGTCGGCATAGATCGGGTGACCTCTACATCTCGGGAGAATGGAGGGAATATTACCGTAGAGATTGAACAGGATGAAGATATCGATGTCATCTTGACCGAGGTAAAGAACGCGGTAGATCGCGTACCGAATTTCCCCGGGGGAATGGAGCCGCTGGTGGTGGCCAAACAGGAAGCGATACGCCCGACCATCGCCTTTTCGGTCAGTGGGGAAGGTATTTCGTTGGGCACGCTGAAACAGATTTCGCGGCAAATAGAATATGATATCCGGGCGATGAAGGGTATCTCGCAGGTCGAGATTACCGGTTTTCCGGAAGAGGAAATCGAAATTGCGGTGCGGGAGCGCGACTTATTGGCCTATAACCTTACGTTTCAAGAAGTGGCCCAAGCGGTGGGGCAGACCAATATTCTCACGACGGGCGGCGATATCAAGACCGAGGAAGAAGATTATCTGATCCGGGCCAATAACCGTTCCTATTACGGTGACGAGCTCAACCAGCTGGTGGTGCGATCCGACCCCAGCGGCAATATCGTGCGCCTTGGCGATGTGGCCGAGGTGCGCGACCGGTTTTCCGAAACGCCGAACGCATCCTATTTCAACGGAAACCTGTCCGTCAATATCGAGGTGAGCAATACCAATAATGAGGATCTGATATCCACTTCCGAGAAAATCAACGAATATATAGCGGAGTTTAATGCATCGCGCAATAATGTACAGCTCGACGTGGTGTTCGATTCCGCAATCACCCTGAACCAAAGAACGGCCTTGCTTATCGAAAACGGGGCCATCGGAATTCTATTGGTATTACTGTTTTTATCCTTCTTTTTAAATACGCGATTGGCCTTTTGGGTGGCATTCGGACTTCCGGTAGCGTTCTTGGGGATGTTTATGTTCGCCGGTTCCTTCGGAGTCACCATCAACGTACTTTCCCTCTTTGGGATGATTATCGTCATCGGTATTTTGGTGGATGACGGTATCGTGATTTCCGAAAATATTTACCAGCATTATGAAATGGGAAAGTCCCCGATACAGGCCGCTATCGACGGTACATTGGAAGTAATTCCCCCGATCATATCCGCGATAATCACCACCATATTGGCGTTCTCGACCTTTCTGTTTCTGGACAGCCGTATCGGGGAATTTTTTGGGGAGGTATCCACGGTGGTCATTCTCACTTTGCTGATTTCATTGATTGAGGCCTTAATCATACTACCTGCCCACATCGCCCATAGCAAAGCTTTGGTACGGGAAACGGAGGAAGAAAAAAAGGCGAAAACGGGTATCGACGCGTTTTTTGTCAAGTTGCGGGTCTACAATGAGAAGGGCGATCAGTTGATGACCTACCTTCGTGATAAAGCCTATAGTCCGGTATTGCGGTTCACCTTGGCCAATCGATTTTTGACCTTTGCCATTTTTGTGGGCCTTTTGGTCATGACGTTCGGGGCCATAACAGCGGGCATCGTACGGGTCACGATATTCCCCAGTGTGGCCAGTGATCGGGTTTCGATAGATCTTTTGATGCCCGAGGGCACGAACCCCAAGATTACCGACTCTTTGATTACCCAGATAGAGGAAGCCGCCTGGCGGGTCAACGAAGTTTTTACGGAACGGCAGACCGAGGGCAAACAAGTCATTGAAAATATCAACAAACGCGTAGGACCGGGCAACAACAAGGCTTCCCTGAGCGTCAACTTGCTTCCAGGGGAGGAAAGGGATGCCCCCTCGCCGGAAATCACGAATGCGATACGGGAAGAAGTGGGCGAGGTATATGGCGTGGAGCGCTTGACTTTCGGGTCGGGCGGAAATTTTGGGGGCAGTCCCATTTCGGTAGCCCTATTGGGCAATAACAACGACGAACTGGAACGGGCCAAGACCGAGCTGCGCACGTATCTGGAAAATAATCCCAAACTGCGCGACGTCACCGATACCGATCCCGAGGGTATCAAGGAAATCGACATCCAACTAAAAAATAATGCCTATGCGGTCGGCTTGAACCTACAACAGGTTATGCAGCAGGTACGTTCCGGATTTTTCGGGGCACAGGCACAGCGTTTTCAGAGAGGCCAAGACGAAATACGGGTGTGGGTACGTTACAGCAAGGCCAACCGTTCATCGATCAGCAACCTCGACGACATGCGTATTCTGACTCCTACGGGAGATCGCGTACCATTTCGGGAGATCGCGACCTATACCATAGCCCGTGGCGATGAATCTATCAGTCACCTCGATGGGCAACGTGAAATTCGGGTAGAGGCGGATCTTGCAGATCCCAACGAAAGTGCGACGGACATTCTTTTTGATATTCAGCGGAACGTGATGCCCGACCTGATGTCAAAGTACCCGACCCTGTCCGTTTCTTATGAAGGTCAGAATCGGGAAGCCGAAAAACTGTCGAGTTCGGCGAACAAGGTGTTTCCGATTATCTTATTCTTGATTTTTGCAGTTATTGCTTTTACGTTCAGAACGTACAGCCAGCCGCTGCTACTGCTTTCGATGATTCCGTTCAGTATTATCGGGGTGGCGTGGGGGCATAACATTCACGGATTTCCGATCAACGTTCTTTCCGCCTTGGGCATTATCGCCCTAATTGGTATCATGGTCAACGACGGACTGGTTTTGATCGGTAAGTTCAATTCCTTCTTGCGGGAGGGCATGAAGTTCGACGAGGCCCTGTTCGAAGCCGGTCGTTCGCGGTTTAGGGCCATATTTCTGACATCGATTACCACGATTGCCGGTCTGGCGCCGTTGCTTTTGGAAAAAAGTCGGCAGGCACAGTTCTTAAAGCCCATGGCGATTTCCATTTCTTATGGGATAGGGATCGCTACGGTGCTTACCTTACTATTATTACCCTTGTTGCTTTCGGCCACCAACTCGGCAAAGACCAAAATCAAATGGTTGCGCACCGGTAAGGATGTGCAAAAGGAAGAGGTGGAGCGGGCCATTAAGGAAAAAAGGGACGAAGCCGAGATCGGAGGTACCCTGAACAATCTGGCCGCCGATAAAGCCAATGGTGTGGAATCGCTATCGCAAAAGAAAAACGAAAAATTTGAAGGTACCCAGACATGAAGAACCGTATCTTGACGCTTATTTTAGGGGTATTGGGAATTTGTGGTTCGGTCGCACAAGACACGCTTTTATCGAAGAAGGCGGTCGCTGGCCCAGTTCAGGAAGAGTTGCTTTCAAAAAAAGACACCCAATCCTTGGCACAAAAAGATTTTGTTCCCAAAGATAGTGTCCGACTGCTGTCCCAAAGCGGGTTCCTCTCCAAGGAAACCGCCGCGGCATTGGCGTTGGAAAACAACTTTGGTATCAAGGTGGCCCGCAATCAGGTAGCCATCGCCGAGAACAATAAGGGCGTTTTGAATTCCGGGTATCTGCCCACCCTTACCGGTACCGCAGGGGCTAACTATAACCGCGACGATTCCGTCATTGAATTTCCCGGGCAGAACAATGAAGATGGAAGCCCGAGGGCCGATGTCGATATCTATAAGGCTGAGGCACAACGCTACAACTCCGCCCTCAATCTAAATTATACGCTATTTGACGGACTAGGACGCTTCTACACCTACAAACGGCTCAAAGAGGAATACCAATTGAGCGAACTTCAGGCGCGGGAGACCATTGAAAATACGTTGTTACAACTATTCAGTGTTTATTTCGAGGTATCGCGGTTGACCGAAAACAAAAACGTGCTGCAAGAGGCGCTTGAAATTTCCACCCAACGAATTACCAGAGCTGAATATGCGTTTGAATACGGACAGAACACCAAGTTGGACATTTTGAACGCCCAGGTCGACGTGACCAACGACAGTATCAATCTGCTCAATACCCAACAGCAGTTAGAGAATACCAAACGCGACCTCAACGTCGTCTTGAACCAAGACCTGAATACTACATTTGAGGTAGATACACTGGTGAAGTTCATACCCAGATTACAATTAGACGAACTCATAGCCCAAGCACAAGAAAACAACGTAGCCATTTTACAGACGGAGCGTAATTTGGCCATAAATGCCTATGATATCAAGGTCAGTAGGTCGGGATACCTCCCGAACCTCGACTTGAACGGTACGTACGGTTGGAACCTGAACCAAAGCGCCGCCTCCGCGTTCTTTCCGGGCACGAACAATACCACCTGGAATTTCGGCCTCGGCGCCAGTCTCACTTGGAACCTTTTCGACGGCGGGGGAACCACAGTACGGGTAAAAAATGCCAAAATTGCCTACGAAAATCAAGAATTATTGCAAGAGCAGGTTGAATTAGAGGTCGCCCGTGATGTCGCAAATGCCTTGGCCATCTATGAAAACCGCCTGAACATTTTTCAGATACAGGAACAAAACGTAATAACGAACCAGAACAACTTCGAGCGTTCGGAAGAACAGTTTAAATTAGGAAGAATAACCTCTATTGAGTTCCGGCAGGCCCAAATCAATCTCCTGAACGCCCAGACCAATAAAAATTTGGCCAAATACGACGCCAAGTTGGCCGAGCTACAATTGTTACAACTTACGGGGCAGTTGTTGAACGTTGAGCTTTAATGGCCGAGGCTACCGATGATTAATGTCTAAAACCGATACCATTTCATTACCATCCAACGCAAACGGAAACGGGCGAGATCTTTCGGGCCGCACCAGCGTATTGATCGATAGAAGTCTTGTTTAACGTATCATCTTTATAGCACAACGCAATGTCAAAAATCAATATCGGAATTGTAGGAACAGGATCCATCGTAAACACCTACAAAAAATGTATTGATGAGCTGTTCAATGCTGAACTTAAAGCGCTGTACACCAAATCTAAAAACCGGGCAAAATCTGCAGAAAAGGAATTCGGTGTCGCAGTGTTTAGCGATATGGATGACTTTCTAAAAAGCGACATTGAATTGGTGTGTGTTTGTAACGAAAGCGGCCGTCACGGCGAAGCCATCAAGGCAGCGGCCCTTGCAGGGAAGCATGTTTTATGCGAAAAACCCTTAGAAACAACGCCCAAGAAAATCGATGAGGTCATAGCGCTTTGCCAAGCGCAAAATGTCAAACTGGGCTGTACGTTACAAAACCGATGTGGCGATGATTATCAGCGGGTCGTGGAAGCGGTCCGTTCCGGAAAATTGGGCAAACTCCTGATGGGAAACGCCCATATCAACTGGTACAGGGCCGAAAGTTATTACGCCGATAGCGATTGGAAGGGTACGATGGCATTCGATGGCGGTGCGGCGTTTATCAATCAAGGTATCCATACCATCGATCTGTTGTTGCATCTTATGGGCCCGGTAACCTCCGTTTTCGGAAAGGTAGCTACCCTTGTCCACGATATCGAGGGAGAGGATGTGGGTGCGGCAATACTGAACTTTCAAAGCGACGCCGTTGGAACCCTTACCGCTGGTACCGCTTTGTATCCGGGCTATCCCGAGCGCATTGAAATCTACGGTGAAAAAGGAAGTATTCTGATGGAAGGCGGAAGTATAAAAGCCTGGAACATCAAAGATGCACCGGATTCACAACCGACCTCAAAAGAAAGTAACGGAAGCGGTGCCGCCGACCCGACCGCCATAGGCCACCAAAACCACAAAAAAGTAATCGCCGATATGATCGAGGCAATTCTTACCGACCGTTCGCCTATGGTAGACGGACCCGAAGCCCGAAAAGCCGTAGCTGTTATAAACGCTATTTATGAATCTTCGCAGAAAGAAAAATTAGTGTTTTTATAATTTGCGTATCCCACTTCACTTGGAGCCAAATATAAATGCATACTATTTTTTACCTTAGTCTCAAATCAAATATCTAAATTATGTTCGAACACTTCTTTCAATGTCCTTACTGCTGGGAAGAAATATCCATGTTGATGGATCCATCGGTCAGAAGGCAGACCTATGTCGAAGATTGTGAAGTATGTTGCAACCCGATCGAGGTTACACCCGAATTCGAGAACAACGAGTTGGTTGGTTTTCAGGCTACCGATATCGAGCAGTAATGTCCGATATTACTCCACCACCTCGATTTTACCCCCAAAAAGCTTATCCGAATCCACGGTTTTCGGGTTTCCGTATACGTAGATCGAGCCTCCGGCCTTCACTTTCGCAACCACTTTTTGGGATGCCTTTACATCGGCGCGCCCGCCGGCCTTTACGACCACGGTAGTTTCTTCGGTATTCAGGTTTCTGTTATAGGTTTTACCGCCCGTATTGACGCTGACCTCCTGCTTTGTGGCCGAACCGGTCAAGGTAACCTCACCGCCGGTAACGGATTTTGTGTATAGATTTTCCAAAGCGACCTTCAGATCGATTTTGCCGCCTTCTTGTGCTTTTATCTCCATACGGTCGCCCTTAACGGTCTCGTCGGACCTGATTTTTGCATTCTCGTTGGCGTCGATCAAGGTCAGGGTTTCGGTATAGTATAGGGTGGCCTTTGCTTCGTCACCATCCAAGAAATTATCGAACTCCATTTTTATCTTAAGCAGTCCCCTGTCATTATCGACTTCCACTTCATCCTTATCATCACCGGTAATGACCAATTTGTTTTCGCTGGCCTTGACCAAGGTGACGACAATGCGGTCATACGCCTTAATTTCGGTGAACTTTTCGAGTTCTTTTGTGTTCGACTTTTGGGCCACCATGACGGTAGTGGAGAGGAGCAGAAAAAATACTAGGGATAATTTGTACATTGCTTCGGGTTTTAAACGATTCGGTCAAATATAGAATTTTAATTTGAAGCTGTGGCCGCCAAATGAGGGTGGAAACCGTAAGAGCAAATGATTACCAGAAAATCATGTTTTCGGCAAAAAGATAAGGTTAAAAGGATATTCCTTTTAGCGCTATTGATTATCTGTGATATTGCAATCATAAGGTCGGCGCCCAAGGTCTCCCTAGACCTCAATGTTTTGGGTAACGTTGATGCTTTGCGGTCTCAATACCAAGGTTGCGAAGACTTCAGGGTCATGGACAACTATGCCGCCTCGTGGTCGCAACCCAAGGTTCCCCAAGATTTCAGGACTATCGGTAACTCCGCAGCCTTACAGTCGCAAAATCCGCATTCAGAAAGTTTCAAGGTGGTCGGATATCTCTATTCCGATGATTTTAGTTCTTTACTTCAAGTTCCCTTTGAGCGGTTGACCCACATCAATCTGGCTTTCCTGAACCCCGACAAAAACGGCAACCTTTACATTAAAAATGAAAAATACATCAGGTATTTGGTCAAGCATGCAAAAGAGGCACAGGTGCAAACTTTTATTTCGCTGGCCGGGGGCGATATAGATGATAATATAGCCGCATATTATCTCAAGGCCTTACAACCTGAAAACCGTACTGCATTTATCGAAAAGCTGGTGGCATTTACGGTCAGGTACGATTTAGACGGTATCGATGTCGATATCGAATGGAACCTGCTACCAACGATTACGGACCTTTACACGCCTTTCGTTTTGGAACTGAAAAAAGCTTTGGATACAAAAGATAAACAGATTTCAGCGGTGCTGAACGTAAAAGGCTTGCATGCATCCGTCACCCAAACGGCATTGGAGGCCTATGATTTTATCAATCTGATGGCCTATGATAAAACAGGATATTGGCAACCTGAGGACGTCGGTCCACATGCCCCTTTATCATATGTTGATGAAGCACTTCACTATTGGACGAAAGAACGCGGCATCCATCCGAAAAAACTGAATTTGGGCGTTCCGTTTTACGCGCATGATTTCGAAACGCTAAAGATCAGGCCGTACAAAGACCTCGTTAACGCTAACGTAGACAATGCCTATCGCGATCAAGCGGGCGAAACCTTTTATAATGGATGGCCCACGATGGTAAAAAAGACCCAAAAGGTGATGAAGGAATTTGGTGGGATCATGATTTGGGAACTGGCCAGCGACACCCGCAACGAGCTTTCGTTGCTACGGGCCATAGACCAGACCCTAAAGGCCGGTGACTGCGACGGTACCGGCAGCATGACCTTTTATGCCGATAGGGACGGTGACGGATACGGAGATGCCCATAGCCCGATACAAGCCTGTCAGGCTCCGGATTCATATGTATCCAATAGAGCAGATTTGGATGACACCGACGAGAAAATTAAGCTGTAGATATCCCATTGTTTCACATCCCTCCATATCGCATCCAATCGAAAAAAAACCATTATTTTTAGCATAACAGAATCGCAATGCGAATGAAAACCAAAACCATACTTTTTTATGTGTGCCTATTAGGTGCCGTACTACAATCCTGTAAGACCAAGCAGGCGGTTCCCGATCAAGATACCGTAAAAAAAATGTCACGGGAAGAACCGGTAGCTGCAAATGCGGCAACTCCATCAACTTCCGAGACCTACACCCAACAAATACCCGAGACCGAGATTACGTTTGATATGGTGCTATTGCCCGCGGGAAGCTTTACCATGGGAAGTCCCGAATCGAAGGCCGATCGTAACCCGGACGAAGGCCCGCAAAAAGAAGTGGCCTTGGATGCCTTCTACATCGGAAAGTATGAACTGACCTGGGATGTTTTTGAGCTCTTTTTTAAACAGAACAAAGAGATTTTCGTAAAACTTGACGATGACACGGTCATGAAAATCGATGCGATTACCCGGCCGAGTCCCCCGTACGAAGACCCCTCATATGGTATGGGTAAAGACGGATTTCCGGCGGTCAGCATGTCTGCTTACTCCGCCCTGGTCTTTTGCAAATGGCTGAGTACCGTAACCGGAAAATTCTATCGTTTACCGACCGAGGCGGAATGGGAATACGCCGCGAGGGCCGGTACGCAAACGGCCTATAGTTTTGGGGATAGTGTAGACGATATTGACGCCTATGCCGTGTATTACAAAAATTCCGATAACGCCTATAAAAAGACCGGAACCAAACAGCCGAATCCTTGGGGCCTTTACGATATGCACGGGAACGTCGCGGAATGGACGATGGATGAATATAAAGAAGACGCCTATGCCCTGACCGATGATACGAATCCGTGGGTAATTCCGACGGTAATTCATCCGAGGGTCATTCGGGGCGGGTCGTGGGACGATGATGCCGACATGCTGCGTTCGGCCGCACGTAGGGCTTCGAGCCTGAACCAACAGAAGCGCGACCCCCAGATTCCAAAAAGTTTCTGGTGGTTTACCGACTCCAACTACGTCGGGTTTCGATTGGTGCGTCCGAAAGAAGAGCCCTCCGCCGAGGAACAGGCCGAGTTTTGGGCCACCGTTTTGGACGAATAGAGGGGAAGAAGCTAAGCTGAATGGAAAGGAAGAAGCTAAGCTGAATGGAAAGGAAGTAGCCTAGATGAATGGAAGGAAGCTTCAATGAACGGGAGGGATGAAATTTGGTAGAATAGGAGGGAAGAAGCTTAAATGTATGGAACAGAAGCAGCTTAGATAAATGAAAGGGAAAAAGCTGAGATGAATGTGAAGAGGCTGAGATGAATGTGAAGAAGCTGAGATGAATGGAAGAGACTTAGCTGACTAGCAAGAAATAAATAGCCAAAAAATTTAAATCCATACTATGAAAAAAATTAGTACGCTTCTCTTTTTGGCCCTGGGCGCCGTGGTCATGGCCCAAGAGTCCTACACCTTATCCGATACCAGCGCAATGACCATTGACGGCTCGTCTAGCTTGCATGATTGGACGGTTACCGCCAATACCATGCAGGGTACGCTGACCGAAAATGGCCAAAATATAAGTGCCGTGGAATTTTCGGTAGCGGTAGCCGATATTTTGAGCGATAGGGCCAAGGCTATGGACAAGAAGATGCACGAAGCCCTAAAAAAAGAGGAACATCCGAAAGTTACCTTTACTGTCGAAGGCGCCGCTGTGGCGATAGGCGATGAACAAGAGCTGAACGGCACGTTGACCATTGCCGGGGTGGAGCAGCAGGTCGGCATCCCCGCCACGATTACTCAAGATACACAGACTTTGCGCGTAAAGGGCGAAAGAAAAATCGCCTTGAAAGACTATGGCATAAAGCCGCCCACCGCCATGTTCGGTTCCATTGTGGTCGGCGATGAGGTTACCGTTAAATTTGATCTTGTTTTTGAAAAGGCGTAGTGACCAAGGCCAATGCATCCGTTTCTCTTGACTGTCGCTGTAGACGGTAAAAAATGGTAAACCAAAAGCAAAAAAATATCCCTTTCATTCAAAAATCCTTAACTTTATACGTCGTTAGGTAGCGAATTGCTATAAAAAGGATGGATGAAGTATAAGATAGTCATAATTGTCGTGCTGGCTTTGTTGCTCGGACTGCTTTTTACCTTAAAAAAAGGCCTGTTCGACTCTAAGGATGATGCCTATACTGAGCTGAAACTGCCCGAGACGGTGGACTACAATTTTCACATCAAGCCGATACTTTCCGATAACTGCTATACCTGTCACGGGCCTGATGCCAACAAACGCAAAGCGGGCCTACGTCTTGATTTGGAGGCCACCGCATTTGAAGAGCTGCCCGAAAGTCCCGGTAAATTTCCTATCGTTCCCAACAATCTAAGGGAAAGTTCGGTGTATCAGCACATCATATCCGAAGACGAGGCGGAGCTGATGCCGCCCCCCGATTCTAAACTGGCGCTCAATCCGTATGAAAAAAAGTTGATTAAAAAATGGATCGAACAGGGGGCGCAGTTCGAAAAGCATTGGGCCTTTCTTGCGCCAGAAAAATCCGACCTTCCCCAGATCGAGACCGATGACCCTAACTATAAAAATTGGGGCGCGAACGAAATAGATGCCTTTGTTTTGGCAAAGTTGGAAGAACGCGGCATCCATCCCTCCGAAAAAGCATCCGACGAAACCCTGATCCGTAGAATAAGCCTTGATCTGACCGGTCTACCGCCTACTCCCGAACAGGTGAAAGTGCTGCTTGACGATGATTCCGAAAAGAACATCGCGAACATTATAGACCGTTTTCTGGCCGCTCCCGCGTATGGGGAACGCATGACGCAGTCTTGGCTCGATGTGGCCCGGTATGCCGATTCGCACGGCTATCAAGACGATAGCTACCGCACGATGTGGCCTTGGCGCGATTGGGTCATTCACGCATTTAATAAAAATTTGCCGTACGATACTTTCTTGACCTGGCAATTGGCGGGTGATTTATTGCCCGATGCCAACAAAGAGCAGATTTTGGCGACCGGATTCAACCGAAACCATCCGATTACGCAAGAGGGCGGTGTGATACAGGAAGAATATCGCACCAATTACGTGGTCGATCGTACCAATACTTTGGGAAAGGGCATTTTAGGGATAACCTTGGAATGTGCCCGTTGCCACGACCATAAATATGACGCCATCACCCAGAAGAATTATTTCGAGATGTTCTCCTTCTTCGATCAAGTTGACGAAAAAGGCCTTCAAATGGATGCCGTACAGGCCAAAAATGAAAAGCTCTTTGCCGACCCGCCCTTTATTACCATTTCGAAATCGGAAACCGATGCCCTGCTTTCTTTCGTAAACCTTGAAAGGGATGAGCCGATCAATGTGATGGTCATGAACGATTCCGCACCGAGGGTGACCCGTATCCGGAACCGGGGCGAGTATGATCAGCCTACGGATTCCGTCTATCCAGGTACCCCTGGCTCTATTTTTGCATTTTCCGATGAGCTCCCCAAGAACCGATTGGGACTCGCACAATGGTTGACCGACCCTCAAAATCCGTTGACGGCGCGCGTCTATGTGAACCGAATCTGGGCCATGCTCTTCGGCAGGGGCATCGTGGAAACCTCGGAAGATTTTGGGGTGCAAGGCAGTTTGCCCACCCATCCCGAATTGCTCGACTGGCTGGCGGTAGACTTTATGGAACGGGGTTGGGACACCAAATACCTGCTTAAAAAAATAATGCTTTCGGCGACCTATCAGCAAAAATCAAGTATGCGGCCCGAGCTTGAAAAGGCAGATCCGGAAAACCGATTGTTAGCCAGGGCGCCAAGGTTCCGCATGAGCGGGGAAATGATACGTGACTATATCTTGACCACCAGCGGCCTGCTCAATACCGAAATTGGAGGACCCAGTGTCAAACCCTATCAACCGGCAGGACTCTGGGAAGAGACCAATGCGGGGGCAGACCGCGGTATTTTGACCCAGTATGTCACCGATATGGGCAATGACCTCTATCGCCGGTCGCTGTATACCTTTTGGAAACGTACCCTGCCGCCCCCGAACATGACCATTTTCGACGCCCCGACTCGGGATTTTTCGGAAGTGCGCCGCCAAAAAACGAACACACCGCTACAGGCGCTCGTTTTGCAGAACGACGTGCAGATTTTAGAAGCGGCCCGCGTGATGTCACAAAGCATGCTGGAAAAACAGCCCGATAATCCGGATGTGGTCAAGGATATATTCCAGCGCATTTTGATACGTACCCCCAAAAAGGAAGAGCTATTGACATTGAACAACTATTATCACAACGCCGTCGACCTATACACCAAAAATAACGAAGATGCCCAAAAATTGGTCGCGGTAGGGGAATATGAACAACGGGACACCGACCCCGCTAAAACCGCTGCCCTGATGCTGACCGCACAGGTCATTTACAATTTAGACGAAACGATAACAAAAGAATAGGCCATGCACCACCACCACCAAAACAACGACCACAAAAACGAAAGCCCATTAAAAGTGAACCGTCGCCACTTCTTTTCGCAATTGAGCGTGGGAATCGGTTCGCTGGCATTGGGTTCGTTGCTGATTCCCGATCTGTTCAAGGGTGGAACAAAAGAATTGGCCAGCCAACCTTTGGGCATCCCCCATTTTGCGCCCAAGGCAAAGCGGGTCATCTATCTGTTTCAAGCGGGCGCGCCCTCGCAGTTGGAAACTTTTGACTATAAGCCCACGCTAAAAAAGCGGATGGGTGAAGATCTTCCGGTATCGATACGCAACGGGCAACGACTGACCGGGATGACCGCGAATCAAGATAAGTTCCCGCTGATGCCTCCGGCCGTGGGTTTCAAACAGCACGGCAGCAATGGCACCTGGATCAGTGATTTTTTTCCGCACATCGCTAAAATCGCCGATGAGATTACCGTCGTCCGAAGTATGCATACCGAGGCCATTAATCACGATCCGGCCATCACCTTTTTTCAGACCGGTAGCCAGCAATCCGGCCGACCGAGTATGGGCTCTTGGATGAGTTATGGGTTGGGCAGCGAAAACAAGAACTTGCCTTCGTTTGTGGTGCTGACCTCCCGGGGCAAGGGCAATAGTCAAGGACTATATTCCAAATTATGGTCCAGCGGATTTTTAGATTCCAAACATCAGGGCGTGCTGATGCGCTCGGGCAAGGACCCCGTTCTCTATCTCAATGATCCCGACGGAATATCCCGATCTGAAAAGCGCGATTTGTTGAACGAAGTTTCGGCGCTCAATAAAATGCACCATGTGGAGACCGGCGACGATGAAATCGAATCACGTATCGCACAGTACGAAATGGCCTATCGCATGCAAATGTCCGTTCCCGATGTAATGGATATTTCCAAGGAACCGGATTCGATAATCAAGCTGTACGGCGAAGATTGTCAAGTGCCCGGCACCTATGCCGCCAACGCCCTGCAGGCAAGACGGCTGGCCGAAAACGGGGTGCGGTTTATACAATTGTACCATCAGGGTTGGGACCAACATGGTAACCTGCCCAACGAAATGGCGGGGCAGGCCAAGGATGTCGATCAGGCTTCTGCTGCCCTGGTGATGGATCTTAAACAGCGCGGGATGCTCGACGATACCTTGGTCATCTGGGGCGGAGAGTTCGGTAGGGGCAGCTATTGCCAGGGCAATTTTGACCCCGCCAACTACGGCCGTGACCATCATCCGCGCGCCTTCAGTATCTGGATGGCCGGAGGCGGTATCAAACCCGGACTCAATTACGGCCAGACCGATGAATTCGGATACAATGTCGTCGAGAACCCCGTACATATCAACGATTTTCATGCGACACTGATGCATGCCCTAGGCCTTGACCATGAGCAACTGACCTATAAATACCAAGGCCGGCGTTTCAGGCTGACCGATGTGGCCGGTACCGTCGTCAAGGATCTTTTGGCTTAAAAATTAGAAATAGGGAATCGAAAGCATCCATCAGTGCAACGCAGTGTAAACATATCGAAGGCCAGCTGGCGAAAACCACAGCAATTAAACTATAAACCCTTGCTAAATATACTGTATCGACCCCAATGACAAACACCATTATAAACCGATGGGCCGACTACGCCGTGTTAGGCCTCTCCGTTTTCCTGATATTTTGCCTGACTTTCGAATCCTATATCGAGCTGCCGAACCTGATCGCTTGGCTGGGGCGATGGCATCCTTTGGTGCTGCATTTCCCGATTGTACTACTGTTAGTGGCCGTATTTCTAGGGCTTACCGCCAAACCGATTCCAGATGTACTGCTGACCGCTGCGGTACTGTCCGCCTTACTCACCGCAATTTTAGGATTCTTTTTGGGGATAGCCGTTCCGATCAAGGGCGACCTGCTCTTTTGGCACCAGTGGCTGGGTGGGGCCACGGCCTTGATAGCGGCGCTTTGGTACGCTTTGTATCGGAACGGTCTAGGAACAGGGATATACACAAAAATTCTCCAGATTACATTGGTAGGGTTGATCGGATTTACGGGCCACTACGGTGGCATGGTGACCCATGGGGAAGAATTTTTAGCCTTTCCCACCGAAGAACCGAAAGACCAAATTCCCGAGAATCCCTTGGTTTATCAAGACGTGGTCTACCGGATTTTGGACGATAAATGTGTGGCCTGCCACAACACCAACAAACAAAAGGGGGAACTGCTGATGACCAGTTACGACCAATTGCTAAAGGGCGGGGAACACGGACCCATTTTAGTGGCAGGGAACCCCGAGGAAAGCGAAATGATTAAAAGAGTTCACCTTCCCATGGATGACAAAGAACATATGCCGCCAGAAGGCAAGACCCCGTTGGAAGAAAGTGAAATCGCTATTTTGGAGGAATGGATTCGGCTTGGCGCATCGAATACCCAACGGCTCGACGAGCTACCCAAATCAGAGCGCCTGGTTAGTCTTATCACGGCCATGATGAAACCCGATGCCTCCGAAAAATGGGCGAACCTGCCCACAGTTGCGGACAGCACCTTGCAGCGTTTAGCTTCCGATTATCTGAGTATTTCCCGTGTAGCCGGTAACTCCCAAGCCTTAAGCGTTGTATTTTTCCCACCACCGGAATACGATTCAAAAACAATAACCGACTTAAAGCGGATTGCCCAAAATATCGTAGAACTTGATGTAAGCGGTATGCCCCTAGGCCAGAAAGAATTCGAAGCTATAGGCACATTTCGGAACCTCGAACGCCTTGAGGTCGACAAAACCCCTATCGATGATTCAGGGGTACAGGAACTAGCTTCCCTCAAGCAATTACATCTGTTGAAAATCTATGATACCGCAATTACTGATCAAAGTGTTCCCACCTTTTTGAATTTACCGAACCTAAAACAGCTGTATCTCTTCAAGACCCAAGTGTCGGTGAATGCCGTGGCCTCCCTGAAGAAAGACAGACCAAATCTTATGATTAACGAGGGCATTGACCCAGAGGTGGAAGCATTTTTTATAGCTACGGATTCACAAAATCTCAAGCGAAATCCACTATAAAGGATTATTATTCATATTTTAAGGCCAAATTTCGAGACAGTAGCACAAATCCAATCCATCATCTATGAAATCATCAAAAAAATCATCTTCGAGACGATCTTTTATCAAGAAAACGGCGGTTGCCAGCACGGGCCTTATCGCCGCACCTACTATCATTTCCGCCAATGTCTTCGGTGCCAATGACCGCGTCAATGCGGCCGTTCTGGGTATCAACGGTCGGGGCAAGAACCATATCTCGAGCTTGATGGAGCTCGAAAACGTGCAGGTCGCCACCCTGTGCGACCCCGATATGAATCTTTTGAAAAAGGGCAAGACGGATTTCAAGGAAAAATATGATAAGAAGGTAAAGCTCGAACAGGACCTGCGCCGTGTCTTCGATGACAAGGATATCGATGTGGTCAGCATCGCCTCACCGAACCATTGGCATGCGCTGTCCGTCATCTGGGCCTGTCAGGCCGGGAAGGATGTCTATGTCGAGAAGCCCGGTTCGCACAACATCTGGGAGGGCCGTAAGATGGTCGAGGCCGCCAATAAATACGACCGTATCGTACAGCACGGGGTGCAGCTGCGGAGCTCGCCCGCCATTAACGAGGCCATAGGGCTGCTACGCGACGGGTATATCGGAAAGGTCTATATGGCCCGCGGGCTGGTCTTCCGTTGGAGACCCAGTATCGGGGACAAGGGTACCTCCCCCGTACCCGAGGGCATCGACTACGATCTTTGGACGGGCCCCGCGCAAAAGAGGCCGTTCACCGAGAACTTGGTGCACTACAATTGGCACTGGCATTGGGACTATGGTAACGGCGATGTTGGCAACCAGGGCATACACGAGACCGATCTCTGCATGTGGGGGCTTGACGTCGGGCTACCGACCCAGATTACCTCCATGGGCGGCAAGTTTCTTTGGGACGACGCCAAAGAAACCCCTGAGGTGCTCACCTCCATATACAACTATCCCGACGAGGGCAAGATCATACAGTTCGAGGTACGCCCCTGGTGCACCAACACCGAACAGGGCGCCACGGTAGGTAATATCTTCTATGGCGACAAGGGTATTTTGGTCGTGGACGGCTACGACAAGTACAAGACCTATATGGGGCAGGACCGCACCCCGGGCAAATCCGGTTCCGATGGCGGTGAATCCGCCTCGGGCATGGACCGTGGAGCCGGGGGCACCACCGGGCATTTCGCCAACTTTATCGAGGCGGTGCGCAAGCAGGATAAGAGTATCTTGAACGGGCCCGTGGAGACGGCGCACCTGTCATCGGGCCTTGCCCATTTGGGGAATATCGCCTATCGCACCGGAAAAGTGCTGGAATTCGACCCCAAAGCGGAACAGTTCGTTAACGATCCGGAGGCCGATAAAATGCTGACCCGGGAGTATAGGGCCGGTTTTGAAGTTCCGCAGAACGTGTAAAGTGTTTTACCCGAAGCGTTTCCATGAACCTGCTAGATGTACGTGATGCTGAGCGATATACATGGGAAGCAAATTATGGTATTCCTTTCGATTTTGTAATGAAGAATGGTCTGGGCAGTGCATAAAATATCCAATTGTAATCTTTGCTTTTTGAGATTTAACCGCTAAAGATTTGAACGTCTCAAGAATACATCCTTTTCATCCCATTAAATCCAACAAAAATGAAAAACAGATTTATAATTTTATCGGTCCTATTTTTGGGCAGTACGGCTATATTCGGGCAATCCAAAGTACTTCCTATTGACCTTAAACCCAATGAGGCCGAAAAAAAGGTCGATGTCTTGGTCGATGGAGACTTGTTTACCTCCTATATATATCCCGATAACATCAAAAAGCCGATTTTATGGCCGGTGATATCCCCTGAAGGCAACGTGCTGACGCGAAGTTATCCCATGGTCAACAAAGCGGGCGATCGTACCGACCATCCGCACCACGTTGGGGTATGGCTGAACTATGGGGATGTAAACGGACTGGATTTTTGGAACAATTCCGAAGCCATTCCATCCGAAGAAAATGATACGTATGGCACCATATACCATCAATCCGTTGAGAAAATTAAAAACGGAAAGGGCAAGGCCGGTTTGGTGACCAAGTCGCTTTGGAAATCGCCCGATGATGAGGTGATGCTCGACGAGAAGACCAAATTTGAGTTTAAGGCGATGGATAACATCCGCATTATCGATCGCACGACCACTTTGAAAGCGATGGTAGACGAGGTCAAGTTCACCGATAACAAAGAGGGCATGTTCGCCATTCGCGTGGCCCGTGAACTTGAGCTGCCCTCCGACAAACCGACCGAACTGATGGATTCGCACGGTAAGGTGACCAAGGTCGAAAAGATGGACAATACCAATGTCAAAGGCAATTATCGAAGTTCAGAGGGTGTCGAAGGCGGTGCGGTTTGGGGCACTAGGGCCAAATGGATGAAACTTTCCAGCGAAATCAATGGGGAAACCGTATCCCTTGTGATTATCGATAACCCTGATAATACGGGTTATCCGACCTATTGGCATGCTAGGGATTACGGTCTTTTCGCGGCCAATACCCTCGGGCAAAAAGTATTTTCCGAAGGGAAGGAGGAATTGAATTTCAGCCTTAACAAAGGGGATTCCGTTACGTTTAAATACAGATTGGTCGTGGCCGGCGAAGACTTGAGCGATGATCAGATCAATACCATGGCTGCCGAATACGCAAAGATGTAGCCATCAGCGCTGAACAAAACGACATTAAGAGTTAATACATGATATGAAAAGACCTTTGAATTATTTTCTGATATGCATTTTTGCAAGCTTAGTGCTATCCTGCAATTTTTCAGAAAAAAAAGGAAATCCCGGTACGGCTGATCAAGGGAACGCCGATAGCATAGCCAAGCCCAACATCATATATATTCTCGCCGATGACCTCGGTTATGGCGACTTGGGCGTATACGGTCAGCAAAAGTTTAAGACCCCGAACATTGACAAACTGGCTTCACAGGGTATGCGGTTCACCCAGCACTATTCGGGCAGTACGGTGTGTGCCCCCTCGCGCTCGGCCCTGATGACGGGGATGCATACCGGCCACACGGTAGTCCGCGGCAACAAAGAAATGCGTCCCGAAGGGCAATATCCGATTCCCGATAGCACCTATACCTTGGCAGAGGCCTTACAAACGGCGGGATACACCACGGGTGCTTTTGGCAAATGGGGATTGGGTCCCCCGAACTCCGAAGGTGACCCGCTGAACCAGGGCTTCGATACTTTTTACGGCTACAATTGCCAACGCCTAGGGCATAATTATTATCCCTATCATTTATGGTCGAACAACGATTCCATAGTGCTATCGGACAACGCGGGCGGCGAACGGGGTACTTACGCTCCCGATCTTATCCACCAAGAGACCTTAAAGTTTATCGACAACAATAAGCAAGGTCCTTTTTTCCTGTATGTACCCTCTATAATTCCCCATGCCGAACTGGTGGCGCCGGAAGAAGATATGGCCAAGCATCGTGACAAGTATCCTCCAGAAAAAGAATATGAAGGGGTCGACGAAGGTCCGGAATTTAATCTGGGGCCTTATCGTTCGCAGCCGGAGAGCCATGCGGCATTTGTCGCAATGATCGATGTACTCGACATGCAAGTGGGCGAAATCATGCAGAAAGTAGAAGATCTGGGCATTGCCGGGAATACGATAATTGTTTTCACCTCCGATAACGGTCCGCATGAAGAAGGCGGCGCCGATCCGGATTATTTTGATAGTAACGGCCCATTGAAAGGCGTCAAGCGCGACCTGTACGAAGGGGGCATCCGTGTGCCTATGATCATAAAATGGCCCGGGAAAATCGCATCCGGCTCTAAGACGGAACATATTTCGGCTTTTTGGGATGTACTGCCGACATTTTCCGAAATAGCCGGTGTTCAAATACCTAAAAATACTGACGGGATATCCTTTTTGCCGACCTTAACAGAGCAGGAGGAACAGCAGAAAGAACATGAATATCTGTATTGGGAATTCCATGAACGGGGCGGGCGCCAAGCGGTGCGTAAGGGAAAGTGGAAAGCCGTCAAGTATAATGTGTTCAAAAGGCCCGATGCGGCATTGGAGCTTTATAATCTGGAGGAAGATATCGGGGAAGAGAACAATATTGCTAAAAGTCATCCTGAAATCGTGAAGGAAATGGAAGCCCTAATCGACTCGGCAAGAACGCCATCTGAGGTTTTTACTTTTGGTCAGGGCACGTATTCAGGCAAATAGCAGTGGTATTGCTGGGGAAGTATCTACCATCGGAAAGGCCTACCGATATCTTGCGACATGCCAAAAAAGTATTGATTTCGGCAACTTAAGAGGTAGTATATGAGGGTTACGGCCCTTAGTTTTACAGGATACATTTAAGACCTATGTCAAAACAGATCAAGATTACGGAAATAGAGGTAAAAGATATCCGATTTCCTACCAGTAAGTCCCTCGACGGTTCCGATGCCATGAATCCCGATCCCGATTATTCCGCGGCCTATGTCATTTTGAAGACCGATGCTGAAGATGGTCTCGAGGGCCATGGTCTGACGTTCACTATCGGCAGGGGCAATGAGCTTTGCGCTGCAGCCATACATTCCCTTTCGCCGTTGGTCATCGGTAAGACGCTTGAAAGTTTTACCGCGGATATGGCGGGGTTTTGGAGGATGATTACCGGAGACAGTCAATTGCGCTGGTTGGGGCCCGAAAAGGGCGTCATTCATCTGGCGACAGGTGCGATGGTAAACGCCGTTTGGGATCTATACGCCAAGGTAGAAGGTAAGCCCCTATGGCAGCTTTTGGCGGATATGAGTCCGGAAGAATTCGTTTCTTGTATCGATTTCACCTACATTACGGATGCCATTATCCCGGAAGAAGCACTTTACATGCTTAAGAAGAATGAAGCCTCAAAGCAAGAAAGAATAGCGCATTTGAAACAAGTGGGATATCCCGCCTATACCACTTCAGCGGGGTGGTTGGGCTATTCTGACGATAAAATGCGACGGCTTTGCCGGGAAGCCAAAGCGGCCGGTTTCGACCATATGAAAATCAAGGTGGGCTCAGATTTAAAGGACGATATGCGCCGTGCCGCCATCATCCGCGAAGAGATCGGACCTGATTTGAGGCTGATGATGGACGCCAACCAAAAATGGGATGTCGACGAGGCCATCGCCAACATGGAGGAGCTAAAGAAATTCGATCCTTGGTGATCGAGGAGCCTACCAGTCCCGATGATATTTTGGGCCACGCAAAGATAGCCCGGGCAATTGTCCCTATCAAGGTAGCTACCGGGGAACACTGCCAAAACAGGATAATGTTCAAACAACTGATGCAGGCGGATGCCATCGGAATCTGTCAGATCGATAGTTGCCGGGTCGGTGGGGTGAACGAAATTCTGGCCATCCTATTGATGGCGGCGAAGTTCAATGTTCCGGTCTGTCCGCATGCCGGGGGGGTCGGTCTCTGCGAGTATGTGCAGCACTTGTCAATGGTCGATTACATCGTGGTCAGTGCATCCTTGGAAAATCGCATCATCGAGTTCGTAGATCATTTGCACGAGCATTTTTATGACCCGGTGACGATTCGAGACGGGGCGTATATGCCTCCCGAAATACCGGGATACAGTATCACGATGAAACCAGAATCCCTTCAGGAGTATGCCTATCCGGATGGCGGTTTTTGGGAAAACGAGTTGAGAAACGAATCAAGGTGACATCCTTTTGAAAATCTTTAGAAGATTAAAAGGCGAATTATCAAATAGCGAATACCATGAAATTCGATTTAACGGGTAAATCCGCCGTAGTAACGGGCGGTGGCAGTGGCATTGGCCAGGCGATATGTATAGCCCTCGCGGAAAATGGCGCAAAAGTGCATATTTCAGAACTACAGGCCGAAAAAGCCGTGAAAACGCTAGAAACTATCAAGGCAAATGGTGGTAGTGCCAGGGTTCACGAGTGTAATGTCGTCAATGCCGATGCGGTCAAAGAAGTTGTGGCATCCATCTTGGAAAAAGAAAACATCGACATTCTCGTAAACAACGCAGGTATCGCCCATGTGGGAAATCTCGAAAGCACCGAGGAAGCCGATCTCAATCGCCTTTATAACGTAAATATAAAAGGCGTCTATAATTGTATGCGTGCCTGTATCGGCGCCATGAAAAAGAAAGGGGGCGTCATTATCAACATGGCTTCCATCGCTTCGACCCTGGGCATTGCCGACCGGTTCGCCTATTCCATGACTAAAGGCGCGGTATTGACCATGACCTATTCGGTGGCCAAGGACTATCTGGCCGATGGTATCCGATGCAATAGCATATCCCCCGCGCGCATACATACTCCGTTTGTAGACGATTTCATTAAAAATAATTACCCGGACAACCAGAAAGAGATGTTCGAAAAGTTGTCCGCATCCCAGCCGATAGGCCGGATGGGAAATCCCGAAGAAGTGGCAAACTTGGCTTTGTACCTCTGTTCCGACGAGGCCGCGTTCATTACGGGAACGGATTTTCCGATAGATGGCGGATTTATAAAACTCAACTCATAATTTTAAAACAATACCAATGAAATTAATACGATTCGGAGCACCGGGAAGCGAAAGACCCGGGGTGCAATTGGAAGACGGCTCAAAAATCGATGTTTCCAAATTCGGAGAAGACTATAACGAACACTTTTTTGGTACGGAAGGCATCGAACGCTTGAACGACTGGTTGAAAACCAATGCTGATGACTGCCCCAAAATTGACGAAGACATCCGGTTGGGAGCCCCGTTGGTACGGCCGTCAAAAATAGTTTGTGTCGGTCTCAATTATGCACAACATGCCTCCGAGAGCGGTATGGCGATTCCGAAAGAGCCCGTTCTTTTTTTTAAAGCAACCTCTGCCATGGTCGGTCCGAACGATGATTTGATCATTCCAAAAGGGGGTGAGAAAACGGATTGGGAAGTCGAGATGGCCATTGTTATCGGGAAAAGGGCATCCTATGTTTCAGAGGCCGATGCCTTTGACCATATTGCAGGATACGTATTACACAATGATTACAGCGAGCGGGCGTTTCAGATCGAGAAAGAGGGACAATGGTGCAAGGGAAAAGGCTGCGATACCTTTGCCCCGATAGGTCCGTTTATCGCCACCAAAGACGAAATTGCCGACCCCAACGACCTGCACCTTTGGCTGAAACTGAACGGTGAGACGGTACAGGACAGTTCGACCTCCGACTTTATTTTCAATGTGCAAGAGGTGGTGAGCTACATCAGCCAGTTTATGACCTTGCTTCCCGGAGATATCATTTCTACCGGAACGCCCTTTGGGGTCGGCCTTGGGTTCGATCCGCCGAAGTATCTGAAAGATGGCGATGTTGTAGAGTTGGGTATCGAAGGTTTGGGGACGTCGAAACAGACGGCGAGGGCGTTTCAATAACTTGTGATTCATGCATCTAAATGCTCTGACATCTCTTTGTTCGTAAGGCCTTCCCTCTTTTTTCCACGTTTTTATATCCGGGGAACTGTAGCAAACATAATGGTCGGCGGAGGTAAAGCCATTGGTGTTGCCATAGCTGGTGCCGTACCAATAGAATTTCTCGCCGAACTTGACGATGCGGCCATCGTTGGGGCCTCTACGATTTTTTCGTTGGCGTAGAATTTCGGGAAGTGTTATCCACTGAAATGGTTTGGGCCGTTGCAATTCCGAAAATGCAGCAAATCAGAGGTGTCAACAGATAAAGAATGTAGCGATCAACGAACATATCCTTCATAATTTTTAATTAACTTTTCGAAAGTAAAATTTGTGCTTGTCGGGGTGAGGTGCACCTTGTACAATGGCGTATTTGGCCGATGAAGGATCCCTTTCAAATGAAAATGCTGCCCGATGAGGCCGATTCGATTGATGTACGCTATAACATCGTCAATTGGGTTCATCGTATTTTTAGGGGGTGGAGCTATGGAAACAGTATCAGGGATCCGAGGACGGGGAAATTTTGAAAGGGCACGTCAGCCTGGGAAGCCTGCGCGTACGGCAGGACTTTCTAATCGCCCAGGCTTTAATGGACAACCCTTTTGCCGAAAACCATGGAGACACTGACCAGAAAAAGCTAGTGAAAGGCACTGCAGACCATCCAGAAAACCTTGGACGCCTTCGTCATTGGCATTTCCGAGAAAAAATTTTCCCTTTTTCTTCCCCGAGCACGGGAATATCAAAGAAAGGAAGAATCCATCCGCGGAAAGACAGGGGTCACCTTTGACGCCTTGTCCGCCTCGCAAACAGCTGCAGAACTGACCTTAGACGTTTTGCCACATCACGAAAGGACCTCCCGCTTGTTTCGGTAAAAAAGTCTTGACGAAGACCAGTTAGACCTCCTGTAAATACTACGAGAAATCCTTACCTTAGTCGTATCTTGTTTCGAATTCTGAAGTAGTCAACGCATAGAAATTCACTAGAAGTGGATCCAAACACCGTCATAAGGCAAATACAAAACCGCAACCATTTCGTCTTTAAAAAACTCTTTGAGGATTTTTATAAAGAACTGGTACGATACGCCCATGGCTATTTATATGATACCAGCTCTAGTGAAGACGTGGTACAAGAAGTTTTCGTTCAATTATGGGAAAGACCGAACGGCATCCAGATAGAGTCTTCGTTGAAATCTTATCTGTACTTCATGGTCCGAAATCGCTGTCTGAACGTTTTAAAGTCCGTTAAGATTACCGATTCCGCGAGTATTTTGGAACTGCGTACAACGATTGCAGATGCGGAACAAGACTTTAGTCCATCCCTAAACGATGATAGGGATAAAGCGTGCCAAGAAGTTCTTCGGATTGTAGACACCTTGCCCGCGAAAATGAGAGACGTGGTAAAACTACGCTTTATAAGCAATTACCGTTATTCCGAAATCGCTGAAGAATTAGGCATTTCGGTGAACACCGTTAAGACCCAATTGAAAAGGGCCAAGATGAAGTTCGGCGAACTGACACTCGGTATAATTACAATTTTTTCCTTCCTGAAATAAAACCTCGTTTTTAGGAATTCCGCGATAACCTAACGGCAATTTTAAAATTTCTTCAAATTTTTGTCACCCATTTTGAACATTTAATTGTCTTAAGAATAATAGACGGTTAAATATTCATATGGAGTTCAACCTCATTACCAAGAAATTAAACGGTACGCTTACCGAAAAGGAACAAACTATTTTTAACGAATGGTTCGCGGAATCGGAAGCCCACCGAGTCTATTTTGCGCAAGTACAACAGAATTATATCAAGGGATTGGATTTGGATAGGGTGGATGTTCAAAAAGGATGGGAAAAGATATCTTCCAAAATCAGGAAAAAACGGCATACAGGATACTTTTGGAAATATGCAGCGGCCATTGCCGCGTTTGTTTTGTTGGGAGGTGTAGCTCTTTATGATCAAAAGGATGCAGAGCCGGATGCTATCATCGCACCTGTAACCGAAGCGGCATCGATTCAAATCGGAACGGACAAGGCGACTCTGACCTTGGAAGACGGTTCGCAGGTCGCTCTTGAAAAAGGAACATCCTACGAGACCGAAAAGGTTTCGAGCAACGGTGAAGAACTGGTGTATAAGGCGGAGTCGGGCCTCGAAAATAAAAGTATTGCCCAAAATATTCTGACCATCCCCAGGGGTGGACAGTTTTTTATCGCCCTGGCCGATGGAACCCGGGTCTGGTTGAATTCCGAATCCCAGCTGCGTTATCCGGTCGCTTTTTCAGGCGAGGGACCGAGAACGGTCGAACTGCTCTATGGAGAGGCCTATTTTGAGGTGTCCCCGGCCGCCGAAAACCGGGGCGCCCATTTTTTGGTAAAGACCCGCGGTCAAGAAGTAGATGTGCTGGGCACGGAATTTAACGTTAAAGCGTATAAAGAAGATGCCTTCGTTGCCACCACCTTGGTCGAGGGCAAGGTAATGGTCAGAAAAGGGGCGAACTTCAAGAATCTGTCACCGGGCCTCCAATCCCGATGGCAAGACACCGGTAAGGAAATTAATGTCGTAAAGGTCGACGTCTACAACGAAACATCTTGGAAAAACGGATTTTTTAGTTTTGAGAACAAGTCCCTCGAAGATATTATGGATGTATTGTCACGTTGGTACGACGCCGACGTAGTCTATAAAGATGAGGATATCAAGCAAATGACCTTCAATGGGGTTTTCAGAAAATCGCAACCCCTTGATGAAATATTAACGACTATCGAGAGCACTAACGAAGTCATTTATACCATGAACCAAAAAACGATAACTATGGAAAAAAACCGGTAAAACGGAATGAAAGAGGGAATGGAGTTTAGATCTGGACAATGTAAAGCTCCATCCCCGTACTACGTCAATTAATCGAAATTAACTAACACTCAAATGTATGAAAACTAGACGAAACCGGTCTCCTTTTTTCGCTGTAAGGAGGCTTCTGATCTTTACCATGAAAATCTTCATTTTTCTATTTTGCGTCCTCACCTTCGGATTTAGTACGGAAAAGGGATTTTCCCAAAACACGAAAATCAAGATTGTGGCCGATAGTCAACTTTCCATAGGGGAAGCTTTCGAAATCATCAAAAAGCAGACCGACTATACCTTCATCTACAAATCGAATCTGTTCGATAACCTACCGAAGGTCTCCGTCAAAAAAGGAAGGATACGGGTCAACGAGCTTTTGACCAAGTTCAATACAAAGGGGGAAATCGATATCCGGTTCTCGGAGCAGGGAACTATTTTCCTCAGTAAAAAGGCGGAGCCGTCAGCACCGATCCAGCCCTTGCAGACCACGGTTTCCGGAACCATCACCGATGCCGAAGGGGTGCCGCTGCCCGGTGCCAACGTAGTCGAAAAGGGAACGACCAATGGGGTAACCTCCGATTTTGACGGTAATTATTCGTTGCAAGTGGCCGGTGACGATGCCGTTCTGGTCGTTTCTTACATAGGTTTCGCATCCAAAGAGGTTCCCGTCAACGGCCAAAATACCCTCAATGTTACCTTACAAGAAAGTGCCGCGGGCCTCGATGAGGTGGTTGTAGTGGGTTATGGTACCCAAAGTAAGCGTAAGGTTACCGGGGCCATCACCTCGATTAAGGCCGAAAGTATCGAGAACGTTCCTACGGCCCAAGTCGATGCCCTATTGCAGGGCCGTGCCTCGGGAGTACAAGTGGTACAAAGCTCCGGTGCGCCTGGTGCCGAGGTCTTCGTTCGGGTAAGGGGCTCTGGTTCGTTATTGGGGGAAAGCCGTCCGCTATACGTGATAGATGGGGTGCCAATGAACAATATCTCCAATACCTTCTTGAATTCCGGGGGGCAACGCCCTTCGGCTTTGGGCGATATCAATCCCAACGATATCGAGTCCATGGAGATTTTAAAGGATGCATCGGCGACCGCAATTTACGGTGCCAGGGGTTCTAATGGAGTGGTGTTGATTACCACAAAATCAGGAAAAGACGGTAAGGCACGCTTCAATTTTGATGCCTATAGCGGAATTCAAACGGTATCGAAACGTTTTGATCTATTAAACGGACAACAGTATGTAAACCTTTTGGACGACGAACGGATCAACAGGGGGCTGCCGGTCTTTGAAGAAATTCAGGCCACGGGCATCAACACTGACTGGCAGGAAGAAATTTTTCGGCCCGCACTGATTCAGAGCTATAACCTATCGGTGAGCGGCGGCAACGAACGGCTTAAATCGTTCGTCTCGGTCGGCTATTTTGATCAAGACGGTACCATTATCGGCCAGACCTTCGAACGTTTCAATACCCGGGTCAACCTTGACTATCAAGCTACGGACAAAATCAAGATCGGTACCAGCACCGTGATTAGCAAGACCGATAGGGATGTGATCAATAACGATTTCAGCAATTACTCCGTTTTGGGAAATGCCTTGCTGCGCAATCCCAATCTTCCGGTATACAATGCCGATGGTACGTATAGCATAGACCCTTTGTTGAGCTCCGAAAACCCGGTACTGTTGGCCAACGAGATCGCCAATACCTCGGTGCAAAAAAGAATAATTTCCAACTTGTATGCGGAGTGGGATATTGTCGAGGGCCTAAAACTGCGCACTACCTTCGGGTTTGATAACCTGGATATCAAAGAGCAGTTGTTCATACCCAGCTTCGTGGTCGGGCAATCGGGGGTAGCCGACGCCTCTGCCTTGCGGTACGAAGAAGAAACATGGCAGAACGAGAACACGCTTACCTATACCAAAGACATCGGAGACCACTCGTTTTCAGGTCTTTTAGGGCTCAGTTATCTTGAATCTGAGCAGAATAGCCTACGTGCGGGAGGAAGCTCGTCGGGTTCCGACCTGATCGAGACCATTGCCATTGCCATTCCTTCCATCCCCCAAAACTTTATCACCACCTGGGGCCTGGTTTCTTATTTTGGGCGGGTCAATTACGACTTCAAGGATAAATATTTGCTCAACGGTAGTTTACGGGCCGATGGCTCATCACGTTTTGGAAGCAATAACCGGTACGGATATTTTCCTTCCGTTTCGGCGGCCTGGCGGGTTTCCTCTGAACCGTTTATGGAAGACATCGGTTCCATTTACGACCTGAAGCTACGGGCCAGCTACGGGGTGACCGGTAACCAAGACGGCCTGCCCAATTTTCCGGCATTGGCCCTCTACGGAACGGGCCGCAATTACGATGGGGTGCCCGGTATCGCCCAGTCGCAATTGCCCAATCCCGATATCGGATGGGAATCGACCAAACAGATCAACTTGGGGCTTGACCTGGCCATGTTCGACGGTAGGTTGAATTTCAACGCAGATCTATACCAAAAAACCACCGAAGACCTGATTTTTACGCTTCAATTACCGCAGACATCGGGTTTCAACCAAATTGATCGAGTGAATCTGGGCGATTTGGAGAACCGGGGCATCGACTTGGGTCTGTCTACCGTGAATCTTGATGGCGACTTTAAATGGACGACGGATTTCAACATTAGTTTCAATAGAAACGAAATCACCTTTCTCCCGGAAAACGGCGAGCTGGGCTCCGATTTTATCTTTCAGATGCCAGATGCCTTCGGTACAGAGGGTCCCTACAGTATCTACAGAGTGGGCGAATCGGTCGGCTCTTTCTACGGATATAACTTTCTAGGGGTGTATGCCTCGGACGAAGATTTACCCCAAGAATTTTTCGATCTTGGTGTCCGCGGAGGCGATGTCATCTATGAAGATATCGATGGAGATGGCACCTATTCAAGGGACAATGACCGAAAGATTATTGGCAATGCCCTGCCCAAGCATACCGGAGGGATTACGAATACCTTTACCTATAAAAATATCGACCTTTCGGTATTCATGAACTGGTCGTACGGAAACGATATCTATAACGTCACTCGAGGGGTGTTAACGGCCATGTCGGAAGAATTCAATCAAAGTGCCGAGACCCTCGATCGATGGATGCAACAGGGCCAGGTAACCGATGTGCCCAAAGCTCTCTACGGAAGTTCATCGGTGAGCGGCGCCGCCAACACCGATGCATCGAGCAGGTATATTGAAGATGGCTCCTTTTTAAGGGTAAAAAACGTCAATCTTTCGTATCGCTTTCCCGCCGACCTAGCCACCAGGTTGGGTTTGAATTCACTAAAATGTTATATATCGGGCCAAAACCTGTTCACCTTTACGAACTATTCCGGTCTCGATCCCGAAAACCAAAACTTGGGCGGAAGCCAGGTACCGACCCTAGGGGCGGATTACATTACCCAGCCTTTGTCAAGAACGTATATGGTAGGACTCAATCTTTCATTTTAAAACCAACGGTTATGAAATTCACAACATATATTTTAATAGCAATGTTTGCCCTTGTTTCTTGTGACGTAATCGATCAAGAACCGGTCAGCAATATTTCATCCATTAACTTTTTCCAAACGGCTAGCGATGCCGAAGCCGCCGTGATAGGCGTTTATGATGGTTTTCAAGGTAATGGTTTTGTAAGCATGCTTTACGTCTTGCAGCCGATGGTCGCCTCCGACCTCACTTTTCCCTCACGTGGGGGCAACTACACCAGAATCAACACCTTTGCAGTCACCCCTACTTCCAACGGTGACATCCGTGCCCTGTGGGAAGCGGTCTATCAAGGAGTACACCGTTGTAACGATGTTTTGGAAAACGTACCCAACATTGAAGACCCGGCCATCGATGATAGAAGGGATCGGATGTTGGGCGAGGCCTACTTCATTAGGGCCTTTCACTTTTGGCATATGACCCGGTGGTTCGGTAAGATTCCCTTGCCCTTGGAAACCACCAAGTCCGTCGATAACCTGAATATCCCTAGGGAAGAGTTGGAGGTAGTTTACAATCAAATCATCAGTGATTTGCAACAGGCTGAGGCACTACTTCCCGAGGATAGGGAAAACCGGGCATTGGCGTCCAAGGGCGCTGCCCAAGCCTTAATGGCCCGGGTATTTTTGTTCAGGAACGGTGAGGGTGATTATGCCAATGCCGCTGCCAAGACGACCGAAATCATCCAAAGCGGAGCCTATGACCTGGTAGCGGGAGAGAACTTTGCATCCCTCTTTCGGGTGGGTGCGCAGAATACGGTGGAAACTATTTTTGAGATTTCTGTCCGGCCC
>JBATUY010000236.1:0-6265 GCA_049671465.1 Pricia sp. | reverse complement strand
CTGTTACTGGTGGGGTTGGTCCGTTATCGTCATCGCTACAGGCAACTACCAATGATAGGGCACAGAACGATAAGAACGTATATTTTAAAGTATGTAAATTCATTATATTCAATTTTAAAGGTTTGTTATTATTGTTTTCTGTTCGTAGTTACCCATGTTTTATATACAGGTACTCCTATCACGTTTACGCTCTCGGCAGTTGGGTCTCCTAGCATAGTGTTGGGCATCTCTATTGCAATAGACATAGTATTCGCACCATCAAAAGTATCTACCGCTTCGCCTGCGGGTAAGAAGCCTTCTGGCGCTTCGCCGCCAATCACTTTATTGAATTGTCCGAAATCAAAATAAAATGCATCTTGTCGGGGTCCTGCAAATAAAGAAACTCCCGCTTCGGTAGTCGTAGTTAATGCATCGTCACCAGAAATCGCGACGCTACCTAAAGGACTATCGACCAGTACTGAACCGTTCAAGCCAAGCTCGGTCGGCGTGGCCGGCCCAAAGAAATACATCGTATCACCACGCGGCAAGGCTTGTATCACCATGTCTTCAATCAAATCACCGGTGATATCAATGTTAATCTCCGTCAAGACATCCTCATCGAATGAACCGTATGGCGAATCTGGACTAACCGTAGTCTGCAAATCCACTATAAATACCGTGTTGGCATCATTTGAAGGAGACTCGAAACCATAAAAGTCAGCAATATCCGCTGTATCCGTATTCGTACCCGGAGCATCGATGTGATCCGCCGCTACCAATACAATTCCTGAGATGGCCAAGATTCCCAGACCAAATAAAAGTTTTGTTTTTCTCATTTTTAAAGTTTATAAAGTTTAATTATTCATTAGTACTAACGTAACTAAAGCTGGAGGGTTTCAATTTAAGTGTTAAAGATTAGTTAATACTATTTTTCCAAACATCACGTAGACTAATTCTTACATGATGATAAACTTAATTGCAAGAGCGTGCCTGCTTTTTCGCCATAATTTGTGCCGTAGAACAAGGACGTACAATTTTGATCGCGCTTTTAGGGAGCTTACAATGAAACGAAATCATTGAAATGTCAGAAGGCACAATTTTAACCCATACCTGGGCGCCTAACGTAAAACGAAATCATAGATCGTAAAGTTGGAACCGGAATGACGGTGTGGATAAAGTCCATGCCTATTTATTTCTTTTGTAGTAATTTGGCGCTTTGATCGATACCCTATGAACCCTTCCGCTTCCGGTTGGATAGATAAGTTCGGCTCCTTGATCGTCAAGGACAGCGTAGCCTATCCTAATTTTGACACACTTTATAACGTCCTAAAAAAATCGGGCTTTATATATGGTATCAATACCGAAATCCCGGACTTTATAATTCCCGGACACAAGCTTTCGGAAGATGAAAAAGCAAAGATCAACCTATTGAACGCGCTTTATGCTACCTTTAGATTGACCTCGAAGGCACCTGATTTCGAACGGTTTCTCACCCGCGTTTTTCAGTTCTACAAAGACCTCAAGGTGAGCCACAGCTCATTTCTCAATAAAATACTTACCGGCAGCAAAACTTCGGCACAGCTTGAAAAACTTATAGATTCGCGGGTATACCTCGCCGATAATGTGTTGAGCAAAACATTTAACAGAATCATTACCAATTCACTGCTGTGTATTGATGTGCTGCTTTTTCAGCGTTACCTCATCCACGCGGAAGATATTCGAAAGCATGCGGAGCTATTGGAATATCTGGCTATCAATATCACGTATCATGCGCTGAACTCTAAGGAAAAGAGCAAAAGCTATGAGCGTCTGGCCGATCTGTTCGCATCATCCCTTACATATATCGACAGTAATGCCGATGATTTTGACGGTTCGTACCGTGAAAAGCTGTGGCACGATCGCAAAACCTGTGAAAATCAATATTTGCTTGACATCGCCTGTATGACGGTTTGGGAAGATAAGTCTTTGGAGCACCGGGAATCGGAATTTATTTTCGGTCTCGGCCAAAACCTCGGCTTTGATGACGGGCATATCGCCGAGACCTTAGATGAAACGCGAAGCTTTTTCAGTGAAAATGCGGCCGTGATTCCTTTTTTAAAGGATACCAATGCCGCGGTGCAGTTTTATGACAGTATGGCCAAGGTGGTTGATAAGCTTATTTTGAGGAATAGCAAACGCCTTCAAAAAGAACTCTCGGAAAGTAAAGAACTCGTATATCTGCTTTCAAAATCCGCTGTGAAAGACCTCACAAAGGAAGAGAAGAAGAAAGTACAAAACCAGTTGATGGATGTTTTCAAAAGTATTCCCTCCCTGGCTATTTTTATACTTCCCGGTGGAGCGGTATTGCTCCCTATCTTTATTAAATTAATCCCCAAATTGCTTCCCTCCTCTTTTGATGAAAACAGGGTTGATTAGTAAGAATATTCTGATTAAATTATAACTATAAGAAAAATCTATAGTGTTTTATAAGTATTTATAAATCAAATATTTAATACGAATTATTCCAACCATAACTTAAAGTCCCTGACCCGTTCCCTACTTACGATGATTTCTTGCTCTGAAAACCGGTTCATTTTTATTTGCAGCCTTGAATTGGTATATGAAATGATGTCTTTGATGTGATCGATATTCACGTAGAACTTTCGGCTTACGCGAAAGAAAGTTTTGGACTGGAGTTCGCCCTCAAGATTTTCTAAAGTGGTATCGAGCAGGTAATTTCTTCCATCGCAAGTAGCCGCGTAGGTCCCCTTGTTTTCACTGTAAAAACATTCGACATCGTCGGCATTGATTATTTTCAGGTGCTGCCCTACTTTGGCGGTAAAGCGTTTTTTGTATTCCCGTTCCAGCGGGTCGACCAATAAGCGTTTGATATCCTCAAAATCAACGGCCATTTTTTGGGGTACGGGCTTTCGGGCGCGAAATTTCTTGACGGCCACTTCGAGTTCTTCGTCGTCTATTGGTTTTAAAAGGTAATCGATACTGTTGAGCTTGAAGGCCTGCAGCGCGTATTCGTCAAAGGCCGTAGTGAAAATAATGGCGCTATGCACCTCCACCGCATCGAATATTTCGAAAGAAAGGCCGTCCGACAATTGAATATCCAAAAAAATAAGATCGGGATGCTGGTTGTTTTTGAACCATGCGATAGATTCTTCAACGGAATGGAGCATGGTGGCGACCTCGACGTTCAACTCGGCCAAAAGTCGTAATAGCCGACGTGCAGAAGGTTTTTCATCTTCGATAATGATGGTGGTCATGTCAATGAGTTTTGGCGTTTTGGCGATATAGATTATTTCATTTTCTAGTATCTAGCGTTTATCGAATTTCTCGATTTGCTTTCGGTCCTCTTCCATATACTTTTCGATATGGCGTTCCTCCCAATCCTTACTAAAAAAGGGATTGTAGCCGAAGGTTTTGGCAGCGTGAAATGCTAGACCTATGCCCCAAAAAAAAGGGGTGGATAAGGTGCCAAAATTGAAAAGTGCATCCGTAAAACTGGCACCCGAATTCATGAGTGCCGATACCGTTGTTGCCATGATCATAAGGTTTACCAACACATACACGGTACCGTGAATGTAAAAGCCCTTTAGTTTTGCTACCCGGGCCCGGGCCCTTTGCTGTTTATCTCTTCTATTTGTTTCCATCTCAGATTGTATTTTTAACGGGTTCGGCGCTCATCCTCTTGCATGAACTGCTTTATTTTACGCTCTTCCCATCCTTTTCCGAAATACGGATTGAATTTAAAAGTCCGTATTGCCTTGAATATCAAACTAACACTAAATCCGAACGCGGCCCATAGGAACCACGGATATGACCATTGGTCTATATAGTAGTTAATGCCCGCCAATAAGCCCACCGTGAATAGCGCCGATATGATACCACTATAAAAATTCCGTACCTCTTCCACCCGCTCCTTGGCGCGCAAGTACTTGTTTTCTTTTTGTTTGCTTTCCATTGTGATTGTTTTTAATCTGGTTTATTTTGTTTGTCCAAATGTCCGAAATACCCTTGGTCAACGAAATCATACTTTCCCGAATCGTCGTTTTTTGGGGATGGATCGCGCCTACGCCTTACCTCAGGCTTGATCCGTTCCTTTTAAAATCGATCATCTTCCATAAACTCACGCATTTTTTTCTCTTCCCAGCGTTTTCCCCATAACGGATTGTATCCGAAGGCCTTCATGCCGTGCATGGTCAAGCCAAAACCCCACCCAAGGGCCGGAAAAATGAACCACAAAAAACTGGTTCCTTTCAGATTGATATAGGCCAGAATGGGAATTACGATTAGGTATGCCATGAGATTGCCATAAAAGCCCTTGATTTCTTCGACCCGCTCTTTGGCCTTTTCGTAGCGTTTGTCCATGATATATTCCTTTTGGGTTTCCATGATGGATATGCGTTTGGATAAGATCGGCAAACGTACGCTAAAAGCTGCATCCGTTCTTTCGATTTCCACCGTTTTGTCAGTGAGGATGCCGTAGCGCTGTTGGATGTTGCGCAGGCCGACCCCGCTACTTTTCTTGACGGTTTCTTTTGCTTGTAGGTTGTTATGTACTACCAAGTTCCCATTTTCCTCAAATACTTTGATGTGCAAAGGTCTGGCAGCGGTGACCACATTGTGTTTTACCGCATTTTCTAACAAGAGCTGAAGGGATAGCGGTACAATTTTGGCCTCGGGATCTTGGCTCGTATCGGGAATCTCAAATACGATACTGTCTTCAAAACGCATCTTCAAAAGCCGTACATAGGTCTTCGCAAATTGCAGCTCCTCATCAACGCTTACCAAATCTTTATTCTTCTGTTCCAGCACGTACCGATACACTTTAGACAACGAGGTGGTGAATTTTTGCGCCTGCCGCGGATTTTCCTCGATCAAGCTGGTCAATACGTTCAGACTATTGAACAAAAAATGCGGATCCAGCTGATTTTTGAGGGCGTCGAACTTAGCGGATGCCGTACCGGCGATAACCTTTTGTTCCTTAACCTTGAATTCTTGGCGGTACTTGTAGTAGAAAAAAGCGTAAAAGATGGCGGCGACTACAATGGCGATAACCATAGCTACCCAATAGTACTCCAATCGTTGTCGGGCCAAGAACTCCTGCACGGTCAAGCCGTCAAGAAGCACCCGGTGAAAGGTGCGCACAAGAAACAAAGTAAGCATTGAAACGGCAATAGTGCTCAGAATGGAAATAGGAAAGCTCTTGGGGCCAAAGAGATTTTTATCGAACCGACCTAGAAGATAGATGAACATGAAGGCATTGGCCATATAGATGGAAACCGAGTATAATAGGTTCATATAGTACTCCCACCACAGGTTGTTCCAATCGATGCCATTATCAAAATCGCCCTTAACATACATAATGACCAAGAACACCGCGAAGATGCAAGTCCCCACGAAAAAAGCCTTTAAAAGTTCCCTTAGAAATACACGCATGATGTACGGTTGTATCGAATGATTAGTCGAAATGATTTTGATTTTACCCGGTGTAATATCATTGGATAAAATATCATTCACCGATTTAAAGGTAGCAAAATTTTGAACCTAAAGCCCGCCCCGTTTCCCCCAACACCAAACGGACCAGGCCATTGAAAGGTTTCTCATTGTTCTTGACACTGTTGTGCCACGGTTTCGGCACGATCTTTTCCCCAATCGGGATAAAACGGCGTATCATTGTCATCTTCTGCAAAAAGCTCCAACGCCCGTTTTACATCCTTGCAATAGGGGGCGACATCCTTTCCGAAATAACGTGCGGAGCCCATGTCCCACTCCGCCTTTGACAATACGACCCTAGGGTTATCGGGAGCCAGTTTCGCCGCCTGTTGGTACAGTTGGGTGTTCTTTCCGGATAGGTTCATACCGTAGGTAGCCCCGTCGAAAGCGATCCAGGCGGTATTGGTCATTGCTTCCATCACCAACAGCTCGGGATTGTCAGGGGATAGGTTTTTGGCGATGTCATTGAACTCCTTGGCCTTTTCCAATTGTTGGCTCAGGATTGTTTCATCCTTTTCCCCAAAGGATGCGGTCGTGTTTACCAGAGCTACGTAATAATAGGGCAACCAGTTATCGTCTTCGGCCATGGCGATACGCTCGAATTGGTTGCTGGCCTCCGTGGTTTTTTGTTGCTCCCAAAGTTGCATGGCCCTTCCCATACCTTCGGTGTATTGGTCTTGGGCGCTAATCGTTAGTGTTGTCGCTAAAAAGATGATGGATAATAGATTTTTCATAAGGATTCGTTTTTTAGTTATTGATTTATGTTTCAAAAATGATCGTATTTGCCCGTTTACGCCAA
>JBATUY010000235.1:0-4604 GCA_049671465.1 Pricia sp. | reverse complement strand
TGCAAATGTACCTCTACCGGATAGGTGGTACCGTTTTTCCGGCACTGTATGGTCTCGAAATCGATTTTTTCCTTTGTACCATCGAGTAGGGGGGATATCAATTTGCGAAAGCTGGCTTCGGTAAATTCCGGCTTTAGGTCCAACGGGGTCAATTTCTTGAATTCCGCCAGTGTATATCCTGTATATTTTTGTGCGCCATGATTGACATTGACGAAAAGTAGCGATTCGGCATCGTAAACATAGATCTCGTTGAGCGATTCATCGAAGATACTGGATAGATGCCCGATTTCCTGTTCGGCCATAAGCCTATCGGTAATAGGGTTCTGGATGCCCACGAAATGGGTCGTTTTTCCTGCTTCGTCGGTAATCGGGCTGATGGAGACCTCGTTCCAGAACAGCGTACCATCCTTTTTATAATTGCGCAACTGCACTCGGCAGCTTTTGCCTTTTTGTAGGGTACGACGTATTTTTTTCACCCCTTTTTGATCATGGTCCCCGTTCTGCAAGAACCGGCAATTCTTGCCCAGCGTCTCTTCTTTGGGGTATCCCGTAATCCTTTCAAAGGCGGCATTAGCGTATATAATTGGGTGGTCGGGTTGCAAGGCATCCGAAATGGTAACACCGTTCAGGGCTGCATCCAGGGCGGCAGTCCTAATTTTTCGGTTCTCCTCGATTTTTTTCCGTTCCGTAATGTCGATGACCAACGCCATTGTATAGGTGTTGCCATAGAGAGTAAACGGGTTGAGGCCAACTTCCAAGGGAAATTGCTCCTGGTTCTTTCGTACCCCGAAGAGTGATCGTCCCAGGGCCATTCTCCTCTTTTCGTGTTTCTGGTAATATTTCTTGATGTGTTTCTGGTGTGCTTTCCGGTAGTTTTTGGGTATCAAAATTTCCAGGGATTGCCCTATAAGTGCTTCATCGTCGTAACCGAACATCTCGTGGGTTCGCATATTGGCGGCCACGATTTGTTGTTTTTCGTTGACCACGATGATACCCTCGGAAACCGCCTCGGACAACAACTTGAAGATATTACTGTTCTTTTTGAAGACGCGCATTGCTAAAAGTACCTTTTTTTATTCGTTTCCCCGTACACCAAATATTGGGGTTTCAAGAACAGGCTCGGTTGATTAATTAGCAATTTTTTAGGATAGGTTGTTGCCAATAGATTATTCCGCTGGATTTTCCATTGGATGAAACGTTGAAACTCTGCCATCTTTCAAAATATGAAGAGAATAGTGGTTGCCATTAAAATATAATGTCTTGTCTCCCCGAATTCGGAATTCTTTACCTTCTTTAAGCCTGTCGTTAATCTTATCTTTCAAATTTTCAATGGCTATTTTTAATATTCGCTTTATGTCTTTTTGAGTATACTGAAATTTTGTTTTATCCTCATTACGACCTTCAATTCCTAATTCATTGCAATGACGTAAATAGATATGTAAAAAACTTTCGTAATTCCAATAAATTGGTTTTACGATTTTGTGATAGTACAAGGTTTCTATATCAAATTGTATAATTGATTTTTGTATTTCACTATATATTACTGGGTATTCTTCTTCAAACTTTTCTAACGTTTTATTCGTAGAGCGTTTTATCTCTTTTTTTATTTGTTCGGTTCTAAAAATTCTTCTTTGCTTTAAAAACGAGCTAAACTCATCAAGTTCCTCCTTTGAGATGTTCTTGGAATAGAATCTTGCCTCGAGCTCATAGAATCTGACCAAAGGTTTTAAGGTGCCTTCCTGATCGAACGCGATTAATTTAATAACCTCTGAATTTGCCGATGATGGTTCAAAATTTAGTCCGATACCGCAAAATTTGGCCCATTCTTCTTCAATTAGCTTACCTCCATCATTTATTCTCTGACTAAACAAATAGAGATAAGCGTTATTTATATCCATATCTGACGAGTCAAATTTGATGTCCATAGTACCTAATATCTCTTTTCTGCCAGTTTGGTTGAAGGATTTAACAAGTGGCATATTGGACGCTAAAACTTGATAAACATCTCCACTTTCAAATCCATTTTCTAATAATTCCATCTTTTGTTCGTAAGATATTTTTTCGTACTTATTACAATCTATTTTTACCATTCCATTTGTTCTTGGAACGGTTTCTTCCGCTAACGCTTTTTCTAATTCTTCTCTTCCTTGTTTTTGGTATGTAATTACTCCAGCAATGTTTCTGCCATACTTTGAAGCAGATTCCGAAAATTTATGAAACTCAATTGAAATGTACTTGTTTTCATATTGTCCATACATTGCATAGAACTCTTCTATTGAAAATTGAAACCTTTCTTTGAGTTGTGCTTTAATACTATTTTTGAATCTTTCAAGCTCGGACTCATAATTCTTAATTTGTGTAGTCAAATATTCTATTCTTTCCATTTTGTCTGGTGACAATTCCGCAAGTTCTTTTTTAGCATTTGCTAATTGATTGTCCACCATATCATTTAACATATAGAGTGAATCATCATTTATTTTCTCTTTTATTCCAAACATTTCGAAATTCTTATTTAATTTGCTGGCAACTCGATATAACCATATTTTATATAACCATATCCAACCAACCGCCTACCCCATAAAACACCACAGGATTCTTTTACTTCACTTTCGACCCTCCCAAATCAAGGCCGCCCCACCACAAATAGCAGCTGTCTTCCCTTCCATACCCGAAATCAGAATCTTTACTTTTCCCTTATAGACCTCCAATAAATAATCCTCAAAATACGTTTGCAGTGGTTCCAGTAACCATTTCCCACTATTGACCAGGCCACCCATTAAAAAGAAGGCTTCGGGCTGGGTAAAAGCGGTAAAGTTCGCCAGTGCCAATCCAAGGATATTCGCCGTGTAATCGAAGGCTTTTAGGGCAATAGGGTCACCCTCTTCGGCGGCCTTTGTGATGTCCTCGCCGTGTAGGTCGGTATAGGCGATATTACGGAACCGGCTATCGTCCATATATTTTGACTGCATATAAAGTATTGTACGCTTCAAGCCCGTGGCGGAGACATAAGCTTCGAGTCCGCCGCGAACCCCGAGGCCCGTCAACCGGCCGTCGCCCAACGTCATATCGACATGGCCGAGTTCGCCCGCAAAACCGTCGTAGCCTTCGATCAGTTTTCCGTTGGCGACGATGCCCGCACCGAAACCGGTGCCCAAGGTAATTACGATAAAATCGGACATGCCCTTGGCATTACCGAAGAGCATTTCGCCCAAGGCCGCCGCACTGGCATCGTTCATTATTCGAATGGGAAGGTCGATACGCCGCTGTAGTTTTGCCACAAGCGGAACCGAACCCTTCCATGTGAGGTTGGCGGCGTTTTCTATGGTGCCGTTGCGGCTTGACGCGTTGGGCGCACCGATACCGCACCCGATCAGGTTTACGGGATACTCGAATTGCGCCTTCAGCTCTTCGATGCTATCCTTTATTTTATCCAAAAAATCGTCGAAATTCTCGAACTCCCGGGTCCTGAAAAACAGTTTTTTATGGCATTCGCCCTTTTGGTCCACCAATCCGATTTTTGTCTTGGTGCCGCCTATATCTATTCCTGCTACTAAATCCATATCCCGCTAATTTAGGAAGTATCCTTTTGAACTCCAATACTAGGATTTCATTTTTAGGCAAGGCATGACCATTATCATGTTTTTCACTAAAATCGATGCTTACTTTTGTTCCGAACAATCAAAAAACAGTGTACTATGGACAAAATTTCAACGATACTCGTGCCCTTCGATTTTTCTGAAAGTGCCAAAAGGGCATTGGAATATGCAGTAGCCTTCGTAGGACGCGATGACGATATACAAATTGTGCTCGCCCATATCTCCGGACATGGTAATTTTAAGTTGAGTCCTGAAAATTTCAACAAGTTAGAGGAAAAATACAGCAGGGTACTTAAGAACAAATTGGAATGGACGATCGAAGGCGGCTCGGTGACCCAAGCCCTATTGGATATCCAAAAAACAAAACAGATAGACCTTGTGATCATGGGCACTTTGGGCTCTAACCACGAAGGCGATTCCGCACAGACGAATACCTCAGAGCTCGTATTGGCTGCAGACTGCCCAGTTTTGGTAGTGCCCCGTGACCATAAGGATTTTCAACTAAAGCGCATCGGCCTAGTGCTCGGAAAAGAGGAGATAGACGATACCGAAGACTTGGGAACGTTGTTGGAATTCGCCAGAAGGTTCAATGCCAAGGTTGATGTGGTAACGATAAAGAACCTGCCCGGCAGTTACGGCTATTCCAAGGAAGATGAAAAGAACGAGAACGCCATGGAATACTATCTCGAAGATTTTTATGAGGAACATGTCTTTATCAAAAACAAGGACGTGATCCAGGGTATTTTGACCTATGCCTCGAAACGTGAGCTAGACCTTATAGCCGTACTGCCGAGGAACCATACAAAAAACAGCGAACCCTCGGAAGGACATTTGACGGAGTTGTTGACCATGCATTCGAAAGTGCCTGTGCTGGCTATTGATTAAAATTTTACGAACCGATAAATAGATTTCCTTTTTAAAGGATGACAATAAAATTCAATTATTATGGAAGAAACACTAAACAAAACACCTAAAAACAAAGACCTTAAAAAATACGGACTCAAAAAC
>JBATUY010000234.1:0-2608 GCA_049671465.1 Pricia sp. | reverse complement strand
AACCGAATGCTACAGTACCTGACCAAGGATGCTCTGGAAAGCGTTCGCAGCGCCATTTTTTCAGGATCTAAAATTGATCGCAAGATGGCCGATCAAGTTGCCGAGGCCATGAAAACCTGGGCCATATCTATCGGAGCTACCCATTATACGCATTGGTTTCAGCCCTTGACCGGTAGTACCGCCGAGAAACACGATGCCTTTTTCGACCTATTGTCAGATGGCAGGGCTCTTGAAAAATTCGGGGGCGGACAGTTGGTGCAGCAAGAACCCGATGCCTCGAGTTTTCCGAGCGGGGGTATTAGAAATACTTTTGAGGCACGGGGGTATACGGCCTGGGATCCTACCAGTCCGGCCTTTGTATACGATTCGACGCTATGTATTCCGACTATTTTTGTTTCCTACACCGGCGAGGCCCTCGATAACAAGGCTCCGCTTTTAAGGGCGCTTGGTGCTATCGACGAAGCCGCTACGGCGGTAGTTAAATATTTTGATAAAAATGTATCGAAGGTCAATGCAACCTTGGGGTGGGAACAAGAATATTTTTTGTTGGACAAGGCCCTTGCCCATTCCCGAATCGATATCAGCTTGACCGGGCGTACGCTTATCGGGCGTTCGGCTGCCAAAGGCCAGCAGCTGGGAGATCATTATTTTGGTGTTATTCCGTCGCGGGCGCTTCGTTTTATGAAAGATTTGGAACAGGAATGTATTCAACTCGGTATTCCGGTAAAGACACGTCATAACGAGGTAGCTCCGAACCAGTTCGAATTAGCACCCGTTTTTGAGGAAGCCAATCTCGCCGTCGACCACAATCAATTACTGATGGATGTCATGAACAAGCTGGCGGACAAACATCATTTCAAGGTGCTTTTTCATGAAAAACCCTTTGCCGGTATCAATGGTTCGGGCAAGCACAACAATTGGTCGTTGGCTACCGATTCGGGCGTGAATCTGTTGAGTCCGGGCTCTACGCCTATGAAAAACCTGCAGTTTCTTACGTTCTTCATCAACACCATAAAAGCGGTAGATACTTATGAAGAGTTAATAGGAGCGGCCATCGCATCGGCCAGTAATGATGAAAGATTGGGCGAATACGAGGCGCCGCCGGCTATATTCTCCGTATTTGTCGGCACGCAACTAGGCCGTGTTCTCGATGAATTGGAAGGAGTTTCGAAGGGAAAACTATCCCCGGAGGAAAAAACGGAGCTGAAACTGAACGTCGTCGGTAAAATTCCGGAAATTTTGTTAGACAATACAGATCGCAACCGTACTTCGCCCTTTGCGTTTACCGGAAATAAATTCGAGATGCGGGGGGTAGGGGCCAAGACCAATTGCGCCAAGCCCATGACAGTGCTGAACACTATAGTGGCGAAGCAACTTCGGGATTTTAAAAAGGAAGTCGACGGCTTGATTGACAAGAAAAAACTCAAAAAAGACGAGGCGATATTCAACGTTCTTCGCGAGTATATCAAGACTTCAAAACGCATCCGTTTTGACGGTGACGGCTACGCCGAGGCTTGGCAAAAAGAGGCAAAGCGACGCAAATTGAGCCATCATATGAACACACCGAACGCGCTTCAGATCATGACTTCTAAAGAAAGCTTGGCGCTTTTCAAGGAAATGGGTGTGATGAGCGAAAAGGAAATTACGGCACGTCAGGATGTGGAGCTGGAAGCTTATGTCAGGCATCTGCAAATTGAGGGTAGGGTGCTGGGCGAGCTGGTGTACAGTCACATAATTCCCGCAGCTATCGAGTACCAGAATACCTTGATAAAAAATGTACTTGGACTGAAGGATATTTACGGTGCGGCGCACAAGAATCTATCCGACGGACAATCGGGTATCATTGAACAGATTGCCGAAAGTTTGGTATCCCTCAAGAAAAATTCGGATGCCATGATAGATGCCCGAAAAAAGGCAAATAAAATCACGGATACCCAGAAGAAGGCCGCTGCCTACTGCGACAACGTCAAGCCCTACTTCGAGCAAATACGAAAACAATGCGATATTTTGGAACAACTGGTCGATGACCGCATATGGCCGTTGACAAAATACAGGGAGTTGCTTTTTGTGAGATAGGTGGTTTCGGAGTGGTGGGTTTATGAGGGGATCCTAAAATAACGGTCTTCCTCCGTTATAAATGTGCCTTCATGAATATTTACGTGTACTTTCTCGGGGCGCACTCTGTGGGCCGCCATTCGAACTTTTTCATTTGCGATGATTGTGTTTTGTTTACACTCTTTGCACAAATGATCCGTTTACAGCTAAAATAAGTTAGTGTCAAGCAGATCAAGGCAATATTTTTACATCAGGTTGCACGTGTAAAGGTATATCTGGTCATTATCCATTGTTCACTTCCCTTAACCGACTAGATTGGCTTTGATGTGGTATGCGAGGGGCCTACCGATGGGCATAGGGCCATGCACCGGCGCGGGTCAATTTTTGTCGAGACCGTTTTCTTCCCAGAACGTTTGGGCCTCTTCGGAGCCTTTTTCGATGGCGCGCTGTAGGAGTTTTTTACCTTCCTTTATTTTTGATACGTCTTTTTCTGTCGTTCCCTCGGAAAAGGATTTTTTACCGTAATGGAAATAGCCCCCGGCACTGATTTCAT
>JBATUY010000233.1:0-4953 GCA_049671465.1 Pricia sp. | reverse complement strand
TTTGACCTTTTTCTTATCGGCATCATTCTTGGCCAGGGCAATTACGTCTCTGTAGTTGGCCTTATCCATCACATAGACAATGTCAAAATCATGTAGGTCAGAAGCTTGCAGTTTTCTGCAGCGCTGTTTTGAAATATTCAAACCATGTTTTTTGGCCACGGCGATCGAACGGGAATCAGGTGGATTTCCGATATGATAGCCCCCTGTGCCCGCTGAATCAATAAAGAATTTATCGGCATCGACCTTACTTTGAAGAATGCCCTCGGCCAAGGGCGATCTACAGATATTGCCTAAACAAACCATTAGGATTTTAGTTTTCATCAAAACAATATAAATTTTTTAAAGAACGAAAAGAAATCGGATTAAGGACAATACTGTACGGCGAAACTTTAGGTATTGATAAATCGAAAAGGTGTTTTTGTAATTCGATGAATAGTAAATTCCTAATTTGTATCTCGAATTCGTAATAAATGCATAGGCCGAGATGAATGCCCGTGCCTAGATAAATGCAACGTTCTGCCCTACCTTCGGATAATCGATTATGACAACTTCTTCCGAAGATCTTCGATGTACTTCCGAAATTGTTTATCGGTCTCGGCAAGGTTATCAACAGTCTTACAGGCATGCAATACCGTGGCATGGTCGCGTTTTCCGATTTGTGAACCGATACTGGCCAAAGAGGCCTTGGTCAACTTTTTGGCAAAGAACATAGCCAGTTGACGCGCCTGTACGATGTGCCTTTTTCGGGTTTTGGACTGCAAAGTGGCTACATCCATCTCGAAATAATCGGAGACGACCTTTTGAATGTATTCGATAGATACTTCCCGTTTGGTATTCTTGACAAATTTTTCGACCACTTGTTGGGCCAATTCAAGCGTAACCTCTTTTTTGTTGAAAGAAGATTGGGCAATCAACGAAATCACGGCACCTTCAAGCTCCCGGATATTCGTCTTGATATTCTTGGCTACGTAATCGATAATATCTTCGGGCATCTCGACCCCATCGCGGTACAACTTGTTTTTCAAAATGGATACCCGGGTCTCGTAATCGGGATTCTGCAACTCGGCGGAAAGCCCCCACTTAAAGCGCGACAGCAGTCTCTGCTCAATATCTTGCATGTCGACGGGCGCCTTATCGGAGGTCAATATGACCTGTTTGCCGTTTTGATGTAGGTGGTTGAATATATGGAAAAACACGTCTTGTGTGCCCGACTTGCCCGACAAAAACTGTACGTCGTCAATGATCAGTACATCGATAAGCTGATAAAAGTGGATAAAATCGTTTCGGGTATTTTTCTTGACCGATTCGATGTACTGTTGGGTAAATTTTTCGGCCGAAATATACAACACGGTACGCTCGGGATATTTATCTTTAATCTCGACACCGATGGCATGGGCCAAGTGGGTCTTTCCCAAACCGACGCCGCCGAACACTAGAAGCGGATTGAAAGAGGTGCCCCCAGGCTTATTGGCTACGGCCATACCGGCCGATCGGGCCAAACGGTTCGAGTCGCCCTCTAGAAAATTATCGAAATTGTAATTGGGATTTAACTGTGATTCAATTTTAATGTTTCGGATTCCCGGAATCACGAACGGATTCTTGAGCTGTGGATTCTTCGATTTAATGGGAACGTCCATTTCTTGGGAACCCATATTGCCACGGTTCGAGCTAGGTATTTTCTCGGTAAAGGGTTCTTTGTTGCCATACGTGTTCTCCATTCGGATGACGTATACCAATTTCGCGGTCTCCCCGAGTTCTTTGGTAAGCGCTACTTTCAAAAGTTTTACGTAATGTTCTTCAAGCCACTCGTAGAAAAATTTACTGGGTACTTGAATGCTAAGGGCGTTGTCGGAAAGCTTGACCGGTTTGATGGGTTCGAACCAAGTTTTGAATGCCTGCGGTTGAATGTTGTCGTTGATAAATACCAAACAGTTGTTCCATACGGAATTTGCAGTGACACCCATGTTAAAAATTACTTATTTGTTGGTTAGAAAAATACGTCAGTTGGTTGAAATCCGTCGGAGGAGACTTACTTTCTTGGTGGGGCAAATATGTGAACAAAAAAGCTAAAAAAAAAATCAAAACCCTATTGATTTTACCCTTTTTTTTCGCCATGTTCGATTACCCATAAGCCTAATCTTTTAAATATAGGATTTTAAACCGATACTAGATGAATTTTAACAGAATTTCTTTCCGCGTGCGCTATGCGGAAACCGATCAGATGGGCGTCGTGTATCACGGTAATTATGCGCAATACTTGGAGATGGGAAGGGTCGAGTGGTTGAGGGATTTTGGAATTTCCTACAAGAGCATGGAAAAAAACGGTGTAATGCTGCCCGTTATTTCCCTAGTGGTGAATTACAAAAAATCTGCCGTTTATGACGACTTGATTACCGTTGAAACCCGCCTCAAGAAGACGCCGTTGGTCAAGATAGAATTTGACTTTAAAATTTACAACGAACAGCAAGAAATTTTGGCGACCGCCAACACGGTCTTGGTCTTTATGGATATGAAAAGCAAGCGCCCCATAAAATGTCCGGATTACATCTTGAAAAAAATAAAAATGTAATCGTTTTTCTTCTTCCGAACCAAAAAATTACATCTTGTTACCCTAGTTTTTTAATCGCCACGCCATAGATGCCTTCAAAGACGCGTAGCACTTTTTCAACATCACGTTTTCGAACCGAAACGACCAGTTCGCAATCCAGTTCCATTTTTTGGGAAACGATGTGCAATTGGCGTTGTTTTATCGTGCGCATCACAACATCCATATCTTTGTAGGCGAAGGAAGCTAGAAGCTTTTGTTTTTGGGTTCTATCTACAATTTTAGATGCTTCCAAAGTCATTTGGGCGGTCGTTTTATAAGCGCTGATCAATCCGCCTACGCCCAACTTGGTACCGCCAAAAACACGTGCCACTACGATAAGCACATTGGTTACCCCGAATGCCTGAATCTGTCCGTAAATTGGCATCCCGGCCGAATTGTTGGGTTCTCCGTCGTCGTTGGCGCGATATGCGACATCTTTTACGCCCAATTGCCAAGCGTAACAGAAATGATTCGCCACGGTATGCTTCCTTTTTAAATCTTCGATAATGGGTTTGACTTCCCTCTCTTTGTCTAATGGGAAGGCATATCCAAAGAATTTGCTCTTCTTTTCCTTGTGCAGTATTTCCTTCGACGGTTTTGCGAGGGTCTTGTATGTATCGGCCGAGGCATCCATCAAAAAAAAGCCACCAATAAAATACTGACGACTGCCAGTCCGATGCCCGCCCAGTTTTTCGGACTGATTTTTTCCTTGAAAAGCACAATACCCAATAGCGTCGATAGCATGACAATAGCCACGTTGTTTATGGTAAAGACCGAAGCACTGTTCAGGCTGTCATGCTGTAGTGCCTTTAACAGAAAGTAAATAGAAAAATAGTTGGGAACCCCTAATGCGATACCTCCCAGAATATTTCGTATGGTAATTTTGACGGGATTTTTAAAGGATTTGATAGTAATAAATAGAATTCCGGTAACGGCTGCCGCGGCAAATACCGTTGCCGAAAAAATGGGATAATCGTTTTCTTTGACGTGATATTCCTGAATGTATTTAATACTGGTATCAATGATGCCCGACCCCAAAAATACGGATAGCGGCAGCAAAAGGGACGCTTTTTGAAAGGATACCGTTTTCTGTTTGGCGGATGCAAAATAAACGGCGGCCAGGGCAAGGGCGATACCCAGAATCTTTAAGGACCCCAATTCTTCGCGATAGATAATTACACCGAAAATCACAGGAACGACCAGCGACATTTTGGTCGCGACGGAGGCGACGGATACCCCTACTTTCTGTGCCGTAGCCGCAATGAGATTGAAAATTAGGATAAAAAGGATACCCAGCGCCAAGGTTCCTAAAAACCAGGATTTTTGGGGAATTTCAGATAGGGCGACATCCCCTTTATAGAAAAAAAGTCCCACTGAACAAGCTACTACGTAGTTGACGACGATGGCAAAAAGTGTTTCGACCTTATAGCGCGTAAACAGTTTGAAGACTACGAAAATAAAGGAAGACGATAAGACGCTCAGGGCTAAATAGATCACGCTATAATTTTGATTTAAGTTGAACGATATCCTCTTCGCCGACCTTTAAATGCCAGCACTGAATACCCAATTTTTCGGCAGCATCCGTATTTTGTTTCGTGTCGTCGATAAACAAAGTTTCCCCTGCTTTCAGTCCGTTTTCGTTCAGCACAAATTCGTAAATCCCCGCATCGGCTTTTCTGAGATTAATTTCATGGGAGAGATAAAATCTCTCAAAAGAATCCTTGAACCGATGGAACTTTTCGGCACCCATACTTTTTTTGACGTGCGCGATGTGCAGCGCATTGGTATTACTTAGCAGGAACAATCGGTACTTGCCTTCAACGGCCATCCCCTCAATAAATTTTAGACGTTCGTCGGGAAAATCGAGCAACATGCTATTCCAGATTCTTGTAATTTCTTCCGGGCCGGCTTGAGGATACAGCTTGGCCAAGTTATCTGTAAAGTCTTCGGTCGTGATACCTCCGACCTCATAGGTGTCGTTCAATTGTAGCATCTCGGGAGTGAGTTCGACGGTGCCACCGTAGGCTAACATTTCGCGGAAGATGACCTGTTTATTCAAATTGATAAACACATCCCCAAAATCAAAAATGATGTTCTTAATCATGATAATGGATTTTTAAGCTATCTGATGCTATACATTTTGAGTCTACTAGCTCTCCGTGTAGCACCGGAGCTTTGATTCCTTTACTAAAACGCGTTGTTCCCGTGAATATACGGGCCTCGTCCCAGAGATCGGCGTCGATAAAAGTCTGTAGGGTTTTGGCGCCGCCTTCTACCAGTACACTGATGATGTTTTCTTCATGAAGAATTTTACAAATTTGCACGGCAACGTCTTTTGAGAAATCAACGATGCGATAGTCGATATC
>JBATUY010000232.1:0-9819 GCA_049671465.1 Pricia sp. | reverse complement strand
TATTTATACGGCCCCTTTCTTTTTGGTTAAGTCCCAAACCCGATTGTCAAGTGGTGTATATCGATAAAATATCGATGAATCGCCTTTTATGATAAATTTAGAATAGAAACGGCTTTCTTGTGGTATTTTTACGTACATACGTATTGACTACAAGAACGCAATATGCCAAACCTTTTGATTATTGAAGACGATGCAGCATTTTGTCAAATGCTTCAAAAGTTTTTGACCAAACGCGGTTATGAGGTAGAGACCAGTTTCACCGCGCCCGACGCCAAGGCGAAGTTCGAAAGTACTGATTTCGACCTCATTCTTACCGATTTGCGATTGCCCGACTATGATGGCATACAATTGTTGGGGGATATCAAAAAAGTGAACCCCAAGACCCAAGTAATCGTCATGACAGGGTATGCCGAAGTAGGCTCGGCCGTCAACGCGATGAAAAAAGGCGCTTTCGATTATATTTCCAAACCTTTTACGCCCGACGAGATTGTGATGGTCCTTGACAATGCGGCAAAGACCGAGGCATCTGTACAATCCCATAAACCGACTACCGCGGTCGACATTCCCGTTGATGAAAGGGATGGCAGTACTTTAACAGACACGCATGCAACCGAAGCAGCGGGCAGTGCGAAAGTCGTCAAAGGTATCAGTGAGGCATCCCAAAAACTATTACAGTATATCGACTTGGTGGCGCCGACAGACATGTCGGTATTGATAACCGGGGAGAGCGGTACCGGGAAAGAGGTAACCGCCAAGGCCATACATGACGGCAGCAAACGAAAAGGTTTTAATTTCATTGCTGTAGATTGTGGGGCCATTCCAAAAGAATTGGCGACCAGTGAATTTTTTGGCCATATCAAAGGAAGTTTTACTGGTGCGGTCGAAGATAAAATGGGGAATTTCGAGGCCGCCCACAAGGGCACCCTGTTTTTGGACGAAGTCGGAAACCTATCCTATGAAAATCAGATACAATTGTTGCGAGCCCTTCAGGAACGTAAGATCAAGCGCGTGGGCAGTACGAAAGAGATAGAGGTAGATGTACGCATTATTACCGCTACTAACGAAGATTTGACGGAGGCGGTGGAAGCGGGTACTTTTCGCGAAGACCTGTACCATCGCCTGAACGAGTTTTCCATACAGATTCCCTCGCTGGAAGAACGCTATGATGATTTGGTTTTGTTCGCCGAGAACTTTCTGAACAAGGCCAATGCCGCACTTGATAAGAAGGTGTCCAATTTTTCGGAGGAGGTTTGGGATGTATTTAGAAAATATCACTGGCCCGGTAATTTACGGGAGCTACAAAATGTTATCAAACGTGCAGTATTGCTGACCACGGGCGATGAAGTATTGGTGGAGGCCCTGCCGAAGGAAGTATTGCAGCCCCAGGAAAAGGAATCCGTCGCCGACGGCTTCTCTAAATCGGAATTTGAAAAAGACCGGATAATAAAGGCGCTCAAAAGAACGAACTTCAATAAATCAAAAGCGGCCAAACTGCTGCAGGTCACTCGAAAGACCTTGTACAACAAAATCAACCATTATAATTTGGATCTCTAGTAAGAAATTTAAGTCTTCAGTAAGGCTGGCGACCTTTCTTTCAATTTCTTTTTTACGCCGAACTGCCGAGCTGCAAAACAGCAAAGCCACCGAGCGTTTTATCGTATCAGTCCAGCACCCGTCTTTCTTCTAACTCGGCGACCAGCGCATTTACATTGATTTTTAGTTCGGCGAGTGAACGCGATAGCGATGAATCACCCATATTTTCTGGAGTTGCCAGTTCCATCTTTTCCAAGATCGAAACGGACTCCTGCACTTTCAACTGACGGAACATAGGTAGCATTCTATGGGCGACGTGGTTGACCTGATCATAGTCGTTTGCCAAAACGGTCTCTTCCAAAAGTTGCATGTTGGTTTTGGTATCGCTTAAGAAAGTATGAAGAACCTCGTCGATGGCATCCTCGTTTTTGCCCAAAAAAGAATGAATAATATCTAAGTTGTAGCGTTTCGAAGCCGATTCCGTAGTGCTAGGGTTATCTTCGTTTTTAGGGCTCTTTTTGGTGGCGATACCTAATAATTTCAGGGTAGCTACCAATTCCCCTTTGGTAAAGGGTTTTTGCAGTACCCGGGTAAAACCTATACTTGTGTATGATTCGGGTTCTAAATCCCTTCTCCCCGTCATGGCTATGATGGGCTGATTGGTGTAGTGTTTATATTTGCCGGAACGAAGCCGTTTCAATACTTCGAAACCGGTCACTTGGGGCATTTGTATATCGGTCAATACAATATCGTAGGCCAAGTGGGAATCTTTTTCGATGGAAAGAAAATTGGTAAAGGTATGCGCGGTAATGCCCATGCTTTCTGCCAATTCGCGCAACATATGAAGTAACGAGGTGTCATCGTCTATGATGAGCATTCTTAGTTTGGGCGCCATGTAGGGCATTTCTTTGTCCTTCTCCACCACTTTGTCGGTAATCTCCAAGGGAAGCTGTAGAATGAACGTGCTGCCTTCACCCAGCTTACTACGTAGCTTTAGGTTACCACTGAGCAGTTCCGCCAATTTTTTGGAGATGGTCAGTCCCAATCCATGCCCTCCGAATTTTTTATCCGTATTGCTGTCCGCTTGTGTAAACTCTTTGAAAATCAAATACTGCTTCTCTTTGGCGATGCCTATACCCGTGTCTGAAATCTCGATTTTGGCCACGAAGGCCTTCCCTCTTCCGGTATCTGCCGAGGCATCGATCTTGATGTGCCCCTCCTCGGTGAACTTAAAGGCGTTGCCGATAAGATTGGTCAAGATTTGGCGCAACCTAAAGGGATCGCCCAGAACGGTCTGCTCAAGTTCAGGGGCAATATTCAGAATTAATTTCAATTTTTTGCGGAGGTTCAGGGCCTGTAAATTTTCTGCCGTCTCCTGTATAAGGTTCGCGGGTATAAAAGGCACTTTTTCGATGTTGAGCTTTCCGGCTTCCAATTTCGAGAAGTCTAAAAGATCGTTGACCAGATTGCCTACATATTCCGAGGCGGACTTCACATTTTTGATATAGCCTTCCTGTTTTTTGGTCAAGGCCGTACTTTCCAGAAGTTCGGAATAGCCGCCTATGGTGTTCAATGGGGTTCGTAGGTCATGGCTAACGGTTGAGATAAGCTGTTCCCTACTTTTTAGCACCGATTCCGAGAATTTTTTTTCTTTTTCCAGTTTCGTGCGATAGGTTTGAACTTTCCAATAGTCCCGCGTAATCAAGAATGAAAATACGGCTACTATAAAAAATCCGATCAACGCGGCAATACCGGCGATACGGATGGTCTTTTTTAGGGCGGCCTCTTTGTTGAGGTTGTTGGTATAGGTCGTCGCGATTACTTCTTGCTCAATGGCGGAAATTATATTCTGTAGCTGCCGTGACAGCTCAAGATCGTTACGACTGACTTCAATTTCTTTCTGGGCCAATGAACGCTGCGATCTAGATTCGTTCAATTTGGCCCTTCTGAGCCTCGCTTTCGACAGTCTTAATATGGAATCTACATAGACCGCATTGGTAGACCCGTCTTCGTTCTTGGGCACGTTGTCGCTAATTAGGGAGGCATATTCACGCAACGATTGCTGGACTTTTGGGGAGAATTCATTAAAATTGGCAAAAAGATTCTCGGCGGAAAACTTACCAAAGGACTCCTCTATTTTTTCGAACTCTTTGAGGGCCTTGTCGATTGAATTATCCGATAAGTTCTTTGTTTTTAAGGCTCTAAGTTCACTGTTGTTGGCCACTTTTCGGTTTAATAGGGCTTGTAGGCTATCTAGAAGTACCTTTTGATGCTCGCTTTGAATCAGAAATTTAAGGGAATCGATTTCTGTTTTGATCAGCTCGATCTTTTGGGCGTAGGCGGCCAAATTTAGATTTATGTTGCTCTGCAGAGCCAATTTGGAAAGACTTTCGGCCTCATAAATTTTTGTGAGCAAAGCGCTGGTCTTTAAAAGCTTCTTATCGTTCTCGCTTGACGTTTCCGTAGAGATATAGCTTTTTATCTCCGAATATAGGAAGTAGCCAAAACCCCCGGCCAAAAATGCTAGCAGTAAATAACTGGTAACGATTTTCAACGTGAATTTTTTGTTCGATTTCTTTGATTCCTTCGTCATGGCGGCGGTTTGAAAAGCAGTCTCCCGAAAGAGCGCAACCATAAAAATAACTATATAAAGCACATAGACCCTATAACGAAGCGTTAATTGTTGTGACGCGGGTCGGCCCCTATTTTTTTTCTCAAGGACTATGTTTTTTTAGAACTACTGTAGTACCTTCGTGCCATCTCAAAGGGGTGCTAAATCCCGAACGCATTCAGGCAGGTCCTGAATCGCGTTCAGGATGAAGCTGAGATTATACCCAATGAACCTGGGCGGGTAATGCCGCCAAGGGATGGTACGCTTTTATACATTAATGTAAGGCGGACTGCTTGGAAACACTATGTTCTTAGCTGAACGAAAAATCAATTTAACTTAGAATAATAGCCCCTTTTATTCGTAAAATTTTTACGGATGAAGACTATTTTCACAATGACGGCCCTTTTTGGGCTGACCCTGGGCGTATCGGCCCAAAATCAACAAATCGATTCTCTTGAAGGAACCAAAGTCGTGCTCGACGAGGTATCCGTGCAGGCGGTGCGCGTTACCAAAACATCGCCGGTCACCTTTTCCAATTTAAAAAAGGATGAGATCGCACCCCGAAATTTGGGGCAGGATATTCCCGTTTTGCTTAATTTTTTGCCTGCCGTGGTCACCACCTCCAATGCCGGGGCGGGTATCGGTTATACCGGTATAAGGGTACGGGGGAGCGATGCGACACGGGTCAATGTCACGATAAACGGCATACCCTATAACGATTCCGAATCGCACGGCACCTTCTGGGTCAATATGCCCGATTTTGCCTCGTCGACGGAAAGTCTGCAATTGCAAAGGGGAGTAGGTACGTCTACAAACGGTGCCGGCGCTTTTGGTGCGAGCCTAAACCTATTGACCGATGCCGTTTCGGAGGAGGCTTACGCGCAGATTTCATCGTCCATCGGGAGCTTTAACACCCTTCGGAACAATATCAAATTCAGCACCGGTATGCTGAACGATCATATCGAGATTTCGGGAAGGCTTTCAAGGATCAAATCCGACGGGTACGTTGACCGGGCCTCCTCGGATCTGGAATCCTATTTCTTGCAGGCCGCTTACAAAGATGACAACACCTTGATAAAAGCCCTATTATTTGGAGGTCACGAGGTCACCTACCAGTCATGGGAAGGGATTTCCGCCGAACGATTGGCCACGGACCGGACGTATAATCCCTCAGGGGAGTACACCGATGAAGCCGGAAATACCCAATTCTACGATAACGAGGTCGACAATTACAAACAAGATCATGCCCAACTCATCTGGAACGAGCAGATTTCCGATACATGGAGTACCAATATTGCTTTGCATTATACCCATGGTCGGGGTTATTTCGAAGAGTACGAAGAAGATGAAGATTTTTCCGATTATGGCTTTGAACCTATCATCATCGCCGAAGATACGGTGAATGATACCGATCTAATTCAAAGACGATGGCTCGACAATGACTTTTACGGCACCGTTTTTTCCGCAAATTATACCAAGGATAATCTTGGGCTTATATTCGGAGGAGGGTTGAATCGCTACGAAGGCGCCCATTTTGGCGAGGTTATCTGGGCCCGTTTTGCATCCGACAGTGAGATTCGGGACCGCTATTACGACGACGATTCAAAAAAGACGGATTTCAATTTTTACGCTAAGGCCGATTATGGCGTTACGGAAAAATGGAGCCTGTACGGCGATGTGCAATACAGAAGGGTGGACTATACGGCCAATGGCGAAGACACCGGGCTGGTCGATGATACGTTCAACTTCTTCAACCCAAAGGCGGGACTGGTATACGACCTGAACCCCAACAATAATTTTTATTTCAGCTACGCCGTGGCCAACCGCGAACCGAACCGGAACGATTACGAAAACGGCAGTCCCAAGCCTGAAAAGCTGAACGACTTCGAACTGGGCTGGCGGTATATCTCCCCCAATTTCCAATTGAACGCAAATACCTACTATATGCGCTACAAAGACCAATTGGTATTGACAGGCGAACTGAACGATGTCGGCGCGCCCCTCAGGGAAAACGTCGGAGATAGCTACCGAGCGGGACTTGAACTTGATGCCGTAATACTATTCGGGAACAGCTTTCAATGGCGTCCCAATGCGGCTTTCAGTACCAACAAGAACATTGATTTTGTTTTTGAGCGTAATGGTACGTTGCAGGAGCTGGGCAATACCAACATCGCCTATTCCCCCAATGTGGTACTGGGCAATAGCATTTCCTATTCCCCTTCCGAAAACTTTCAGATAACGGCCTTGTCCAAATACGTCGGCAAACAATACTTGGGAAATATTGATTCGGATGCGTCCGTTTTGGAGGCCTATTCCCAGACCGATCTGAACGTATCCTATACCCTTGAATTTGAGAAAATCATCAAGAGTATTACCTTTTCCGGACTAGTGAATAATATTTTCAATGAGGATGTGGTCTCTGACGGCTATTTTTTCACCTTCGACGACGACGCCTCAGGAAGTTTGGAAACTTTCGAAGGGGCAGGGTATTATCCACAGGCGGGCATCAACTTTTTAGTAGGGGCTACATTACGATTTTGAGTTATGTTGGATTTCGAAGGCAGAACCATCCAAAATAGCATAAACATTAGGTATGACCTTATGCTATTTGGCTTGCTTGCGAGATATTTTCAAACAGGAAATAGGATAGGACGAACATAAAACAGAAGAAGATGGAAAAAATAAAAATAGCCTTAGACTGGATGGCCAATGCCAACCATACCGGTTTCTTCACGTCAAAAGCCTTGGGGTTTTACGACGAACACTGTATCGACGTCAGTATTATTACGCCTGATACCGATGATTATCGTACCACTCCCGCTAAAAAGGTAGAGCTTGACGAGGTAGATTTTGCCCTTTGTCCCTTTGAAAGCGTTATCAGTTATCACACCAAAAAAAAGCCTTTTAATGGGGTTGCGATTTCAGCTTTACTGCGCGAAGATTTGAGCGCCATCGCCTGTCTTAAAGATTCTGGGATACATTCTCCCAAAGATTTAGACGGAAAAACGTACGCGTCTTACGCAGCACGGTACGAAGATGAAATTGTTCGGCAAATGGTCAAGAATGACGGCGGCGATGGGAATATAAAAATCAAATATCCCAAAAAATTGGGCGTTTGGAATACCATTCAAGACCGCACTACCGATGCCACATGGATTTTTATGAACTGGGAGGGGGTTCAAGCGAAAAATCAAAACATAGCTCTGAATACCTTCCAAATGAAGGACTACGGTATACCCTACGGATATTCCCCCATTATTTTTGCAGATGCCGAAAAAGTCGAGCAAAGAAAAGTAGTGTACCGGAATTTTCTGGCGGCGACCAAAAAAGGGTATTTGTACGCCAAGAAGAATCCTGAAGCCGCGGTGGCACACCTCGCGCCCCATATTGCGGAAGGCGATAAGAACATCGATTTGCTAGAGAGCCAAAAATATACGGGACAGTTTTACGGCAATGAAGATACTTGGGGTGTTATCGAACTCCCGAAGGTTTTGGCCTATTTGGCTTGGCTAAAGGATAAAGGCTTGGAAGATTATACGTTGCTGGGAAGTTCTCTGGTCGATAGTCAGCTTAAAAATTCTGCGCGGTAGAATATATTGGTAATCAATAAGACACCGCCTCTCCGAAAGTTGAATTTCAATAAAAGAACCCACTGTTTTTTTCACCGTCAATTGCTTAAATTTGGTAATATTAAGGTAGATTTCTAGAGTATACCCTATTCAAGATTTAGTATATGCAAATCAAATCAAAAATGCGTTGGGGCATTATCGGATGCGGTGATGTAACGGAAGTGAAAAGTGGGCCTCCCTACCAAAATACGGATGGTTTTGAGCTGGTAGCCGTCATGCGTCGCGATGCGGCAAGGGCCGAGGACTATGCCAAGCGACATGGGGTGCCCAAGTTCTACGCCGATGCCGATAAGCTGATCAATGACGTTGATGTCGATGCCGTATACATCGCTACGCCCCCGGATAGCCATGCCGCGTATGCGCTTAAGGTTGCCGCCGCCGGAAAGCCTTGCTGTATCGAAAAGCCCATGGCGCCCAGTTATGAAGAAAGTTTGAAGATACTAAAGGCATTTGAGGAGAAAGATGTACCTCTTTTTATCGCCTACTACCGCCGTACACTACCTCGTTTTCTTAAAATCAAAGAATGGTTAGCGGCGCATGAAATCGGTGGAGTACGGCATATCCGCTGGTTCTTGGCCAAACCGCCCAGTGAAATCGATAAGAGTGGCGAATACAACTGGCGTACCGATGCCAAAGTTGCCCCCGGTGGCTATTTCGACGATCTGGCCAGTCATGGTCTTGATCTATTCGCCTACTATCTGGGGGATTTTGAGGAAGCGAACGGCATAGCAAAGAACCAGCAAGGGCTTTACTCCGCCAAGGATGCCATTACAGCTTCTTGGTCACACCAAAACGGGGTCACGGGTGCAGCGGCCTGGAATTTCGGTTGCCATGAACGGATAGACCTCGTAGAAATTTTTGGCAGTCAAGGCAAGATCAGCTTCTCGCTGTTTGACGAGAAGGAAATCATCCTAAAAAACAAAAAAGGCGAACAAAAACTTTTTATAGAACATCCGAAGCACGTACAGCAGTTTCATGTCGAAAGTCTAAGGGCTGATTTGATGGGAAATACCGCACACCCGTCCACCGGAAAAACCGCTTTGCATACGAGTTGGATAATGGATAGTATTTTGGGGAAAATTTAGTTTGCCCGGTAGCAAGGGGGATTCGAATTGGATCTAGTTCGAGACCACAACTACATTCCCGCTTTTTGTAGCTCGGTATTCGAGCATGTCATAGTAGCGATTGCCGTCGTCGGGCCGGTTGATGAGCTGGCCGGTAAATAAGCTGTATTCATAATCTTCGCAAGAACAGGTAGCGGTCTGGCCATCAAGCACCATGGTCGAGCAATCATTGGGCACGTGGTTCGGGCAACTGGCCTCAAAGGCACGATATTGTTCGATGCTCGACTGTATGACAAAAAATCCTCTGGTACCACTGCCCGAATTGTCGATGAAAACAGCATTGCCGAGATTGGTCAAAGGGCTGTACAGGGGCAAGTTCAGGTTCATATCGAAACGAAAACCGATTTCCTGTAAATAAGGGTTTCGGGTACCGCGGTCGTTGTCGCAAGAGAACATGAACACCATCAGAATCAAACCTAAACTACGTATCATAGAGAAATGTTAAGAAACAAAAGTGAGCAAAAAATATGTATATTTGCGTTAAATCCTCTCTAAAAAAGCCAAGATTACCACGGCCTACATAGAGGATTTTCCTATTGTATTGCACCGATGTAAACCCCTATTTCAAAAGGTTTAAATCAATGCCTGTATTCATTTAACGTGTTTATCATGAGTAACGTATCATACTATACGAAAGAGGGATTAAAAAAATTGAGGGACGAGCTCAATCAGCTTAAGGATGTCGAGCGTCCGAAAGCGTCGCAGGCTATCGGCGAGGCCCGCGACAAGGGCGATTTGTCAGAGAACGCTGAATATGATGCTGCCAAGGAAGCGCAAGGGTTGCTCGAAATGAAAATCTCCAAAATGGAGGAAACTTTATCCAACGCACGCCTTATCGACGAATCGCAACTCGATACTTCGAAGGTTTTGGTGCTTTCAACGGTCAAGTTGAAAAACCAGAACAATGGTATGGAAATGAAGT
>JBATUY010000231.1:0-6722 GCA_049671465.1 Pricia sp. | reverse complement strand
GTATAGAAGTATTGGCATAATTTTCTAGATACAATTTTTTTGACCTTCGAACTACTAAAAGGGCGGCCAATAGGTATGAAAATACCTGAACATGTATCATAATATGGATAAGTTTGTTCTTAAGGGACTCCGAAACTGAAGAAAGGAGAATGACATTTGATTCCGGATCGACGCCATAGCTGCCCGAGAGTGCTAACAGATTCGCGATTATATAGGGTATCGTGTGTAATAGGTGAATTTTTTTCAATGTAAAATCGGAATAGCACACCGATTTTACGTAAAAGTAAAAAACAGGCAGTTGTAGAAATACGGTCAAGGCAAACGCATTGCTTATTGCGAAGTAATTCTCGTGCAGCATTCTTGACACGAATACGTTGTCAACGGCGCTCAACAGCATAAAAACTCCAAAAATACGATTGCTCAACCGATTTTTTGCCTTAGTGGTAAAAAGGAAAAGGGTAAAAAGCAGGCCCAAGAAAAGCGATAGAATGCTAAGAATAGTAAGGAGGTCTAGGTCGCTCATTCACTGATTTGATTTTTAGGATGTGTTTTTAGCACGGTTCCCTAATCTACTTTTTCTTTTAGCTTCAAGCTATCTTCATACTCGATAAGATAGATTTCTTCATCCTTCTTTTTAAGATAATACTGTTCGCGGGCGAATTTCTCAAGCTCCTCGGGGTCGGAAAGCTTTTCTAGGACTTTTTTATCTTCTGAAATTTCGTTTTTTAAGAATTCCTGCTGCTTTTCCAGTTTTTTGATTTCTTTACGGAGCTCTAAATGAATGAGCAGTGAATTGGTATCGAAAAAAACCATCCAAATCACAAATACGCTCAGTACCAAAATGTACATATTGGTAAAGACCTTAAACCATTTTTTTTGCCGTAAATCCTTTAATCCCATATGATATCCTATTTGATAGGAAGTAATCGTGCCGATCGTGAAATTTTAGTCAAGTTTCTCGTTGATGATGGTCCGTACAATATCAACTGCAACGGTGTTGTATTTATTGTTCGGGATGATAATGTCGGCATATTCTTTACTCGGTTCGATAAATTGGAGGTGCATGGGCTTGATATTGCTTTGATATTTTTCGAGGGTTTCGTCAAGATTCCAGCCGCGCTCGTTGACATCCCTTTTTAATCTTCGGATGAGCCGCTCGTCGGAATCGGCGTGGACGAATATTTTGATATCCATCATTTTCCGGATCTGCGCATTGGTCAGTATGAGGATGCCCTCGACAATCAATACCTTGCTCGGGGATATAGGGATGGTCTTGTCCGTACGGTTGCACTCCAAAAAAGAATAGACCGGCTGTTGAATAGACTGTCCGGCTCTCAAAAGCTTGAGATGCTCTTCGAGCAGTTCAAAGTCGATGGACTTTGGATGGTCGAAGTTGGTCTTTCGCCGCTCTTCCAAAGAAAGGTCGGATAGGTCGTTGTAATAGGAATCCTGGGAAATTACGCCCACCTCACCGTCCGGAAGTTCGTTGATGATTTGGTTTACTACCGTAGTTTTTCCACAGCCCGTGCCGCCAGCGATTCCAATTATTAACATGCTTATCGAATTTTTTCCAAAAGTAGGAAAAGAAAATTGACCGCCGTGTTAACTAAGGGCAAGAACCATAAGCTCACCGTTCGCCTGCCCATGGTATTTTGATTCTCGGATTTCATTCACTGGTTGGCGGATTTCATAAGTTGAAATACGTGTTGAACCCAATCCGTTGCGTAAATTTGGTATTAAAAATCTTTTTTGAAAGGCGTGTCAGCCCGGCATGTAGGCTTACAGCTTTAAACCTGCAAAACCCCCATATTAAAATCCTTTTCGATTGGCGCATGGTCAGCGGCTTCGATGCCCATGGAAATCCATTTTCGGGTATCGAGCGGATCGATGACGGCATCCGTCCATAATCGGGCGGCCGCGTAGTAGGGGGACACCTGATTATCGTACCGGTCCTTTATTTTTTTGAACAGTTCGGTTTCCTTTTTTTCGGTAATCGTTTCCCCCTTCTTTTTTAGGGAAGCCTTTTCAATCTGTAAGAGTACCTTGGCCGCGGAATTTCCGCCCATGACCGCCAGTTCGGCACTGGGCCAGGCGACAATCAATCTCGGGTCGTAGGCCTTGCCGCACATGGCATAGTTGCCAGCACCATAACTGTTTCCGATGACCACCGTAAACTTGGGAACGACGGAGTTGCTGACGGCGTTGACCATCTTGGCACCATCTTTTATGATACCGCCATGTTCGCTTTTGCTCCCGACCATAAAACCGGTAACATCTTGTAAAAACACTAAAGGAATCTTTTTCTGATTGCAGTTGGCGATAAACCGGGTAGCCTTGTCCGCTGAATCAGAATAAATAACGCCCCCGAACTGCATCTCGCCTTTCTGGGTCTTGACCACTTTGCGGTGATTGGCCACGATACCGACAGCCCACCCGTCGATGCGGGCATAGCCCGTTAGAATGGTCTTTCCGTATTCTTCTTTGTACTGTTGAAATTCAGAACCGTCTACCAGGCGCTTAATGATTTCGAGCATATCGTATTGCTCGTTGCGGGCATTGGGAATCAGCCCGAAAATGTCATCGGGATTTTCTTTGGGTCTGTGCGCTGTTTTCCGATCGAACCCGGCCTTGTCGAAGGCGCCTATTTTATCGACTAGATTTTTAATGGTATCCAAAGCATCCTTATCATCCTTTGCCTTGTAATCCGTTACACCGCTGATTCCAGAATGGGTGGTGGCACCCCCAAGCGTTTCGTTATCTATGCTCTCCCCGATAGCCGCTTTGACGAGATAGCTACCTGCCAAAAAGATACTTCCGGTCTTTTCGACGATAATCGCCTCGTCGCTCATAATCGGTAGGTAGGCACCCCCGGCTACGCAACTGCCCATGACCGCGGCAATTTGGGTAATGCCCATACTGCTCATTACGGCATTGTTTCGAAATATACGTCCGAAATGCTCTTTGTCCGGAAAAATTTCATCCTGTAAAGGCAAGAAAACACCGGCACTATCCACCAAGTATATGATAGGAAGCCGGTTTTCTATGGCGATTTCTTGGGCACGAAGATTCTTTTTTCCGGTGATGGGGAACCAAGCGCCCGCTTTGACCGTCGCATCGTTGGCGACTACGACACATTGCTTTCCGGAGATGTATCCTATCTTTACGACGACCCCGCCAGAAGGGCATCCGCCATGCTCTTGGTACATACCTTCGCCGGCAAAGGCCGCAATTTCGATACTGTCTTTTTCTTCATCCAACAAATACGCGATCCGCTCGCGAGCCGTTAGTTTCCCTTGATCGTGCTGTTTTTGAATTCGTGCTTTGCCTCCGCCCAGCTTTACCTGCGCCATCCGCTTTTTGAGCTCTGAAACGAGCATTTTATTATGGTCTTCGTTTTTGTTGAATTTTATATCCATCGAATACGTTTGTTTTAAGCCCTAAAGATAAGATTTTAGATTCTCTAATCGCATATCTGGAATCTCACATCTAAATACTATTTTTGAAAAAACCGAAATCAAAGTTATGGCAGATAAAATACGTTGGGGCATCGTCGGCCCAGGGCATATCGCCCACAGTTTTGCGAAAGATTTACAATTGGTCGAAGATGGGGAACTGACCGCGGTGGCATCCCGAAGTTTGGATCGGGCAAATGCATTTGCCGATGAATATGGTGCGGAACACCGATTCGGTTCGTATCAAGAGCTTTTTGCGTCCGACACTATCGATGTGCTATATATCGCCACGCCGCACACCTCGCATTGCGATTTGACCATCGAAGCGCTGAACCATGGCAAAGCGGTACTCTGCGAAAAACCAATGGGTATCGATGCCGATCAGGTGAAAATGATGATTGCGGCCGCGAAGAAAAACGGGGTTTTTCTGATGGAAGCCTTATGGAGCCGTTTCAATCCGTCTATAGTAAAGGTAAAGAACTTAGTAGATCAAGGTAAACTTGGGGATGTAGCCTATCTCAACGCCCATTTCGGTTTTTACGCTTTGGATAGGGATGAGAACGGACGCTTGTTGAACCCCGACCTAGCAGGTGGAACCTTGTTGGACATCGGCATATATCCTATTTTCTTGGCCTATTTGATTCTTGGAAAGCCTGACAATATCGAGGCGGCCTCCCTGTTCTACAAAACGGGAGTGGAGATTCAAACGTCCATGATTTTCGAATACCCTCAGGCGCAGGCTACCTTGGCCAGTGGATTGCGTTCTAAAATTCAGATGCAGGCCGAGATTTCGGGCAGCAAGGGCTCGGCGTTTTTGCATGAGCGTTGGCACGAGACACAGGGGTATTCTTTAGAGTTCGATGGTGTTATGGAAGATTTCGATCTCCCGACCAAGGGCAAGGGCTATACCCATGAAATCGACGAGGTACATGATTGCCTCAGAAAAGGAAAGCTACAAAGTGACAAATGGAGCCTTCAAAATAGTCTTGACCTTGTCAACTTGTTAGATGAGGTACGGAATATTACGGGAACCACTTTTCCTTTTGAAGAATAGAGGGCTGCGGTTATAAGGTAGAAAGGAAAAGCGGCCAACTAAATTCTTTTTGGGTCGTAGATTTTCCCTATATATTTCCGATATTTGACGTCCTGTCAAAATCAAACCAAAATGCTATGGGAATGAACAAAAATACCGTGCTGGCTTGGGCCACTATAATCATGATCGTGGTCGGCCTTTCGCTAATCGCTCTAGGTGCCTTCCGTTATAACGATGTTGCCGGATGGGGATTCGCCTCCGTAGGTATCGGTTTCTTTGCCATCGCATGGGTTTTCAACGCTTTGAAAGGTAGGGTCTAAGGTTTCGGCCAGCCCTTAAAGCGGACTTACTAATTTTTCACCTCACAAACGCAAACCATGAGCGACGATAAAAAAGTCATATTCTCGATGTCGGGAGTGACGAAATCCTACAAAAACGCCAACACGCCCGTATTAAAGAACATCTACCTCAGTTTTTTCTACGGTGCCAAAATCGGAATCCTAGGTTTGAACGGTTCCGGTAAATCCACTTTGCTGCGTATTATCGCGGGGGAGGATAAAAACTATCAAGGTGACGTGGTGTTTTCCGCGGGATATAAAGTGGGATATCTCGAACAGGAGCCACAGCTTGATGAAGATAAGACCGTGTTGGAAGTTGTTAAGGAAGGTGTGAGCGAAACCGTAGCGATTTTGGACGAGTACAATAAAATCAACGACATGTTCGGCCTACCGGAAGTCTATGAGGATGCGGACAAGATGCAGAAGCTGATGGACAAGCAAGCGGTGCTGCAAGACCAGATCGATGCGTCGAACGCTTGGGAACTGGACACCAAATTGGAAATTGCGATGGATGCCCTGCGTACGCCCGAAGGGGACAAGAAAATAAGTGTACTGTCCGGTGGTGAACGCCGTCGGGTCGCCCTGTGCAGATTATTATTGCAAGAACCCGAAATTCTACTGCTCGATGAACCTACCAACCATTTGGATGCCGAATCGGTACATTGGCTCGAGCATCACTTGGCCCAATATAAAGGTACGGTCATTGCCGTGACCCACGATAGATACTTCTTGGACAATGTCGCCGGATGGATTCTAGAACTGGATAGGGGAGAGGGCATTCCATGGAAAGGCAACTATTCGAGCTGGTTAGACCAGAAGTCCAAACGCATGGCGCAGGAAAGCAAGACCGCTTCTAAACGCCAAAAAACTTTGGAGCGAGAGCTCGAATGGGTGCAGCAAGGGGCCAAGGGCCGTCAAAAAAAGCAAAAGGCACGTCTCAACAACTATGACAAGCTGATGAGCCAAGACCAAAAACAGTTGGACGAGAAGCTGGAAATTTATATTCCCAACGGTCCGCGTTTGGGCACCAACGTCATCGAAGCGAAAGGGGTCAGTAAGGCCTACGGAGACAAATTGCTTTATGAAGATTTACAGTTTAAGCTCCCTCAAGCAGGTATCGTAGGCATCATTGGCCCTAACGGCGCCGGAAAGACAACCATATTCCGAATGATTATGGGCGAGGAAACTGCCGATAAAGGGGACTTCGAGGTAGGTGAGACGGCCAAAATTGCCTATGTAGATCAAAGTCATTCCAATATCGATCAAGATAAAACCATTTGGCAGAACTTCAGTGATGAGCAAGAATTGATTATGATGGGCGGCCGACAGGTCAATTCAAGAGCCTATCTCAGCCGGTTCAACTTTTCGGGAAGCGAGCAGAACAAAAAGGTCAGTATGTTATCGGGTGGGGAGCGCAACCGCCTGCATTTGGCGATGACCCTTAAGGAAGAAGGTAATGTTTTATTGCTCGATGAGCCGACCAACGATCTGGACGTAAATACCCTTCGTGCCCTGGAAGAGGGACTCGAAAACTTCGCCGGCTGCGGCGTGGTCATCTCTCACGACCGTTGGTTTCTAGATCGTGTCTGTACGCACATATTGGCCTTTGAAGGCGACTCTCAAGTGTATTTCTTCGAAGGGTCTTTTTCCGAATATGAGGAAAACAAGAAAAAGCGCTTAGGAGGCGACATTATGCCTACCCGAATCAAATATAAAAAGTTGATACGATAACGCCATTATTTAGATTTCGCCGCCGCTCTTGTACGGGAAACTGCATTTACTGTTTAAGGGGCTTTTTTACCGTTTCCTGTATCTGGTTTTCGATTTTAGCTTTATCCCCGACTACAATTAAGGTCATATTTTCGGGCGTGATATATTTTTTAGTCATCTCCTGTACCT
>JBATUY010000230.1:0-2678 GCA_049671465.1 Pricia sp. | reverse complement strand
AAAGTCTCGGCATAATCTGGTGTTATAACTTCACAAGCAGTATCAAACGAGAATGGTCCCGTCCAATCACTAAAGTCACCATTACCACAATCTGCCCTTATATAAACATCATAAGGTGTGGATGCCAAAAGTGTGTTGATAGTGTATGGACTTCCGGTTACTCCCGTAATGACATTGTTACCCGTCTGTGTCTGGCCGTCCTCTACCACCTCAATTTCAAAAAGGTTTTGGTTTAGATCACCGAGATCCCAGCTTATATCTGCTCCATTTGTTGTAATGTTTGCGGCATCGATATTAGTCACTGGTAAACAAGATGGGGCCTCCTGAACACATATATCAGAAGTACCAGAAGTAGCACTGTCTTTCCATAATGCCATTTTGTAAACATTACCGGCGATCAAACCACTAATGATTCCAGTAGAGTTGGTAGCTGAATTGTTACAAACCAATTCGGTACCTCCGCAACTATCAAATAGTGCATACTCCATGGTGGCGCCAGTCATGTTTACGATGACACCTCCATTTGCCGGAGCTACGAAGTCTATAAAGACACCCGTGTTTACTCCAACCGCATCACAACTTGCGACTCCGGTCCCGATGTTCACGGCTGTTGAAAAATCAACTGTGTATGGTGTAGCAGTAGCGCAATCCGGTTCTACAGTCATTCTGATAGCGGAAGCACAGGATTCTCCCGGACCTACCTGGGTGTAGGTAAGTGGCCCTGCCATCATGCTCACATCGGTACCTGCATTTGCAGGATCACAGTCTCCCGTCACGTAGAAGTCATAGCTGTCTCCAACCGTTAGGCCAGTCGCTGTATAGGAATTTGTCGTTACGGTTCCAGTCTGTATCGGTGATACGTTGGGATCGGTAATATCGGCTCCGGCAACATAGACGGCTACATCAAACGACGTCTGGTCTACCGAACCTGGGGTCCAGATGAAATCAGCGGTCGTGGCCGTTACATTGGTAATGCCTAGATCAATGGGTGTGGGACAAGAAGGTCCATCCTCAATACAAATTGATGTACTCGTTAGCGAACCTGAATCATCCCAGATAACCAGTTTATAATCATCTCTGAAATTGAGCTGGCTCACCTCAGACTGAGTCCCTCCGATTAGTGTTCCACACTCAAGTTCGATATCTGCATTTCCAGAACCATCCGTCGTGAAAAGGGCATATTGAACATCTTCCGTTGAGTTCACAAACACCGCGCTTGTGTTCCTGTTGGGCCTGAACTGGTACCATGCCCCAGAGTTACCGCTTGCCGCTGAACAGCTTGCAACGTCTCCAAGATCAATGGCATTTGCAAGGTCTATAACCGTCTGCGTGGTGGCATCACAGGTAGCTTCAACGGTAAGGCCTATGGAGGTATCGGCACTATCACCCGGTCCTGGGGTCCTGAAGGATACAGGGCCTACATAGGTACTGGTAGCATTGCCACAGTCAGCCCTGAGGTAGGCATCATAGCGAATCCCGGGAGATAGTGTAGCAACCGTGTAAGGGTTGGTCATCACATCATTTTCCGTTGGCGTTCCCGTTGGAGTATCTCCCTCAAAAACGATCTCAATATCCCACATGGTTTCCCCATCAAGACCATTGGTCCATGAAAGTTCTGCACTTGTACCATCTATGACACTTGCGGCAAAGTTGGATGGGGGACCACACGCAGGTCTTGCCACACAGTTAAAGTTGAACTCGTATCCTCCGGCATTCGTGGAAAAATCGGAGTCAAAGACAAAGGTCAACGCACCATCGGAATTGGTTGCGGTATAGACCAAAGGAGTGTCACCCGCTGCGACATCAACCAATGGCACTTCCTCAATGATTAAGGGTGCAGAGGTGTCAACACCGTCGTAAATTGATATGTCATCAAAGAAACCACCTGAAAAAGTATTTTCTTCTAAGTCTACAAACAAAAACTCCAATTCAGCCACATTGGCCATGGTGTCGGGATAGAAGGTGATGGTCACCAATTCATTTGTTGAATAGTCTCCCGTAGCTCCTCCCGAATCGAAAACAGTCGTACCACATGCAGGTGCGGTAGAGAAAGCCTCTGGTCCGGCCTGGTTGCTCGTACCATCTGTTCCACAGTCCGTGCTCACATAGAATTCATAGTCAACACCCGCCGTAAGGCCTGACTTGACATAGCCTGGTGATACTCCTACATCAGTGGGGGTACCAGTGGGGGTGGCACCGGCGGTTACAACCTCTACATCATAGGTGGTCGGCGTGCCATTGGTTGGTGCCGTCCATGAAAGCGTGGCTTCGGTCTGGGTTACGTTGGATGCTTCCAGAGCTGTAGGCACAAAACAGATAGGGCCTTCCTGAATACAGATGTCTGTCGTAGCTGACGATGTTCCGTCCACCCACATGGCCATCTTATAGTTCGTATTGGCCATGAGACCCACTATGATATGGCTGGTGGAGGATCCCTCACAGGCAACCTCCGTACCTCCACAGGCATCCAGTATCTGGAGCTTCATAGCAGTGGTGGTACTGATCGTAATGTTTTCCACGCTACCAGTGGTAAACTCAAACCATCCACCGGTGTTGGTTCCACCAGTATCACAGCCAGAAATGGAGCCCAGGTTACCGGCACTCGCCAGATCAAGGGAAAATGGCGTGGCCGTCGCACAGTCTGCCACAACGGTCAGGGTCTGGCCAGTAGCACAGTT
>JBATUY010000229.1:0-4802 GCA_049671465.1 Pricia sp. | reverse complement strand
TCGTGATGCGCCAGAAAGAGAATCTTTCGTTGGTCGGGGTTTACGAAGATGCCTTGGTACTGCATGTCATCCGTTTCGATGATGAGATTCGCGATACCGCAGCACTGGAACTCCCGAAATCGAAAGTTGGCGATAAGGAGCTGGATATGGCCATCTCGTTAATAGATCAATATACCGAAGAATTCGACTTCACTAAATTTAAGGACGTATACAACGAACAGCTTCTTAAAATTATTAATGCCAAAGCCACTGGAAAGGTTGCAAAACCCAAAAAATTCGAATCGAAGCCTACCCAAGCCAAAGATTTAATGGCCCAACTGAAAGCGAGTTTGGAAAAGCGTAAAAAAGCAGCATCCTAAATCAAAACTAGAACTACATCATCGGCCATAATCCAATTAATAACTTATAATTGATAAATGGGTCTAGAGGAATACAATAAAAAACGGGATTTTAAGAATACTCCGGAACCGACAGGCGAAGCGACTTCTGAAACAAAAACCCAACGCTTTGTTATTCAACGTCATCAAGCAAGGGCGCTACACTATGATCTGCGCCTCGAAATCAACGGCACCTTAAAAAGTTGGGCCGTACCCAAAGGCCCGTCAATGAATCCTGACGATAAGCGATTGGCCATTCGAACGGAGGACCATCCCATTTCTTATTTGCACTTTCATGGAACCATTCCGAAAGGGAATTACGGTGCCGGCGGAATGATTATCTGGGATTCGGGTAATTTCGAGGTCGATAGGACGGAAATCGATTTATCCGCGCAAAAGCAGCTTGCCAAGGGCAATTTGAAACTGGTGTTCCATGGAAACTTCATCAAGGGGAATTTTGCCCTGGTCAAAACCGGAATACGGAACGGCAAGGAAAGTTGGTTATTGATAAAGAAAAAGGATATCTACTCAACGGAATTATTGTACGACGCCGAAGCCCTCATCGAGACTTCGTCTACCAAACTAAAGAAGTATTCGAAAACCATTGAGCCCAACACCGTAATCCAGCCCATGCTGGCCTCGTCAATCAACGACATATTTAATGACCCGGAATGGCTTTACGAGTTAAAATGGGATGGATATCGGGTTTTGGCCCACATCACCGGCCAAGTGTTACTTCAATCACGAAATGGCATCAGCTTGAATTCCAAATTCCCCGAACTTGCCAAAGAGCTGTCACAAATCGAGCACGAATGTATTCTTGATGGTGAAGTGGTCGTACTTGACGAGGAAGGTGTTTCACAGTTCGGTGAATTGCAAAATTACCCCGCTACAACCGGTGTGCTTCGATTCTATGTTTTCGATATGCTCTACTTGAATGGTCATAGCATGCTCGATCTACCCTTGGTCGATAGAAAAAGTTTACTTCCCGCAGTTATCGAGAACCTCAGCTTCACACAATATTGCGACCATATCGAGGGCATGGGTACGGCATTGTTTCAAAAATCGGTCGATGCGGGCATGGAGGGCGTGATGGCCAAGCACAAAGACGCTACCTATTCGCCTGCTGAAAGAACGGAAAAATGGTTGAAAATTAAAGCTGTGGAGACCATAGATGCCCTAATTTGCGGCTATACGGATTCGGTCGGGGGCGGTGTGGCCTTCGGATCCTTGATTCTCGGTCTAAGAACAGGGAACAAAATAATAGAATATATCGGAAACTGTGGCTCTGGTTTTAACGAGGCCCACCGCAAGCAGCTCTTGAAACAATTCGATCCCTACCGAACAGATAAAAATCCTTTTAAAAAAAAACTGGCACTCAAAGGCCGGAAACCCAACTGGATGGTGCCAACTTTGGTCTGTGAGGCGGCCTTTTCGGAGCGAACCAAAAACGGATTGCTCCGTAACCCTGTTTTTAAGAGGCTTCTAAATCAACCGATTCCGAACACAAAACCATCCAAAGTAAAGCCAAAACGTACCGGTTCTCCATCAAAAGAGATTATTGAAATCGATGGCCTTTCCGTACCCATATCGAATTTAGACAAAGTATATTGGTCGGAATCGGGGCTGACCAAATATGACCTGATCGACTATTATATAAATATCTCCGAATACATGCTACCGCATCTATTGGATAGGGCACAAAGCCTGCACCGCCACCCGAACGGCATCTTGGAAGATGGTTTTTACCAGAAAGATAATGAAAGTGTACCCGAATGGATGCAGACCAAAACGATCTACTCAAAATCTTCGGAGCGTGACATCGATTATCTGGTGTGCCAAAATATGGCCTCGTTGATTTATATGGCCAATTTGGGCTGTATTGAAATCAATCCGTGGAATTCAAGAATTGGAAAACTCGATTTCCCGGATTATGGCATTATTGATCTGGACCCACCAGAAGGAATGGATTTCAACAATGTCATACGCATCGCCAACGAATTTAAATCCGTTTTCGATGCCGCCGAAATAGAGGGTTATTGCAAAACTTCCGGTTCTAAGGGACTTCACATTTACGTACCCATGCAGGCAAAATATACGTATGGGGAAGTTCGGAACTTTGTCAAACTATTGTGCCATTTTGTGCAACAACGCCTCCCCGACATATCGACCATGGAACGACGCATCAAAAATCGGGACGGTAAAATTTATCTGGACTATCTGCAAAATCGAAGGGGACACACGATAGCATCTGTATATTCGGTACGACCATTGCCCAATGCCCCAGTAAGCATGCCCGTGCATTGGAACGAGCTAAAAACTGGTCTGTCCCCACGAAAATTTACCCTCAAAAACACCATTTCAAGATTGAGGGAACAGGGCGATCTGTTCAAGCCCCTCTTGCACCTTTCATTCGAAATGGAAACTGCCCTTGGCAAATTGGAAGAAATGAACGGTAGTTAGTTCAGGTGGAATTGCGAAATTTTAAATTTTCGCCTAGGATACGACCTTATTTTTCATCGATAGTTTTTTCATCTCCAGTTCAACACTGCCCCGGTTTCCTTCATCAATTTTCCGAGGGTCGGGTTTGATGGATTGGAACTCGACCTTTTTCGCAATTATACTATAGTATTCCATTTCCTCTACCACTCTTCCCGTTATTTTATAAATGCCTTTACTGATTATCGGATATTTCTCGGACACGTTCGGAAAATGAACGGTGTAAAAAACATTCCCTTCCCTTTCCAAAAAAGTTCCAAAGTGCATCAATCGTTTATCGTTCGTGGGCGTACCCTTTGCCGTGACCAGATTACCATAGATTGCAATGTGTTTCTTGGTATAGGAAGGGATATCGGTGGCTAATAGATTCCTTACTAGATTTGCACAAGTAAGTCGAAGAGTAATGGGATACATAGTTGTATACTGCCATAAGTTCTAGTATCGTTTGAAGAGGCTTGGGGAAATTCCATAACGTTCCTTGAACAATTTTGAAAAATAACTCATGTTGTTGATACCGACCCGATAACTAACTTCCGAACAGCTAAGCTAGTAGTGTTCATAAGTTGTTTGGCTTGGCCCATCCGAAGATTTGTTACATATTGTCCCACGGAATTCCCGTAGAGATGTCGAACTCCCACCTGCAGCTTCTTACGGCTCATATCCAACTTTTGGCTCAAACCTGAAACCGATAGGTGCTGGTCGAGATTTTCCATCACATAGTCCCGCAGGGAGCTTATGCGTGCAAGTTCTGAGTTTCTCAGGACTGGTACGGAACCTATTTTTATGCTATCCCTAAGATACGCTTGTACCTGGGACGCGAACATATTGAGCACGGCACCTTCCGTCAAGAGTTCGCCAATCAGGTCGGTATCATTGTTCCTACAGACCAAGGAGGCGTACTTCTTGGTATCTGTATCGATGCTGCCAAGGTGCCTGAAAGGGTGGTCCTTATGGTCGAGCGTAAAAATTTCTTTAACCTTGGAGTAGATTCGTTTGGCATTCCGCACGTCTACCGTACCTAGTGTCGCCATATCGATTGCAATAACGGCTATTTCGAGTTTAGTATCGGGCGGATAGACGATTTCCGCCCCAGCATCAGTACTGCCTACGACAATCAAATGTTGGTTCTGCAGTATATCCGAAAACGTATCCTCGTCCGAAAAACGATGAAGAAAATGGCCCTTTACATTATAGGAAAAATAGACCGGACCTTCCTTGTTAAGTTTCAATCGAATCTTGAAATCCGTACGAAAAATAATATTGAATACCCATACCCTAAGACCGGCAAAGACTAGGTAAGAACTTATAAACCCCTTTCCCCGACCATTGTCCATTGTAACTGTAGCTGAATCGTTACCCTCGTCCAAAGGGGCATTGAAAGCACGGCAATTTCGCGCATATGGTCCGCAAGCGGGTCTTCTATCAAATTTAGCATGTTCGAATTTTCCGTGCCAAATCCATGGCAAACATCAAAATAGACTATTAAAGTGCGCTATCTGCATGATTCCCATAATAATTATTTCCTACTGATGGATTGTTCGCTGTATTCGATAGAAAACACTCGATTAAGTTGAACGTCGCAGGTCGGCAGGCGGCCGCTTACCGTTAGATACTATCCTTATTGTGTTAGCTGTTATAAAATCAAATGGCGAATTTTATAAAATGATTAATCTTCCGTTTCTATTTACCCTGACCAGCATACTGTTTGCATGCTGTGCTATTCTCTTCTTCGTTATACAGAAATCCAGGTCCGCAAAAAGCAGGCGAAACCCGGTGAAGAGTCCATCTAATTAAAGGGCAGACCTAATTCTGTTCGAAAGACATTACTAAACTTGATGCCTTTTTAAAACCATTGTGGTCAACACGGTGTCCATTCTGTAAAAACTCCGGCCGGTCAATTTATCGAATGAATCCATTCTTTAATAG
>JBATUY010000228.1:0-13164 GCA_049671465.1 Pricia sp. | reverse complement strand
TAATTTAAACGACCAGGGGTAATCGGGGTCCGCAGGCGTGCCCCAGCTTCGATGGTTCCAGACACAATCCAAATCTTCGTACTCAAAAACCGCGGTCTGGGTATCCGCTATATTCGCATCGGCCTCCTTTTGAACGTAGATACCACCGGATGAACTGATGCGTTTGGGCCACCCGAGACCAAGCATCCAGCGAACGGTATCGAGCATATGCACGCACATATCGCCCATGATACCGTTTCCATATTGTGTAAAGGCGCGCCATCGGCGGTGGGGGAGACCGTCGAATTCCCGCATCGGTGCGGGGCCCGTCCACAGGTCATAGTCGAAAAAGTCGGGTACCTGTTGAGGCGACCGCACCTTATTGTCACGCATGTGGTAATAGCAGCACATTTCTACGTGCGATACTTTCCCCAACATTCCGGTATCGACGATATTTTTTTTGGCGTCGATCAGGTGCGGGGTGCTTTTTCTTTGGGTACCGACCTGAATGACTTTTCCGTATTTTTTGGCTGCGGCAACCAGGGCTTCCCCTTCGATTACATCGACACTGATGGGTTTTTGCAGATAAACGTGGGCACCTGATTTTAAAGCTTCGATACCTTGTAGGGCATGCCAATGGTCGGGCGAACCTATGAGTACAATATCCAGATTTTTCTCGGCGAGCATTTTTCGGTAATCGGAATACAGCTTGGGTTTTTTACCGGATTTCTGGCGTTGACTGACCAGCTCGGCGGCGGCGGTCAGCATATTCCTATCCACATCACATAGGGAAATCACTTCTACCTTGGCCACTTGTATCAAGCGGAACAGGTCACTTTTTCCGTACCAGCCGGTACCGATCAATCCTACCCGGATCGGTTTCGCCTTGTTCGTGATGTCTAAGCCATAAGCACCAAAAGAAGAGAGCACCATGGCGGCCGTTGTACCCTTGATAAAGTTTCGTCGGTTGAAATTCATGATCCTTAGGATTTTTTCTAAATATAATAAAATTACCCGTCCACCAGCTGCAGCTTTTTACGATGATGTACAAATGCCAGTGCAGTGAACGACAAAAGACGGGGGTAAACTAGTATATACGTATGTTCTATGAGATTTGCCGAGGTCAAATTAATTTTATCTAGCTCTCCGTCCCATGTCGATAGTCTTTTGAACCGAATCTCAATATATCCAATAATGCAGTGCTACTCTCGGCCGCCAAACTGGTAAAATATGACGGTGCATATGTTATCAACGTGTCCGGCTTATCGCAAGGCACCTATTTTATAAGCGCCAAAGATCGGGCCGGCAAGGAGCATCACAAACCCTTGATCATCAAACGCTGATATTTTTAAATTTCTATAGTGCAAAAGGCTCCTATTTTGGGAGCCTTTCTTTATTTTTAGCAAAGCGTTAACGCGTTACCATTGGCATCCGATTGCAAAGAAGCTTACTTTTAATATGTATTCCCGTAGAAATGCCCCGAATTTTTATCGGATTTAACTTTAATCTTTAACTCTAAAATCTTATCCCATGTGTACCAAACATCAATGCCATATCGTACCCCCGCATATTTTGGAAGCGCTCGCCAAACGCGGTAACAATAGCTGTAAAAAGGCGCTGAACGACTCCAAACGCTTTTTGGAAAAACGGCGCACAGTACTGAACAATCTTATGGTCAGGGAATTCGGAGAGGGAGATGGCGACCGATTTATCTACGACTCGCAAAACAAAAATGAGCAACGGGTAGCCTTGGTACGTAAAGAAGGGGATGAACCTACCCAAGACGAAACCGCGAATAAAGCCTATGACACTTCCGGTTTTGTGCGGGATTATTTTAAGGATACGTTCGGATTGGATTCCATTGATGGCAACGGACTCGACGTCATCTCGAACATTCACTATGGCGAGGCTTACAACAATGCCTTTTGGGATGGTGACGAGATGACCTACGGCGACGGAGATGGCGTGGAATTCACTAATTTTGCCAGCGCTATCGATGTGGTGGCCCACGAACTGGCGCATGGGGTGACCCAATTCTTATCCAATCTGGAATATCAAAGCCAATCTGGCGCTTTGAACGAACACTTTTCTGATGTTTTTGGCACGATTATCAAGCAAAAATACCTGAAACAGGATATCTCGCAGGCGGACTGGCTCATTGGCGATACCATAGTGACCGAAGCCTTTCCCGGGGTGGCGCTGCGGTCGATGAAAGCTCCGGGTACAGCAAACGAATTCGATTCCCAACCCGATAACATGGCCGATTATTATGAAGGGTTGGCCGATAATCAGGGCGTTCACATCAATTCCGGTATTCCCAATAAGGCATTTTATTTGAGTTGTTTGGAAATCGGTATCGATGACTGTGCCTTAATTTGGTTCGAGACCTTAAAAGCCCTGTTTCGTACGGCTAACTTCAACGATATGCTCGATACGATTTTGGAAACTACCAAAAAACTGGTAGCTGACGGTAAAGTAAACGAAGCTGCTGTCGCGGCCATAACGGATAGTTTCGCGGAAGTCGGTCTTAATCAGATGGTCGCGTAATCAGCTGGCCAGGATACCAAATGGGCCATCAAAAAATGGTAAATTGATAATATAGGCACCAGTGCTATGAAATATGAAATTTTAATCGAGGGTGGTTTTACCGGAATTCCCAAGGAATATAAGGGAGACATCGAAATTCATGATGAAACCAAAAAGGTACTTTTGAATGTTTTTGACCGGACACCAGATGCCGAAAATGAGAACCTAAGGGATGCCTTACAGTATCATTTGAAATTGATCGATGGCGACGAAGAGCACACGGCTCGTTTTAATGAAACTAACCTTCCGTTACCCATCAGACAATTTATAGCTACGATTTCCAAGAACAAAAACAAGAAATAAAACCTATCGGTCTGTCGATTCGGGGTTCGCATTTCCATTCAGTGGAGTTCTCTCTACGGAAGTTCTACTTACGTAATCACCATAATCCTGAAAAATACCACACGAGTTTTCCTTTCTGATTAAGGAGTTGTGCTCCAGTTTTATTCTTTTGGCCAACATTTCGATGTCGGGAGATAAAAAGGCCATACTATCAATTTTAAGTTTGGATTAAAACGTTACATAATCAAAAATGTTGTTTTGTCGGTCTTGCTTTAATGACTCGGCAAAAGTGCAAAAGCAGATGTTGTCAATTTGCAGGTTTATATGAAATTTATGATTTAATGATGCCCCTGAAAAGAATTGAGAATCTTACCATCCTTTATAAAAACTGTGAATTTTTTTGCAATGGGGCTCGTTTAAAGTATAACAAGTTGCTTTTCGATATAACTCTGTATCAACATCCAGTTCATTTTTAAAAATAGGGATGCAGAGGGAATATTATCTTCCTCTATAGCCGAAATGATGGCATCGTGTTGTGCATTTGAATTATAGTGGAAAGAGTCGTTTGCCATAAACTTGCGTTCGTAAAAGAAAATACGGGTCTTAAGGTCTTTTAAGATCTGTTGAACCACGCTATTGTTGTAATTGGACGTCAAAATGCGGTGAAACTCCATATAGGCATTCACACGTTCTAAAGAATCTTCGGCTTTTGCTACCACATCTCGCTGCTTTTTCAGGCGTTCGATGGCGGAAACATCGAAAACGGATTCCTCAAGAGCCAACAGCTCCAGATGGGCTACAAGTTCATATAAATTTTTTGCTTCTTCAGGGTTCATCTTGGCGATTCGAAAGCCTCGGTTAGGCACCGCCTGCACGATATGGGACTGCTGCAATTGGGTCAGGGCCTCACGTATCGGGGTCACGCTGACTTTCAATTGTCTGGCGAGTGCCGCCAAGTTAATGCTTTGGCCTGCCTCTAAACTACCTTCCTGCATTTGGCGAAGCAGGTGTTCGCGAACTTTATCCCTAACATTCATTGTATTGGTCATGGTGTAAATGTAATATATCGTATACGATTTAAGAACGGATTGATAACCTAAAAAGTATGGGGCCGCAGTAAAAGGGCACCGAATATCCTTAAAAACCACAAAATTATCCTCGAAGAAGGACTTGCGCTTCGAACAGCGTTATTTTTTTGTTTAACTGTATTCAAAAAAGATTAAACAAAATTTTTTTCTTACGAGATTTTGCCGTATTATTATTTTTTATAGGGGCAAGTTGACCAGACAAACAGAGTTTTAACGATTAATTTTACAATGACTATGGAATTATTAGAAAGAGCTTCCAATTTTGAAAACAGGAAATGGTCGGGATTGACAACGAGTGACCGGGTAAATGCTTCAAGGGAAGCCAAAGAACTTATCTTATCGATTAACGAAGTTTATAAGGAGACCAAAGATACCCAGTTGATGGATGTCATGAAACGTTTGACGGCCATTAAGAAAAAAATCGAAAAGCGCTTAAAAGGTAGATTGTTATAGTTGCCGGTCTAAAATAAAACACTACCTTATTCGCCTAATTTAAAAAAAGAGTAAAATAACGAATGGCAAAATCGCAGCAGACCTATAGTAAAACAGAGAAGGAGAAGAAACGCATTAAAAAGCGTGAAGACAAGCAAAAGAAGAAAGAGGCCCGAAAGGCCGCCAAAGACGGTACGGAAGGTATTCCCTTTGCGTACGTCGATCACATGGGCAACCTAGTCGATACGCCACCGGATCCGACTAAAAAGGTTAAGGTCGATGCGGATGATATCGTTTTGGGCATACCGAAGAAGGAAGAGGGCGACGAAGAGAAATTTGATCCGGTTAGAAGTGGAAAGGTCTCCTTTTATGACTTTAATAAAGGTTTCGGTTTCATTATCGATTCCGAAAACAATGAGAAGTATTTCGTACACGTAAGCGGTCTTATCGACGAAATCAATGAGGGCAATTCCGTAACGTTTGAACTTGAAAGAGGAATGAAGGGTATGAATGCGGTTCGTGTCAAGCGGACCTAAGGTTTTCGCCCCTTTATCTTAGATATTGCGGCAGAGAGTCCTCCGACAGTTCCAAAACGGCTCCAGAGGTTAAACCGGCTAAAGTAATATTTGCAATCCGCACCCGCACCAAACGTAAGGTCGGAAAACCTACCGCAGCAGTCATTTTCCGAACTTGACGGAATTTACCCTCACACAGGGTAATTGAAATCCACGATGTAGGTCTGTGCCGGCCCAATCTTAGCGAACTGTCCGGATCTGGGAGTTGTGGTTTATTGTTTAATCTTGTCGCGATGCACGGTTTAGTGGTATACTTTTTTCCATCGAGTCCGATTTCAATGCCGAAAGTCAAGCGCTCAATTTGTGCGTCGGGAATTTCGCCATCCAATTGCGCGTAGTATTCTTTTTCTACGCCTGAGGTGTTTATGGTATAGCTAAGCTTCCCGTCGGTGGTCAACAACAATAGACCTTCCGATTTTTCGTCCAAACGGCCAATTGGCATGACGCCTTCAGGGTAATTGTATAATTCCGTCAAAAAACGTTTCTTGCGCTTTTGGCGGGCATCGTTTGAATCGAATTGACTCAATAGTCCGAAAGGTTTATATATTTTAAAGTGTCTATGTTTAGGCATGTGTGTTACCATGATGTATTTAAAATGGTAAAGAACGGCTTTTATCATCAAAACTTCTATCTATCGAACGCAGATGCCCATTCATTTGGACTTAATTTTAACCAAAATCAAAAAATTAATTGTTATGGAATATGTGAGAATTGGATTGCAGCTAATCGTAGGCTCAAGTTTATTGAACGTTTGGTTGATACAAAATAAGAAACCAACACGATGGCGTGGCGGAGATGCGACCACGATTACCGAAGAATTCAAGGTTTATGGTTTGCCCATTTGGATGTGTTACGTAGTAGGTTTTCTAAAAGTCGGTTTGGCCCTCGTACTATTGGCAGGTATATTTTTTCCCTACTTAATTCAACCCGCTGCAATCGGGTTGGCCGTATTGTTATCAGGTTCCATCATAATGCACATCAAAATTAACGACCCTTTGATAAAATCGTTTCCGGCCTTTCTGTTTTTGGTCATGTGCCTGGCACTTATTTATATCTCCTGATCAGAGCATGGCAAAGTAGACTATGGCCAGATAACCATTCAATATGGCGTAGCTCAAGGAAGGTAATGACTGTAACCATGTATCTTTAATTTTGATGCGAACGCCAAAACCCAATAACATCAATACCGCAAGGCCCAATGCAGAGGTTAAGGCTAATTTTGCAGAGAACATCCATCCGAAGAAAAGTCCCAAACCACCCAAGAGCTGAAGGAACCCGGTCAACCTGCGTTTGTTATCAAGATGGTACCGTATAAATTCGGCCTGCATCCTTTTATCGAAGAGACATGCCATGCCGAAAAATAGAAACGAGAGCGACGAAAATAACGTGAGCCCCGTGAGGATGTTCATAATACCTATTAAGTGTGGACTGCAAAAGTACGCTTTCCATTAGTGAAAATGGAACGCTCGTCAGGCTAAATTGACTGTGATTCAGGTGCGCAAGAAAGAAACAAGTATTGTCTTATGGAGAAGAGCCAAATACAAATCAATATCGTCGGCGCAGGTATCAGCGGACTTATCGCCGCATCGATTTTGGAGAAACAGGGTTACTCCGTTACTATTCACGAACAATCGGATAGGGCAGGAGGTCGCGTAAAAACGGATGACTTAGACGGTTTTCTGATGGACCATGGTTTTCAGGTGCTTTTGGATGCATACCCCTTGGTGAACAAGTATCTTGATTTAAAAGCCTTAAAGTTACAGCCCTTTCTGCCGGGCGCGGTCGTTTTTAAGAATGGAAAACAAAGTACGTTGGGCGACCCGCTGCGTAGTTTATCCCTTTTGGTGCCTACGCTGTTTTCGGGAATCGGCACATTTTCCGATAAACTAAAGATTTTCTCCCTTAACATGGAAATGAAAAAGACCGATGTCGCTACGATATTTGAGTCCGAAGAAACTTCGACCCTTGATTATTTGAAGGAAAAGGGATTCAGTGATGCTATTATCACATCTTTTTTCAAACCTTTTTTTAGCGGGATATTTTTGGAGCCTGATTTAAGAACCTCTAGCCGGATGTTCAAATTTGTCTATAAAATGTTCGGGGAAGGAAAGGCCGTTCTACCTCAAAAGGGAATCGGGGCAATTGCCGAACAATTGATATCAAGACTCGAATCCACTAACATCCGTTATAATGTCAGGGTAGAAAATATCTCGAATAACGACATAATTTTATCGAACGGCGAAACCGTTTCCGGAGATTATACCGTCATGGCCACCAATACCACCGATTTGGTTCAGAATCTGAGAAACCAAAAAATTAATTGGAAGGGATGTGATACGCTTTACTTCAGTTGCTCTAATCGGGTCATTGACAAGCCCCTTATCGGACTCATAGCCGATGATGGGGCGTTGATCAATAATATCTTTTATTTGACGTCACTGGGTACAAATTGGTCCGCTAACGAGGAACTACTTTGTGTGACAGTCGTGAAAAATCATGATTATGATGAACGGGCCCTTGTAGAAAAAGTAAGGCAAGACCTAGGGCAGTATTGCGGAATAACGAAATTGGACTTTATCAAACGATATCGCATTCCCAAGGGACTTCCCGATCTCACGGATATCCGTTATGATATGGCACCATCGGAAACACAGTTAAAGGATACGTTGTTTTTGGCGGGCGACCACCTGCTCAACGGTTCGTTGAACGCCGCGATGTTATCCGGTGAAAAAGCGGCATTGGGCATTATTGAAATTGTTGAGGGCGATAGAGGTGTGATTCGCTGATTTTTGCCCTATTTATGATAATCTTAAGTAGTAGTTATTAGGTTTGTGAGTATCTTGTCACGTATGTGGAAAGTAAACAAAACCAGTCATTTCAATACTATTTTATTAGTACTCATTGTTTTTGGGACCGTGATTTCGTGTGGTAGTTCTTCCCGTGTTGCTAAAGGCAATGACGACATGCAATCCTTGGATAGTCTAATGGCAAACGAAAATTTCGAGGTACGCTCGAACTGGGCCATGCCCTTGGCAACGAATAGTATGAATAGTCTGGCCAATGCGGGATTGTTCCCTCCCGGTAGTTCGGCAGGCCAGATAAATCTGATCGGAAATCCGAATTACGTCAAGATTATCGGCGACAGCCTATCTGTATACCTTCCTTATTTTGGCGAGCGGCAAATGGGCGGTGGCTACAATAGCGATGGTGCGGGTATAGATTTCGAGGGTATTCCCGAAAAAATGGAGATAACCAAGAACAAAGCAAAAAAACGATATGACATCCGTATAAAGATGAAGGATGATTCGGAAAATTTCATCCTGAATATCAACCTTTTTCCCAATTTTACCAGTGCTGTTAATGTGAATAGCTCACAGCGGTTTCCAATTCGATACAGTGGTTCGGTTCAAGCGATAACCACTGAGGATCGGTAGTTTTATTGTGTGATACCTTTGTCGTATTGAACATTTCAAAATCCGTCTAACATAAGCCTTCTTTCAAGTACGTCAAAATCCGTCTAACATGGCCTTACTTCGAATACGTCAAAATACATCCCGATAAAAGCGTCTTATTCAGTTCCCTTTCAATAATTTGCTTCTTTCATAAATACCTCTCTGTGGAATTCACAGAAAAGAGCAATCCCTTAAAAATAAATATAGTATGAGTAATAAGGAACAATCCCTCTTGAAATCTTACACTTTAGGCAATCTAGAAATGCCCAACCGTGTGGTGATGGCGCCCATGACGCGAAGTCGCGCTACTAACGATGACAATGCCCCCACCGAAGACTTGCATGTAAAATATTATACCCAACGTGCCACAGCGGGCCTTATAATTTCCGAAGGTTCCCAGGTTTCCAAACGCGGGGTCGGTTACATCAACACGGCCGGTATGCATAACGATGCACAAGTCGCGGGTTGGAAAAAAGTAACGGATTCCGTCCACAAAGCCGGCGGACGTATATTTGCCCAATTATGGCACGTAGGACGCATCTCGCACCCCGATTTTCACAACGGGGAACTGCCGTGGGCACCTTCGGCCTTGAATCCCGAAGCCGAAGTATATACCCCAGAGGGCCAGAAAGAGACGGTCACTCCCAAAGCTATGACTTTAGAGGATATTAAAACCACTCGAAATGAGTTTGTCCAAGCCGCTAAAAATGCCATGGCAGCAGGTTTTGACGGTATAGAAATACACTCCTCAAACGGCTATCTGTTCCATCAATTTTTCAACGGTACGAGTAATCATCGCGATGATCAGTATGGCGGCACCAAAGAGAATAGAGCTCGGTTTTTCTTCGAGGTGTTAGATGCTATCAAAGAAGTGGTTCCAGAACATAAAATAGGGGCAAGATTTAACCCCTCACTAAACGGCGTTTTTGGAATGACCATGGATAAAGATACCATACCGACATTCGATTATATTATCGAGCGTTTGAGTGATGAATATGGCTTAGCCTATATTCATTTAAGCGAGCCTTTTACTGACGTGTCGGATTTGGATTATGCGGTATCGAACATTGCCGAACACTATCGGCCAAAATATAAAGGTACATTGATGATCAATGGAGGTTTCGATCAGGAGAGTGGAAATAAAGTTATTGAAGATGAATACGCAGACTTGGTATCCTTTGCCAAACTTTATGTCTCAAACCCTGATTTGGTCGGACGGTTTCGAGAAAATGTACCGGTTTCGGACTGGGAAAAAGATACATTCTACACTCCGGGCAAAGAAGGTTATACGGACTATGACGCGAAAACGCGTGAACTGATGCCCAAGTAGTAGATATTTGAATTAATCCTGAAATTAGAAAACATATGAAAACAATGACGAAGCAATTTTCAACGGTAAATCCTGCTACTGGAGAAAAAATTAAGGATTTTCACTTTATGAGTGATGACGAAGCCATTATCGCAGTTGAGAAATGTCATAAAGCTTTTGACAAGTGGCGATTACGACCGGTAGATGAGCGGGGCAAAATCATCAAGGCCATCGGTAAAGAACTTCTAAAGAATCAAGATAAATTTGCAAAACTGATGACCCAAGAAATGGGAAAGGTCATAAAACAGGGTGTACAAGAAATCGAGCTTTGTGCCAGTATATGCGATTATACGGCCACCCATGGCGTCAAGGAACTTGAGGACGAAAACCGGGAGTTGCCCAACGGGGGCAAAGGGGTTATTTCATATGCACCCGTCGGGGTCATCTACGGCATTCAGCCTTGGAATTTTCCGGCGTATCAAGCGGTACGCTATTCCATTGCCAATCTTATGGCCGGTAACGGCGTGCTTTTAAAACATGCCGAAAACGTATCTGGATCTGCACTTCTGCTAAAAGAGATTTATGAGGATGCAGGATTGCCTAAAGATCTTTTTACAGTTTTGCTCATCGACCATGACCAGTCCGATAAAATCATCGAACACAAATTAGTGCGTGGAGTTACCCTCACGGGGAGTCCCGGTGCGGGTAGAATCATCGCTGAAAAAGCAGGAGCGGCATTGAAAAAGACCGTGCTCGAGTTGGGCAGTAATGATGCTTACTTAGTACTGGACGATGCCGATATAGAGTTGGCCGCTACAATAAGCGTTCAGGGGAGAATCTACAACAATGGTGAAACCTGTGTGGCCGCAAAGCGCTTTATCGTAGTCGATAAGGTGTATGATGCCTTTAAAAAGGCTTTCGTAAAAGGGATGCAGGATATCAAAATGGGAGATCCCATGAATAAGGATTCCGATATCGGCCCCATGGCGCGCGAAGATTTGCGTGACAAACTGCATGAACAGGTAGAAAACAGCGTGAAAAAAGGAGCGGAAATTTTAATCGGGGGAAAAAAGCCCGACGGCAACGGTTTCTTTTATCCAGCGACCATACTTGCAAATTTAGAACCAGGTCAGCCCGCTTACGACGACGAACTTTTCGGCCCGGTAGCCTCGCTCATTCGCGCGAAGGATAACGAAGATGCTATGCGTATTGCCAATGCCAGTAAATTCGGACTCGGAGGCGGTATTTTTTCAAAGGACGAAGACAAGGCTTTCGAACTCGCCAAAAAGCACTTTGACACAGGTATGGTCTTTATCAATTCCTTCGGCCTCGCCCAACCCAACATGCCGTTCGGCGGCGTAAAAGATTCCGGGTATGGCAGGGAGCACGGCGGTTTCGGTATTCGCGAATTTGTCAATGCCAAGTCAGTCATGAAAGTGAACATGGAATAGTCAATTCGGTAGTTCTTACTTGAAATGGCGGCATCCCGTCTTTTCTAAAAAATCAATTTTAAACATTTAAAACATATTACAATGAATATTACTTTAGAACATGCAGAAAAAGTAATTTCCGCCGCTAAGAAAAAATCAGTGGAAATGGGCGTTAAAATGAATATTGCCATTGTCGATTCCGGTGCAAACTTGGTTGCCTTTGCAAAAATGGACGGAGCTTGGTTGGGTTCCATTGATATTGCCATGAAAAAGGCAAAAACAGCACGCTATTTCGACATGCCCACAGGTGAAATCGGAAAATTGGCGCAACCGGGGGAGTCCCTATACAATATCGAACATTCCAATGGCGGATTGATATCCTTTCCGGGTGGTATCCCCATTGAAAATAAAGAGGGCCATATTATTGGTGCCATCGGGGTGAGCGGAAGTTCTGTTGAAGATGACCATGCCGTTGCCCAAGCGGGCTTAAAAGCACTTTGATACATCTGATTTTGTCTACGTAGTAGAGAAATCAGAGAGGTCGTTTCATAATTCCCTGAATATCAAAGACACGACCTTTTTTGACCGCTAGTCAATCTAGGTTGGACTTTGAAAAAATTAATACTAAAAAATAGAAAACATATGAAATTTTCAAGAAACGCTTCCGCCAATTGGCAGGGAAGTATAAAAGAAGGAAAAGGAAACATAACTACCGGTAGCGGCATACTGGATAAGACCATGTATGCTTTTGGAACCCGGTTCAAGGAAGAAAAGGGAACCAATCCGGAGGAACTAATAGGCGCCGCCCATGCAGGATGTTATACCATGCAATTCAGCGCTTTTCTGGGCGAAGAAGGCTATACGGCCGATGATTTACATACCGATGCAAAGGTGTTCTTCGAAGATGGTGAAATCGTCAAAATTGCCTTGAAGGTCAATGGTTCCGTTCCTAATATCAAAGAAGAAGAATTTATTAAAATTGCCAATAAGGCCAAAAAAGAGTGTCCGATTTCCAAGCTTTTGGACACAGAAATCACTTTAGAGGCCACATTAAAAGTGTAATACATTTAAAAAAAGAGATATATGAGTAAAGAAGTGAAAGCATACGGAGCAAAGGACTCGAAATCGGATCTCGAGCCCATGAATATAAAAAGACGCGACATTTTAAAAGATGACGTAGAGATTGAAATTAGCTACTGCGGAGTATGTCATAGCGACATTCATACCGTACATAATGACTGGGGAAATGCAGTTTATCCCATGATTCCAGGTCACGAAATTATCGGACGTGTTACAGCGGTCGGAGACGGAGTTTCCAACTTTAAGGAAGGCCAATTGGTCGGAGTCGGTTGTATGGTCGATTCGTGCCAAACCTGCGCCTCCTGTAAGGATGATTTGGAGCAGTTCTGTGAAAACGGGGCCACTATGACCTACGGCAGTAAAGACAAGCATATGGACGATCATACGCATGGCGGATACACTACGTCAATCGTGGTGGATAAGGAATTCGTACTGCGCATTCCTGAAAATTTAGAGGAAAAAGCGGTCGCTCCGTTGCTATGCGCCGGTATTACCACATTTTCACCGTTGAACAACTGGAACGTCAAAAAAAGCGATAAAGTTGGTGTCATCGGTCTTGGCGGTCTAGGCCATATGGGCGTAAAATTCGCCGATGCCATGGGCGCGCATGTCGTCATGATAACAACGTCTCCAGATAAAGCTGAAGATGCCGAACGTTTGGGAGCTGACGAAGTGCTTATTAGCAAGGATAAGGATGCCATGAAAAAACACGCCGGTAGTTTTGATTTTATTCTCAATACTATACCCGTCGGTCATGAGATGGATCCGTATATCAACTTGTTGAAAAGGGATGCCACAATGGTTCTGGTAGGTTCCGTAGAACCTTTGGACCCGTTCAACGGTGGCGGATTGATCATGGGCAGAAAGCGCATTGCAGGATCGCTTATCGGTGGCATCAAGGAAACCCAAGAGATGTTGGATTTCTGTGGGGAGCATAACATCGTTTCCGAT
>JBATUY010000227.1:0-3187 GCA_049671465.1 Pricia sp. | reverse complement strand
TTATCCGGCAAACCTTCCAATTTAGAGCGAGAAAATAATTTTATCCGCCCATATCGATGGTCGGCAATCAATTGGTGTAACACGCTGCTGCCGGTAAGGCCCGTAGCTCCCAAAATAATGGCTGTTTTATTCATAGTAACTGTTAAAGGTATCGCTTTAATACTATCCCAAGCCGTATGATAGGCCTTTTCGTTATGTGTTCCGTCGGGTAAAAATGCACCATATTGTTGAGCCATCACAAGAAACGACAGCGGATTTATCGTGCACGCCTGCTAAAGATGATCTGATTCGATTGTGAGGAAATGGCATATAAAAAGGAAAAGGAGCATCTCATGCGAAATTCGAAACATCTTCGCCATTCAAACTACTTTTTCCCAAATCAAATCTGCGTTTAAATAAAAACTGCCCAGCGAATTGAAATTACATTCGTTAGGAGCGATGATGGATAAAAAATTCTCGCCGTTCTCCCGCTCGTACAAGTGATACTGTTGACCTATAACGGGCTCAAAATTGAATTTCGCGTCATATATCAATCTATTATACTCAAACTCTTGCATCAACCGCTCATATTGTTCTTTGATTTCTTTAAATCGGGTTTGAACTTTATGGTTCAGTTTAGTAACGCTTCTATTTTTCCAGGCGATGGTATTGGTGGTCGTGATAACAGGAGCGCCCACATTTGTGGCATAGGGTTTTAAAGAGGCGTCATACTTTTGGTTCTCGGAATTGTAAACAACATTGTCAGGTTTCTTCTTTTCGGTCATTTTACTTGAGCTTCTCTAATTTTTTCATGATTTCATCAGCTTCAAAAACCTTTTGATCACTAAGTTTTCTGTTGGTCGAAGACAGGCTATGCGCTTCCTCGGTCAATTTTTGATATTGCTCGTACAGCTTGTCCTTTTCTGATTTTTTCTTAAATAATCCAAACATAAGTATAAGTTTTTATTGGCCATTTAATTGTAATACGCCAGGCCGAAAGATACGAAATGTTCAGCGTTTTAGGTCTCTTGTTAAACAGAATTCAACGTTGCTCGGCAGGAGGGAAGGCAAAGTTCGGAAATGAAATTTTATACAAAAACGCTGATGCTACTAAAAGAGTTGCCTTAATTTTGTACGGCATCTATTGTGTAAAAACTCTAAAATTTGATAGAAAAAAGACGGCAATTGCCACAAATACAAGCCATAGATACAGATTATTTCGTCTACTGCCTAGAAGGCGTAGATGATACAGAAACGGACACTGTTACCGAAGCACAGGAAAATTTGGAACAATTGGCCATGAACTACGGAATAGCAAGTATTTATAAAACATGCGATACCATTGAGGGATTAGAAGACAGCTTAAATGCACTAGTCTTGGATGATCATAATTTTAATGACTATGAAATCGTCTACTTGGTTATACCCGGGGGAGCAAATAGTATTTGTTTGAATCACTACTATTATAGTCTACAGGAAATTGCAGAAATTTTTGAAGGAAGGTTAAAAGGAAAAATCTTACATTTTTCTAATGCAAAAATACTAGATCTAGATGAAGAGGAAGCTCAATATTTTTTGGATATCACTGGTGCGAAAGGTGTTTCTGGCTATGGTAGAGAACGCAACGGAATAAGCAGCTCAAATCTAGATAAGGCATTTTTCAACCTTTTCAAAGAAGATGATAACCTATTGGATGTTGTGGAAGAACTGCACCAAAGACATTACAATTTCTGCAAATTACTTGACTTCAGGTTATATTATTAAATGCAGTTCTAAAAAGTTTAACTTTAACTACATTAATTGTTAAATATTTATTGCAAATAAGCATTCCTTGTGTTATATTTAACCCAATTAGAAAGAATATCCTTACAGAACATTTGGAATTCTATTTGTTAACTCATAACACAAATAATTATTATGAAGAACACTTTTAAAAACACTGGACGCCTGTTGGCTTTTGGTTGCATGTTTAGCGCTTTACTTTTCACGTCCTGTTCGGACGAAACTGTGGAGACCGATGCGCCTCTCAATGACAGTTCCCAAACTCCGACTATTGCCTTGAAGGCTGATCCGCTCGAACCGATTATCATCAACGATCTGGAATCATCGACTGTTGAAAAAAGAGCCTCATCCGCTGCCGGACCCGATCGCGGACGGTATAACATTACCTTGAAATATTTATTGCCCCCTACCGATCGACAGGTAGAAGTCTTTGAAGCGGCCGCTGCGCGATGGGAACGGATAATTATAAAAGATGTCCCCTCCGCTGAAGGCCCCATTCCATCTGCGTTTGACGGATTCCCAGATATCGAGGGCACCATTGATGACCTCGTTATAGAGGTAGCGCTTGCACCCATCGACGGCCCCGGTCAAATATTGGGCCAAGCGGGACCAAGATTCGTACGTACGGAGGATTTCTTGACGCTCACCGGCGTGATGTTCTTCGATATTGCGGATTTGGATTTTCTAGAGGAAATTGGTCTGTTCGAAGAGGTTATAGTTCATGAAATGGGCCATGTCTTGGGTGTTGGTACCCTTTGGAACACCGCACCATTCGGTTTTGATAGAACCTTGAGGGCCGGACCTGATAGCAATCCGTATTTCACCGGAAGAAAAGCCAATGTCTTTTGGAATGCGGAAGGTGGAGAGTTTGAACTTCCCATCGAGAATATGGGAGGTCCCGGTACGGCTTTGGGCCACTGGAGAGAGGCCACTTTGGATAATGAGTTGATGACCGGATTTTTAAATCTGGGCGAGAATCCTTTAAGCCGAATTACGGCGGGATCCATGCGCGATTTAGGCTATGGTTCATCATCTGTAGGTGAATCTTACGATTTGCCCAAAGGCACTCCCGGGGTAGATATCAGCGAACTCGGTGACGAGGGAACGGCCGATAATCCCGGTTTGAACATTGCGAAAATGGAAGTTTTGTTACAGCCTATCGGCTTTGTTTCCAGCAACAAGAAATAAGATAAGTATTAATTAGCTAACGCTATTTACGAATTGAAGTAAGGCCCTCGGTCGGAACACTGTTCCGACCGAGGGCTTTTTAAATGATTACCACTCTTTGCATTTTCTTCTTAAAAAAAGAAACAATATCCCCTGCATTGTAGCGACTCCGTTTATTTCTACAAGCTAATTTGTATCGATCTTAAGTCCAATATCCATTTAGTCTTAGCTGGATATTGGTACCCCATAACACCCAACA
>JBATUY010000226.1:0-6993 GCA_049671465.1 Pricia sp. | reverse complement strand
ATTCTCATCAATGGTCAGCTTTACCGCAAAATGCTTCAGCGCATCTTTACCGGTATCTTCATAAACATCGTAAACAAATGATTTTTTCTGTTTTTGGCACCACTCGATTATCAGGCTTTTATAGCTGATAACCTTGCCTTCGAGCTGTTCGATATCTACGTATGGGGCAATCACTTTTTCATGGATGAACTGCTGGCAATAGGTATAGCCCCGATCCATGTAGATGGCACCTACCAAAGCTTCAAAGACGTTACCGTGAATATTTTCCCCGAAATGTGATTTGGGTATCCGGCTTTTCACGAAATCGATAAGGCCCAAATCTTTGCCCAATTGGTTCAGGTGCTTTCTACTGACAATTTTAGACCGCATCTTGGTTAGATAGCCTTCATCACCTTCCGGTACTTCGATAAATAAATGTCTGGAAATTATGGTACCCAACATAGAATCGCCCAAAAACTCTAAGCGCTCATAGTTCATGGGAATGCCCGATTGATCTTTCTCATTGACCGATCGATGCAAGAACGCTTTCTTGTAGAAAGCGATGGTCTTGGGCTTAAAACCAAGAATTCTGGTCACGCCCATATAAAAATCCCCATCCTTTTTAGAATGGGAACCGAATATATTAAAGGTGAACCCCATCTGGATTTACTCGCTAATTTTTTTAAAGATCACGCAAGCATTATGCCCGCCAAATCCGAAGGTATTGCTTAATGCGACATTGACCTCTCTTTTCTGGGCCTTGTTCAAAGTGAGGTTGAGATTGGGATCGATATTTTCGTCGACCGTAGTGTGGTTGATGGTCGGCGGTACGATACCGTGCTTCATGGCCAAGATAGACGCAATGGCCTCTATGGCCCCGGCAGCGCCCAATAAATGCCCGGTCATCGATTTGGTGGAGTTGATATTGATCGTATGTGCGTGTTCGCCGAATACCTCGGTAATCGCCTTTAGTTCGGCCACGTCGCCCAAAGGCGTAGAAGTACCATGCGTGTTGATGGCATCGACATCGCCCGGCTCCAGGCCTGCATCGCGCAAACAATTTTTCATTACCTGTACCACCCCGATACCGTCAGGATGTGGCGCGGTCATATGATAGGCATCGCTTGAAAGTCCGCCACCGGCTACTTCCGCATATATTTTGGCGCCCCTGGCCTTGGCGTGCTCGTATTCTTCGAGTATCAAGGCTCCCGCACCTTCGCCCAGAACAAATCCATCGCGGGTCGCATCGAAAGGCCTGGAGGCCGTTTCGGGGCTATCATTTCTTGTGCTCAGGGCATGCATGGCCCCGAAACCGCCCATACCGGCGATGGTTACCGCTGCTTCGCTACCACCGGTAACGATAACATCACAATGACCAAGACGAATGTAGTTCAGCGCATCGATCATGGCGTTTGCCGACGAGGCGCAAGCCGAGACGGTCGTATAGTTCGGCCCCATAAACCCATGCTTGATAGAAATATGTCCGGGCGCGATATCCGCAATCATTTTTGGAATAAAGAAAGGATTGAATCGCGGTGTTCCATCACCCTCGGCAAAGTTCATCACCTCGTTCTGAAATGTCTCCAGACCGCCGATACCAGCGCCCCAGATAACGCCGACCCTAAATTTGTCGACCACGTTCAAATCTAATTTTGAATCTGCAATGGCCTCATCGGAAGAGACGAGCGCATACTGTGCAAAACGATCTAGTTTTCTAGCTTCTTTACGATCAAAATGGTCCAGTGCATCAAAATTCTTGAGTTCACAGGCGAATTTGACCTTGAATTTCTCCGTATCGTAATAGGTCACCGGCGCGGAGCCACTCTTGCCGTTCTTTAAAGCTTCCCAATATTCATCGATAGTGTTGCCGATAGGTGTCAAGGCGCCCAATCCGGTAACTACAACTCGCTTTAACTCCATTGAACTTGGTATTTGATTATTGAACTCAGTTGACTTGTGTAAATTAAAAAAAAATATCCATGCGATAGGGTTACCGCATGGATAATTTAAGATTTCTTCAAGAAATCATAAAAATTACTTCGCTTCTTCTATATAACTGATAGCTTGGCCAACGGTGGCGATGTTTTCGGCTTGATCGTCGGGGATCTGAATATCAAATTCCTTTTCGAATTCCATGATCAATTCCACGGTATCCAATGAATCTGCCCCTAGGTCGTTCGTAAAGCTAGCTTCGGTTACTACTTCATTCTCATCAACACCCAATTTATCAACGATTATAGCTTTTACTCTTGATGCAATGTCTGACATAATAATATTGGTTTTAAAATTTTAATTGTTGGCAAAAGTAAAAAACTTTGACGTAATAATACCATTTGCCGTTAAATAGTGTCTAAATTTAGTGATTTTAGAAATATATACCCCTGTCGGGATGGAAAAAAGGTGCCGAACTACTAATGTTGGGCGGACAAGTTTACCCCAATAATTTGGAATTCCCCTTCATTTGTGGGTATTTTGTCTTCCTTATACTTAGGATTAACCCCTAGCTTACCTCGTGAACACAAAAAAAATCATCCTTTTCGCTTCCGGATCCGGTTCCAACGTAGAAAATATAGTGCGCTATTTTAAGGATGGCCCCGAGGTTTCCGTTACCGCCGTACTGACCAATAAAAAGGATGCCAAGGTGCTCGAACGCTGTGACCGACTTGGTATCAGCGGTCTGTTTTTCAATAGGATGTCTTTCTACGGCACCGACTGCATTTTAGATATATTAAAAGCCTTTGATCCAGACATCATCGTTCTTGCCGGCTTTCTTTGGAAAATCCCCGAAAAAGTCATCCGGGCGTTTCCCGATAAAATCATCAACATTCACCCCGCACTTTTACCCAAGTACGGCGGAAAAGGGATGTACGGCAGCAAGGTTCACCAGGCCGTCAAGGCAAACGGGGATGCGGAAACGGGAATTACGATTCATTATATCAACGAGCATTATGACGAGGGCGCCATCATCCATCAGGTAAAAACCGGGTTATCGGCGGAGGATGATGTAGAAGATATTGCCCGAAAAATTCAGGTACTGGAACATGCGCATTTTCCGAAGGTTATCGAGCGGCTGTTATTCGGGAAACCTGTAGAATAAGTGAGGATGGTTCGCCAAAAGGAGCTTGAACGTAGAATGCTTTTATCTCAAAAGGGGAATAAGGGGTATGCGATAATTTAAAAGTAAGGACCCAATAGTTGCCGCCCCGGCTTTCGATTTTGATTTCCAAGAGCCCATCCCACCGAAAATAAAATTTTAGACGATCAATGGCCAAAAAACAAAAATTCTACACGGTTTGGAAGGGCAAGCGCCCCGGCATCTATGATACTTGGAAAAACTGCAAGGCAGCGATCGATGGCTACAAAGGCGCGCAATACAAATCTTTCCCCACCTTTGCTGCCGCCAAAAAAGCCTATAACGGTAACTACGACGATTATAAGGGTCAAAAGAAAGGCGAACCATCGCTTACTCCCGAACAGCTGCTCAAATATGGAACGCCCAACTACCACTCCATTTCCGTCGACGCCGCTTCCAGCGGAAATCCCGGCATTATGGAATATCAGGGGGTGGATACCAAAACCGGAAAAAGACTCTTTCATCAAGGTCCCTTCGCTCAGGGCACCAACAACATCGGCGAGTTTTTGGCCCTGGTGCACGGTCTTGCCTTTCTCAAGCAAAAGAACAGCGACCGCATCATCTACACCGATTCCCGCACCGCCATGAGCTGGGTGCGCAAACAGACCTGCAACACCAAACTCAAGGAAACCCCGAAGAACAAGCCGCTTTTCGACTTGGTGCGGCGCGCGCTCGAGTGGCTGAAAAACAATTCGCATAATACCCCGATCGTGAAATGGGAGACCAAGGCATGGGGCGAAATTCCGGCGGATTTTGGGCGTAAATAATAGAGTACGTCCATTTTGCCTGGTGTTGAAATGTCACAGGAAATTGTAAACCCTTGTAAAAAGGCATTTTTGTGGTAATTGAAGAACGTTGCCAAAGTTGTGGCAAAGGCCTAAATTTGCGAACTTAATACGCCGCAATGATCGAGACGCTTAAAAAACACATCGTAGAAGTTGAAGCTTTTACTACGGATTCAAAGGATGCCGTAGAGGCCTTCCGAATTAAATACTTGGGAAAAAAGGGATTGCTCAACGATTTTTTCGCCGAGTTTAAGAACGTGCCCAACGACCAGAAAAAGGAATTCGGCCAGACGATTAATCATCTCAAGACCGCGGCCACCGAGAAGGTGAACGCTTTGAAAGCGGCTTTGGAGAACAAGACCGGTGATAAAGCCATCTACGGCGATCTGACCCGCCCCGGTGAACCAATCGAACTGGGGGCAAGGCATCCTATTTCCATTGTAAAAAACCAAATTATCGAAATTTTTTCACGGATAGGCTTCAACGTATCCGAAGGCCCTGAAATCGAAGACGACTGGCATAATTTTACGGCGCTGAACCTGCCTGAGCATCATCCGGCCAGAGATATGCAGGATACTTTTTTCGTACAGACCGACCCAGACATCCTATTGAGAACACATACCTCATCGGTTCAGGTGCGCTACATGGAAAACAATAAGCCACCCATCCGTACCATATCCCCCGGAAGGGTGTACCGCAACGAGGCCATTTCGGCGCGTTCGCACTGCTTCTTCCATCAGGTCGAAGGACTTTACATCGATACCGATGTATCCTTTGCCGACCTGAAACAGACGCTACAGTTCTTTACGACCGAGCTTTTTGGGAAGTCCAAAATCAGGCTGCGCCCCTCGTATTTCCCCTTTACCGAACCTAGTGCCGAAGTCGATGTGTATTGGGGGCTCGAGACCGAGACCGATTACCGTATGACCAAGGGCACCGGATGGCTCGAGATTATGGGCTGCGGTATGGTCGACCCCAACGTGCTGGATAATTGTGGCATCGACTCTGAAGAATATTCCGGCTTTGCGTTCGGAATGGGCATCGACCGAATCGCCCTATTACTGCACCAGATTTCGGATATTCGGTTGCTCAGCGAAAACGATGTGCGGTTTTTGGAGCAATTCAGGAGTGCCTTATAGAATTTTTCCTGCCTTACCTGATGCCGGCTATCCTGGCTTGGGTCTTCCGTTTCACAAGTATAAACTAAACCTGTTCGACAATCAAAGCTAAGTGCTATCAGCTGTCGAACGTTCCAAAAGGCCAAAATGAAAAAAGATATCGAAATACCGATTGCCAAAGATGTTCATATAGCCATCATACACGAATGGAACGACGAATTCCTCTCCAAAGATTGGAACGCCTACGTCATCAACGGTAGAAATACACCCATAGAGACGGTATTGGTGGTTTCCAAAGGCTTTGACGACGACCGAAAGACCTCTACGATGCGCCATGGTATTGGGTCGGTCGGGCCAAAAACCTTTGAAAAGGTAGAACTGGTTCAAGAGGAGGTACTTGCCCTGAACAATGAGTTTTTCGTTACGTTCTTTGCGGAGGACAAGCTCTATGAAAAACGGTTTATATTCCCGAAGAATTCGGTTAATCAGGATGCCCTTAAACCGATTCCTATTATTGAAGGGGATGGTATTTTGGCAAAGTAATCGATTTTTTGGCCATTAACGATCAATTAACTTTAACGCGTCGTTTGATGACTATACCCACCGTAATTTTAGCACCTAAATTCAATTTTGTCGCACTTATTAAATCAGTAATGCTTTTGGGATACATCTGCAAGTGGCATCCCATTAAAATCATCAACGATAAATCTCGATTTGAAATGAAAAAAACAATACCCTTCTTTCCGGTTTTACTTCTGGTGACCACCGCAATTTTAACCGGATGCGGAAGCGGCGATGATAAACGGGGCGTTTCGGATCAAAAACAGCAGACCCCCTATTTTTCCGTGACCGAGATTCCCTTGCAGACCGTAACCGCTTATGCTACGTATCCGGCGAGCATCGAGGGCATCGTCAACAGCGAGGTCAGGGCAAAGGTCAGTGGCTATATTACCGATGTTTTGGTAGACGAAGGGGAAAAGGTACGTCGGGGGCAGACCCTTTTCAAGCTCGAGACCCAATCGCTGAGCCAAGACGCCGCAGCTGCTAAGGCCAATGTGAACGCGGCTCAAGTCGAAGTCGACAAACTGAAGCCCTTGGTCGAAAAAAAGATTATCAGCGAGGTACAGCTAGAAACCGCCAAAGCGAAATTGCAACAGGCCAAAAGCGGGTATAGCAGTATTGCCGCCAATATCGACTACGCGAATATCAAGAGTCCGGTAGACGGCTATGTAGGCGAAATACGGCTCCGCAAAGGGTCATTGGTAAGCCCCGGCAACCAAACGGCCTTGACCACAGTTTCCGATATCAGCAAGGTATATGCCTATTTTGCGATGAACGAAAGAAATTATATTGAATTTTTACGGGATGCCGAGGGAGAAGGTATCGCCGACATCATCGAGAACCTGCCTAAAGTGCAACTGGTCTTGCCCGATGGTAGCACGTATCAAAAGGAGGGCATCATTGAAACCATCAATTCACAGGTAAGCGCGCAAACGGGCACTATCTCGTTCCGGGCCATTTTTGATAACCCCAAGCGATTACTTACCAACGGCAACAGCGGAAAAGTTCGCGTACCGAAAATCTATGCCGATGCCGTGGTCGTTCCGAAAACCGCGACGTTTGAACGTCAAGGCAGCACATACGTTTACAAAGTCGGGCAAGACAGTTTGGCGACGGCCGCTAAAATAAATATCGAGACCGAAGTAGATAACTTATACGTGGTCAGTTCGGGCTTGAAAAAAGAAGACCGTATCGTAGCAAGAGGTGTGGCAAAACTTACCGGTGAGACGAAAATTATTCCTCAAGAAACGCCTTTCGACAGTATCGCTAGACCCATCGCGCAAACATTTAGATAATCACCCCGACAAAATAATGGCTATGTTAAGAACATTTATAGACCGCCCAGTGCTTTCGACGGTCATTTCCATTATCATTGTGATATTGGGCGTCTTGGGGCTATCGACCCTTCCTATCACCC
>JBATUY010000225.1:0-4547 GCA_049671465.1 Pricia sp. | reverse complement strand
GTACTGCACAAGGCTATTTACGTTGACGGTATGCACCCCGAAGATTTAGAATGGTACGGCAGGTACGCCGAAAATTTCGGTCTTGACCCGGTCGGTTTTAAAAATAAAATGGGTGAGGCCAAATTTAAGGAGGCTGCCCACAAAGATTTCAAACTGGCAAAACGATATGGAATTAGCGGCTTTCCGTCGTTGGTCGCGATTAAAGATGAACAGGCGTATCATATTTCTCAAGGTTATAAGGCCTATGAAAGTTTGATGGATAAATTAAGGCGGTTGTAGCTTCAAAAAGCGATTTATTTTATCATGATTATCATCTTCTAAAAATGCTTTAGGAAGGATATTGAACTTTTCGAAAAAATATCATGTATGATTTACTGCCTATCGCGATATTGTGAAAAGTTTATCAAATAGGTAGGCTATACTTCTTGTATTCCATAATCCAATACGATGAATTTAACTCCGAGTACTTTGAACATGGGCTTGGCATGAGGAAAATTCCCATTCCAGATGATATCAAGGCGGCAGCGGTCTTGTTGCTATGTGCCACTAAAACTTTGTTCGGCCTTATCCACTTAAGTAATACTACTACACTAAATATAACCCTCCACAAATCGCAGCCCCAGTAATCAGCGACCATGAAACCCAATCCGTAAATTCATTTTTCTTATGCAACAGAAATAAAAGATGGAGAAAAAAATGAACTATCAGGAAAATACTGAACCCAAAACGGACCGTTTTCCGCAAAAGCCTGTTACCGGCCAGAATCCATTTCTCTGTATTTTCTTTCATGTGTTCTAGAAATAGTATTCGAATATAAGCCATTCCCGAAGCATACGTGAATTTTGGCCTGTAAGTCATCCTTCAAAAACGGTATAAATGATTTCCCCGAAAATAGCGGCCAATCCTTTATTTGCACCCGCCTGATTAATATTCATTATGATGCAGGTCTGTTCTATGGGTTCTAGATAGAGCAGACCGCCCCATCAACCACTATGTCCGAAAAGTTTTGTCCGGCAGAAATCGATTCGTCTGAAGCCCAGACTCGAGGAATTTTCCCAACGGTCATATTAAAACTAAACGATTGTTCAGATTTTATACTATATTTGGATCATGGGACGCAAAAAAGAGTTCGTTCGGGAAGAGGCGCTTCAAAAGGCGAAGGAAGTTTTTTGGCAGTACGGCTATGAATCCACCTCCATGAAAACGTTGGCCAAGGGTATGGCCATGAATCCTTTTAGTATTTATCAGGCCTTCGGTAGCAAAGAAAAATTATATTGTGAGATATTGAGCAACTACCACGGGTCGAACTTCGCATTTCTTACCTCTATTTTCGATGCCCCGGTTTCACCCCTGCAAAAAGTAAAGAATCTGTTCGAACACGTAAAGCAAGAAATCATTAAAGATACGCAAGGCAACGGATGTATGATGGTCAATGCCATCGGCGAACTTTGTGGGCATCTAGAATCGGTGGATGCCATCATAGCACAGAACGAGCGAGAGGTAATGGCCCTGTTCGAGAAGACCGTGAGGCAAGGTCAGGAACAAGGGGAATTCGACACCAAAAGTTCTTCGCAGCAGCTGTCCGCGTTCCTGTTCGCCTCGTTTCAAGGGATGCGTACTTTTGGAAAAATCAACCGGTCCGACCATCTGATCAACGGGGTAAAGAACTCCATCATAACCGCTATTTCAGCATAAATTTTTTTACTATGAAACTGAACGATTGTTCAGAAATATCAACCCTTTAACTATTTCACAATGAAACTATTGCAAGGAAAGACCGCTTTTATAACGGGCGGCACAAGAGGAATCGGAAAAGCAATTGCCTTGAAACTGGCATCGGAAGGTGCGAACATCGCCATTACCTATGTCAAATCGACGAAAGCCGCAGAAGTGGTAGTCGCGGAAATCGAGGGATTTGGCGGAAAGGCCATAGCCGTTCAAGCGGATGCGTTTCACGCTGAGAATGTCATCGAGGCGGTTGATCGTGCCGTTTCGCAGTGCGGTTCCATCGATATTTTGGTGAACAGTGCCGGAATTTTTGAATTGGGGCCGATTACCGAACTCACCCTAGATGACTATGACAGAAGCAACTCGGTAAACGTTAGGTCGGTGTTCGCGGCGACCATGCAGGCCGTAAAAACCATGCCCGAAGGTGGCCGGATCATTACCATCGGCAGTATCAATGCAGATATCGCTCCGTTTCCCGGGGGCTCGCTTTATGGGATGAGCAAATCAGCGGTCAAAATGATGGCCAAGGCATGGGCCCGTGATCTGGGGGAAAAGAAAATTACTTCCAATGTGATCCAGCCCGGGCCTATCGACACCGATATGAACCCCGCTGACGGTGCCTTTGGGGAGACCCTGACAGGCATGACCGCCATAAAACGCTATGGTACCGCAGACGAGGTAGCGGAACTTGTACTGTTCTTGGCCAGCGATCGCGCCAATAATATTACCGGGGCCTCTATTAATATTGATGGCGGGCTAACGGTGTAAACGCACCAAGAACATACTCCCCCGTACACTGAAATGCCCTGATGAATAATCATCAGAGCACTTTTAAATACTTGTTCCTTAAATTTTACTTTTATAAAGCAAAATTAGAATTGTACGTTATGCTAACGATAACATAGTTGAAGTGCTCAATTACAAAAAAGGGTCAACATAGCAATATTTGCCAGGTTGGCCCTTATCATTAAAATAATATGTTATTACCTTTTGACCAATAGTTTGCGTAGCGTCTGGTCACCATGCTTAATCTGCACAATGTACATACCATTAGTCAACCATGAAATATCCATATCGTCGCCTAAGCTTTCCAAACGTTCAATCAGAACCTCTTGACCGAAAAGGTCAAAAATGACAACTTCTGTAGCCTCTACCCCATCGTAATCGGAAATGCCGATGGCGATGCTGTTCGTAGCGGGATTCGGAAACATTTTGATTTCCAACAGTTCCGCAAATTGATTCTCATCGTTTTCTTCTACCCCTTCAAGTGGCGTACCGATCAGAATTCCGGGAACTTCGAACAGTGCGTATCCGAAATCTTCGGCAACATGTGCAACCTCGTTATCAAGGGACTTTTCTTCTTGAAAAAATAGCCTTGCCCCATTTGCCTTCAAGCTGCCACTGCGATATCGAATAGTTCCGGGATCAGTGCCATTGGTGGTTTGATCATGCCCCAGAAAAATTCGATTATCGTCCGCAAAAGCCCTTTCGAAACGTATGTCGGTGTTTCGATTGGTAATGGCCATGGCGGGCTTGGCAATATCAAAATTCCCTATACCCGACATCTCCCCGGCACCTTGCTCCATAGCAATATACCCGACCAATTCTTTAAAAGAACCGACTTTGCCCCTTTTGCCTTCCTCGCCCTGAACCAACATTTGAAAACTGGTCTTGGTAACATTGCGAACACGCACATCTCGCGCTTGCTTTGCTTTTAGATTGATGATCTGGGGAAGTATGATAGGTACCTCAGTGAAGGCTTCATCGAAACGAACGGTTTTCCAAGCCGCGGTCACCCTTGTCTTTCCGGCTACGATCTTCTTTCCGTTTTCTAAACGATATGATCCGGCCTCGGCGACGATGTAGCTCGCATTCTCCAGGTTGTGTGGTCCGTCAAGATATTCCCACTCGTCTATACGCCATTGAAATTTGGTGCCCCCGACGTTTCTTACGGTCACGGTAGTGGGTTGGCCACCTTGGGTGCCGATAGGTCCCATGACTACGACAGGGTTCTCATAAACGTTCGAATACACAACTTTCGTCCAATGGTGCGTAGCGGTCGAATTGCCAACTTCTCCGAAAGCACCGCCCGAATCTGGTGGCATTGGCCTATCGGCGACCAAGAAAGCGTTCCCGAAAGTCGATGGATTCCGAAATGATTGGTCTGCAGTAGCGAACCACGCCAACTTACCGCTTCTAGAACCGCCCCCGTCATCATCGTTCATATGTACATCAATACCTAAAAAATTACCGTTCTCCGGCTCGATGCCCAGAGCCGTCCATGGTATGGCGACCTCAACATTATAACCATTTTCGCTATCCGTTACGGCGGCTATTGACCCGATACCGAGATTGTTTTTTGTATCGGCTACCAAGTTGTCGTTGTTCCAACCAATAGTAATCTGATAGTCGTTGTCGCCATACGTGGCATTCTTAGAATTATCGGCATCTATATAAATTTCGACACCGTCATCTTCGTACCACTGATCTGAATCGTTTTGAAGATCGTCATCGAGAACGGAGATGAAAAAGTAGAGGTTCTCATTGTCCCATACCGATTTCCAATTTGCCGAACGGTCTAAGCTGTCCACGGCCTCTTCCGTGAACGTATTGGCCAATTCTATTGCGGGCACATCTTGCCATAAGGCCTCTTGCGAACCGTCTACGGTTACGGCATCGGCAATTTCGACTATCGAGGGGGGCGGTGGGGTATCAAGCAATACGACTTCCCCGAAACGAGAGGGTATGCTCGAAAAATCTTCGAGAACATCTTGCCACGCCAATTTTGCCGTTCGCTCCCCGCCCTCATCGTCTTCGTT
>JBATUY010000224.1:0-4597 GCA_049671465.1 Pricia sp. | reverse complement strand
AAATAAACACTTTAGAATCTAAAAGGATTAAGGATAGTGAGTTAAATATGAAATTGTCTAATGAACATTACACCCGTTTAGACCATGAAGGCAACACGATTATTTAAACAGAAAAAGCCATCTATGAATTTAGATGGCTTTTTCTATTATGTTAATTAAACTATTCTTTTACCTTAACGGACCATGTTTTGTTTATTACCGATCCACGAGAATTGCGAAAAACTAAATCAAATTCAACATTTGTACCAGATGATGGTAAATATTTTAAGGGAATATCTGTATTTGTAAAAGGTGTCTTTAATTCAAACTCTTCACCCACATTGACAACTTTATTATCATAAGTGAATATAATATCTGATGAACTTGGATTTTTAATAGTCAAAAATGCTCTAGTATCAATATATTCTGGACTAACATAATCAATCCATGTAGCAAAGTTTTCTTTCCCGAGAACTGCTAAAGTTTCAGGATAATCTAAATCCGGTTGTTCTTCTAGAACAGCACTTCGCACTTCTAAGGCAGTAGTTATCAAAAATCTTTCTACGCCAACAGTTCCATCATCAACGATTGGTTGTTCATCATCGTTGTTACAAGAAACCAAAGAGAACATTAGAACGAGAACTAAGTAAATAGAATTATTTTTCATGGCTTTCAAATTATTGGTTTAAAGATATAAAATAATAAGATATACACAAATATACGTTTTTATTATATAATTACTCAAAATATCATAAATAATGATAATTAGTTTATCATATTAGCTCGAAGTTAAGGTGATAAAAGAATTTTGGGGCTTTATGAAATATGAAGGGTCTACAAAGGAATTGTTTTTTCTTATTTCATAATGCAAATGGTTTCCTGTACTTTTTCCGGTCGAACCCACCATGCCTACTATTTCTCCTCGTTTCACTTTCTGTCCGACCTTTAGAACCGTGATAATGGCCATATGCGCATATTTGGTTTCAAAACCATATGAATGTTTGATTTCTATACTTTTACCGTACCCACTCTTTGAATAGGAGATTTTCTCCACAACACCGTCCGCAGCTGCATGGACTGTTGTCCCAATACTGCTAGCGATATCGATACCATTATGTGCTTTATACTTCTTGTCGATAGGGTGGAGTCGCTTGCCGAAAGATGAACTGATCCTTTTAATGTTTCTGGGGTTGAGCGGGTTGATGCTCGGTATTTTAAGGAAAAGGTGTGAATAGCAGGATAAATCCTCGCCTAAACTATCGAGAACTGTTTCTATATCATTGATATTGTTCGCCAGACGGAGACGGTCTGCAATTCCTGCATCCGGATCCGTTTGTTGGCCGGTGGCCACGAAACCAATCAAAATCATTAGAAAAGGAATTCTGAACATTGTAAAGTATCTTTAGCATAAGGTTCCGATATAGGAACCTAGCCCGGAGAATTTATGTAAACTAATATAAACTCCTACCGAATCATTCGAATACCGAATTCTCGATTACGATAGAGATATCGTTGATGGTCTGATTAATTTTTTCGCCGTATTCGACAAGCTGCCTCTGCTTTTCCACCAGGTTACTGTCGATAAGGAGTTTTGTCAAATATTTCGGTATTGCATTGTTCTCCTCTATAACTATCCATGCCGGATTAATGCGTTTGGAGGCATAGAGGAAATTGAGCAGTAAAGCGAACTTATCGCGCTTGATCTGGTTCTTTTGCTCTATCAGGGATATATGGTTCTGGATAAATGTCTGGCTATTGTACTTATGCTTTTTATGGTTGACCCATATATATTGGTTAAGTTCATCCGCGAATTCGGACTGGGTAAGCCCATAAACTTCATCCCTCAACCTTTTTATTCTTTCCCCTATAAAGTTACCGAACATTCAAGAAGCGTTATTAAATTTGATAATGTGACCAATTGTTGGAGTTACAAATATAATATTAATATTCGCCAAAGTTATATTCCGGTGGGTGATACTCTGAAAACAGATATTCAGTTCCTCTTGGTAAAATAGAAATACACCAATAAAGGGAAACTGGCGAAAACTGCGATTTTCCAGAACAGGGTAGGATTTGAATTGTAGAACATTGGCGATGTCAACCAAAGGAAGCAGAGCAGTCGTCGAACAAATCGGGTATTTAGGGTCATGGCGGCTTTTTTTATCTTTATTGCTTTCATCTTGTTTGATTTGAGCGTTCAAAGCGGAGACGCGCTCAAAACAACCGGGTTGAAAGACCAATAGTGCAAAAGGGCCATGGCCCAATCGGCTATTTCGAACATTGGGACTGCTCCATTTTTACATCGATATCGACAAACGAACCATATTATAAACGCACGGAAATCCAAGGCTAACGATGGCCAACCTATTTTCGATAGAGGATATTTCCGCTCTTATCACCTATCAATGAAATCTTTTCGTAATCGTCGGAAAACTGCAGGTTCATAACGGCCAGTCCGGTATTAACGGATAGGATTCTTTCCACTTGGTTATAAGTGCCCTCATAGTATGCCGTTTCGGCCTCCTTGCCTTCATGGTCGGCAATAAATTTTACGCCATAGTTATTCTCTTTGATATGGGTTATATTATAAACCATGGTCTTGGTCTTCTGTTTATTGGAAGCTTCGTAGGATCCTAAAATTTGGTCCTTATCAGCGGTGTTCCCACATGAAAGCAGAATAAACGATATCAGGGCGGATAGAAAATGTTTTCTGAAACTTGGAATACTTGTTTTCATATTACTGGATTAAGGGGTTAAAGAAACTGTCAATTTAATTTTTCAGGGTATTTGTTTTTGAGACGACATTATCCTCATCGAAGTATTTGTCAAGCCGGGGCCCAGACAAAAGGGTTTCATTCGTAAGGCTTTGAGCGTATCGGATACCATTGTAAGCTCAACATAGAAATCATATAATCTATATAATTGATAATGCGCGTCTATAGAGATTATCTCCCCGAAAAATTGTCCATTTGAATCGAACATTTCCCATTGATCATATTCTTTCGCCCCTAAAAACTCGATTATATCCATTCTCTATTTGGATTTTATAATCCGATTATAATTATCCATCAGCGCTTCGGTGACAATATTGGCCTTTTTGACATCCAAGCTGTTCAGATTCACTTGCCGCGCCGAAATAAAATCCTTTAAAAGAGTATCCACATCTTTTTGGTCCAGGTGCCCGTTGTCCCTTAAATTAGCAAGAATCCCACTATATTTATCGGACTTGAAACCATCTTCCAACATTTAGCAATTTTAAATTAAACCTCTATTCTTTTGCATCCTAATAGTCTGACAATGGACGGCCGTTGACATGATATAAGGTAATAACATGGTTTATTTGGTTGAAACGACCAAACTTACTGCCATCATTTAAATCCATTATACTTGTTCTTGATTATATAATTGTGGAGGTACAGACAACCTATCCAAAGAGGGATAATGATTACCAGGTGCCACCATTCAAAAACATATACTTCCATACCGGGTTTCAAAGGTCAAATCTAATTTTCATCCGGTCCCTGTCGACTGCGAATCCCCACTTTGGATAAAACGCATCCTGTCGCTCCCGGTTCTTTTCACCTTCGGTATATAGATTACCGGAAATATAGGATTTAGCACCATCCCACTTGCCGTTATTATTGTTTTTAACGTGCTCAATTAGACTGTTCATAGCTATTGAACCATGGCCTTTGCCCGAGCCGCCCTGGATATCACGGATATGATAATGGTCCTGGTGCTCTTTGGCCCAAAGCACCAATTCTCTTTTTGCCATTTTTTGCGTATTGTCGAGATTGAAAATTTCGGTTTCGAATTCAGTTCCCTCTTTACTGACCGCGACCAGTGTCTCATATCCCTTACCGGTCGTCTCAATGGTACAGCTGCTTCCCTTATGGACTCTCTGGTTCAAAAGATACTTCAATCTACTATACCTTTTTTGTTCGAACTCTGCGGTTTCCTGGGATTTTTCCGTCTGGGATCTCAACGAGCGGATTTCCCTATAGAGTGCATCTACCTTTATCTTTTCCTTTTTGATGCGCTTCGCAAAAAATAGATTGTAGAACATGGGTTAATCTTTAATTGGATTTCAACTCGGATTTAATCGGATTCATACAAGTGGACCGAACCGTTGTCTATCCATTTTTCAACTTCGGTTACAATTTCACGGGCCATTGGCCTTAATTTTTCTCGGGCTTTTTCCGCGTTCCTAGATTCTTCGTCCATTTCCCATTCTTCCTCATAGGTATATGGCTTGTCCATATCCCGGGGTTTCTCGACTTCGATAATCCCATTAACTTCTTGGTCTTTAAACCACAATACCGATAAGATAGTTTCTTCTAATGACATCTTGCGCAGCTTTTTTTACGCTTTAGTTTTTCCATCATTTATTTAGAATTTAAAGCGGCCGTCGTTAAAAACGAACTGTACCTGGCCAGAACATAAACTTTATGGCTGATGCGGTTCGATAAACGTTGTAGGTACCGGTGTCTTTTACCGCCCCAGGTGTCGGATTCTTCCATAAACTTCTTATGGGCCTTGGCTTGAAGCTTCATGACCCTATCTGAATAACGGTTGGCCCAATGGACCTTTTTCATCAGTTCCGGGGAAGGGTTAAAAT
>JBATUY010000223.1:0-1752 GCA_049671465.1 Pricia sp. | reverse complement strand
GTTGCAAATTTATCTTCCGTTCCGAAACTCATTAGAATATCTACTCTCGCATTTTTACTTTTGCTTTTTATGCTATTCGTTTTTAGCTTCACATAATTTTCCATTTCGAGATTAAATTTCTCGTTGGGATGAAATTCGTAAAGCTGACCGAAAACTTTGAGGATATAACCTAATTCAAGTTGAAAAGAAGCCTCATTTTTTGAGATTATTCCTCCATTCGCAAGCTTCATTTCCAATGTCCGAAATGACATTTCAATAATTTCTTTTAATCGATTTCGGTATTTTTCAATCATTTACGATGGTTTTTCTCAAATGTGTGGCAACTCTTTATATCAAAATAAAAGTAACCTTTTACCCCTTAAAATTACCGGATAACATTAAGTTTTTGATATTTAATCAACTAATATAATTCCAAATATTCTTATACTTGACCAACTGCCCATACGCATGCCGAACCACCAAATTATCGGGGTGCTCCAGCCCGGGATCTTCCTTCAGCAATTTGATAGCGTAGTAGCGGGCAGTTTTCAGGATTTCGTTATCCTTGACAATATCCGCAATTTTAAGATTGAGCACCCCGCTTTGTTGGGTGCCCATTAAATTGCCCGGTCCGCGAAGGCGCAGATCGACCTCGGCGATTTCAAAACCATCGTTGGTGCGCACCATGGTTTCCAAACGGGTTTTTGCCTCGGCAGAAAGTTTATGGCCGGTCATTAAAATGTTAAAGCTCTGTTCGGCGCCGCGACCGACACGGCCCCGGAGCTGGTGCAACTGTGACAGGCCGAAGCGTTCGGCACTTTCGATAATCATCACCGATGCATTGGGCACGTTGACGCCTACCTCGATGACCGTAGTAGCGACCATTATCTGGGTTTCGCCTTTGACGAAACGTTGCATCTCATAATCCTTGTCCGCGGGTTTCATCTGACCGTGAACGATGGAAATTTGATAATCGGGTAGGGGGAAGTCACGTACGATACTTTCGTAGCCGTCCATCAAATCCTTATAGTCCATGGCCTCGGATTCCTGTATAAGCGGGTATACAATATAAACCTGCCTTCCTTTTTTGATTTCGTCGCGGATAAAACGGAATACTTTTAGGCGATTGGAGTCATAGCGATGCACGGTCGTAATCGGCTTTCGGCCTGGCGGCAGTTCGTCGATTACCGAAATATCCAGATCGCCGTACAGGCTCATGGCCAACGTACGGGGAATGGGCGTGGCGGTCATCACCAGTACATGCGGCGGAATATCATTTTTATGCCAGAGTTTTGAACGTTGGGCCACCCCGAACCGGTGCTGTTCGTCTACGATGGCCAAGCCCAGGTTTTTGTATTGCACCTTGTCTTCCAGCAGGGCGTGGGTACCGATCAGAATTTGCAGCTCGCCGTTTTCCAATTGTTCGTGAATCGGACGGCGGGCCGATTTTTTGACCGAACCCGTGAGCAAAGCGCAGGTTACGCCGGTACCTTCGAGCAGTTCGCTGATACCGGTATAATGCTGATTGGCCAAGATTTCGGTGGGCGCCATCAGGCAGGCCTGAAATCCGTTGTCGATGGCCAACAGCATGGTCATTACGGCGACGATAGTCTTTCCCGAGCCGACATCGCCCTGTAGCAGGCGGTTCATCTGGGCGTTACTGCCCAAATCGGAACGGATTTCCTTGATGACCCGTTTTTGCGCATCGGTCAGTTCGAAGGGCAAGTGATGGGCATAGAATTCGTTGAACAGCGCGCCCACCTGATCAAAGGT
>JBATUY010000222.1:0-5329 GCA_049671465.1 Pricia sp. | reverse complement strand
GTCGGGCAGATCGACCTCGTTTTGGATCAAGATGATCCGGTTTTTTTTTCTTTTCAAAGCCTCTAGCGCGTCGTCAGAATAGCTAGGTGCAATAACGACCTCGCAGAATAATTTGTGTATCTCTTCTGCGGTGGGTTTGTCAATTTCCACATTACTGATCAGTATGCCCCCGAAAGCGGAGACGGGATCGCCGGCCAAAGCGTCTACATAGGCCTGGTGAATGGTATTCCGCTGTGCCAGTCCGCAGGCATTGTTGTGTTTTAAGATGGCGAAGGTCGGCATATCGCCCTTGAATTCGTTCATTAGGTTGACGGCAGCGTCAACATCCAGCAGGTTGTTGTAAGAAAGTTCCTTGCCATGCAGTTTAGTGAACATCGCCTCGAAATCACCGAAGAAAAACCCCCTTTGATGTGGATTTTCACCGTAACGCAATACTTGGCCTTTGGTTTCGCTGATTTTTAAGGATGCGATTTCGTGGTTTTTATTGAAATAATTAAAAATCGCCGAATCGTAATGGGAAGAAACATTGAAGGCCTTTGCGGCAAAGTTTTTCCGGTTTTCTAGGGAGGTGCTTCCATTTCCTTGGGAAATAATGTCTAAAAATTCCCCATAGTCTTCCATAGAGGATACACAGATCACGTCTTTGAAGTTTTTGGCCGCTGCTCGGATTAAGGATATCCCACCAATATCAATTTTTTCGATAATGTCCTGTTCGGACGCGCCACTGGCAACGGTTTTCTCAAAAGGATAAAGATCAACGATAACGATATCCAACTGGGGAATGTCGAACTCGGCCAATTGGGCTACATCCCCTTCGTGGTCCTGACGGTTCAAAATACCCCCGAACACTTTCGGATGCAAGGTTTTTACACGTCCCCCTAGAATGGAAGGATAGCTGGTAACATCCTCGACGGGCACTACGTCAATGCCCAAATCTTTTATGAACTTCTCGGTGCCTCCCGTGGAATAGATGGCGATGCCCAATTCTTGGAATTTTTTAACGATGGGTTCCAATCCATCTTTATGAAAAACGGAAATTAGGGCAGAGGTAGCTTTTTTAATACTCATCATGTGATTTTACGGACATGTAAAAGTACTTTTTTCATAAGGAAAACGGTAGTGAGGTTATCAACAATTGAAGAGAAGTTTTAAACCAGTATTTCCGCAACTTTCTCGTTCACGAACTCCAAAAATCGCTCGTCTTGTTCCGTAAACGGATCGGGGGTATTTGAGTCGATATCGATCTGCCCCATATTTTCGCCGTTGATGAACAGCGGCACCACAATTTCGGCCTTGACGGTAATACTGCAGGCAATATAATTGTCTTGGGCTTTTACATCGGGCACCACGAAATTCTGATTGCTAACGGCCACTTGGCCGCAGATGCCCTTGCCAAAGGGAATGATGGTGTGGTCCGTCGGCTCTCCGGCGTACGGACCGAGCTTCAGTTCTTGCTTGTTGCCGTTTTTAAAGTAAAATCCCACCCAATCATAATGTGGCACCGTGGCCTTTAGAAGCTCGCATACCTGTTGTAGGCGGATGTCGGTTTTTAATTCCGAACGGTTTAACAAAACGGTGACCTCATGGCGTAACTTTTCAAACATTTTTTCCGGTTTTGGGCAAAGGTATCGAAAGTGGAGCTATGATTTTACGAATTTATTTCACCGCGGCAGCGAATCCGTTTTGCCTTTCAGAAGTGCACCATGGCGCAAAAAAAAAGGGATGCCGTCTCTCGGCATCCCTCTCAATACATTTTACTCGAATAGTAGCTTAAGGCTGTATTTTGACATCAAAAGTGATAGAATTGACCACGCTAAAACCGGGATCGATTGCCGTAATTTTAATAAGCCCTTTTTTACCGTAGTTATCGACAAATTCGATCACATCGCCGACGGCTAGACCGTCTATATCCTCTACGTCCGATGAAGTGATGTTATTCAGATCACCGGATAGAAGCACACCATCAAAGCCATCGGCATCTAAGCTTGATTCTGCGAAGAACATATTGTTCAAGGTTTCCGTTTCGGCATTCATTTCGTCTGCATCTGGCTTCAAACCTTCTACAGGAAAACCGAATGCTGCGTCGTAATTAGCAGTGGATGCAAAAGAGGCTTGGTTGTCTTTGTAATAATATCCAAAATCCCAAAATGCACGGAATTCACGTCCTTCATCGATGCGGTAAACCGTTTCGTTTAGAAGCGAAAAGAACGTTTTGGTCGTGCCGTCCTCTGCAGGCGCAAATAATCTTATATCGGTGAAATCCCGCACTTCGGCGGCCGGATTAGTGCCGTTTCCTACGGTTACCGTAATGGTTCCGACACCTAACGCCAATCGTTTTGACGCATCCCGAAAGTCGCCTTTTCCGGTGGTGGTCCAAAATGTGTATACAATCTCCCCGTTATCGATGTCCGGTACGGGCAGCTCAAAAGTAAAATCGATATCTTTTTGATTGGAACCGTCTAAGTCAATAGAACCGTCACCTTTGGTCTCGTCCTTGAGGTTCGGGTCGTCGATGTCAAGCACATTGAAGGGCATATCTCCACTGCCCGAAATATTTTGGGTAATGTACATTCTACGTTGGGTAGTCTCCGAAGAGGTAAAGATAACACGACCTTCTACGTTGGTACCGACTTCACCACTGGCCTCCGCTGTTATTTTATTCTCAGTGGGATTGGCCTCGTTGAAAATGAGGGTTGCAACTTCGGGTTCATCTGGAGTTTCCCCAGGGTTTTCCGGGTTCTCTTGTTCCTCCTCGGTAGGCGTCTCAAAAATTGAACCGTCATCGTTACTACAACCCGTGGCAAAAAGCGCCAGTACCATAATAATGAATGCGGAAGTAAAAGTTGATTTAAATTTTTTTCTCATGGGTTTACAATAATTAGTGGTTATTAGAAATTTGTAAGAAACCCTTTTCAGGGCTTCTCACCTTATAACCACTCCAGGAGCATTAAAGTATGTAGGACTTCTGATATCTTTACATTTTTAGGAATATGTCAATAGACTTCAAAAAATATTGCATAAAAACAGCTATTGACCGATAAAAAGATAAATTTCAACGAATTTTATACCGTAGAAATGTAGTTTCTTAATTTCGCACAATATTAAGGTAATAGTTGAGGCATTTGTACGGTATCCGATCAATCTAAAATCATCCTTTACCTTCTGACGCCCTCGGCTTCATTACGGGAATAGAGTTGTTAGAAGCCTTCTTTCGGATTACTCGGGTCAGTCGAAGTTCTTTATCTTTGCAGGCTAATTCTATATCTTGGAAAGCACTCTTTTTGACATTACCATTATCGGTGGCGGTATTGTAGGTATGGCCACCGCCTATAAAATTCAAAAGAACCGTTCAGACTTGCGATTGCTCCTTTTAGAAAAGGAAGATACTCTAGCGGCGCATCAAACGGGGCACAATTCGGGCGTACTGCATTCCGGTATTTACTACACTCCGGGTTCGTTAAAAGCGGAAAACTGTATCAACGGCAGAAAGCAGATGGTCGAATTCGCAAAGGAAAATAGGATAGCCCACGATGTCTGCGGAAAAATTATCGTAGCTACCGATACCGATGAACTTCCCGCTATGGAACGGGTGTACCATACCGGTATCCAGAACGGATTAAGCGGAATCCGAAAAATCACTTCGGATGAAATCTCCGAAATCGAACCTTACTGCAAAGGTATTGCAGGTATTTGGGTGCCCGATTCAGGGATTATCGATTATGTCGCCGTGACCGAAAAATTGGGGGAGTTGATTTTAATGATCAATCCTCAAAGCGCGATTCGACTTGGTCATACCGTAGAGAGTTTTTCCAAAGAAAATGCCCAGAACCTCGTGCATACTGATAAGGGACAGTTCCGTACCAAAAAAATGATTTTCTGCGGAGGTCTTTTCGCCGACCGTTTGGCGCGCAAGCAAGAGGTCGACCTGCAAGAAAAAGTGGTGGGTTTCAGAGGCGACTATTATGAGCTTACCGAGTCGGCGCAAAGCAAAATTAAAAATTTGATTTATCCCGTACCCAATCTGGACTTTCCATTTCTAGGGGTTCATTTTACCCGAATGACCGACGGGGGCATCGAATGTGGTCCGAACGCGGTCTTCTCCTTCAAAAGGGAAGGTTACGGTAAAACGGATTTTGATTTTGGCGATACTCTCGACGCCCTATCGTATTCCGGAACCTGGCAATTGTTCATGAAGAACTGGCGATTTGGTATCGGTGAATATCGAAGGGCCTTTTCAAAACAACGGTTTTTGAAAACCTTGCAACGCCTGGTACCCGACCTCTCTGAATCCGATATTGTGCCCGGAAGAAGCGGAGTGCGTGCCCTATTGTTGAACAAAGAAGGCGATACCCGAACGGATTTTAAAATCGCTTATGGCGAAGACAGTATTCATGTGTTGAACGCGCCCAGTCCTGCTGCGACCGCCGCCCTGTCCATCGGAGACACTGTTTGGCAGATGGCCGACAAAACGTTTTCCCTGTAGTTTTAGCGCCTTCTGTTGTAAAGAGTTGCCTCTTTAGCCTACTAAAGGAAACTCGTTCGCTCTTGAAAGTTATGAAAAATACCATGCTATTATTGAAAAATAAAAAAAGCCGCTACGATATATTTATCGCGGCGGCTTTTGCATTTAGTAAAAGCTTAATCTTACATCATTCCGGGCATTCCGCCGCCACCCATTGGGGGGCCAGCAGGTGCATCTTCTTTAATGTCGGTCAAGGCGCATTCGGTGGTCAAGATCATTCCAGCGACCGAAGCGGCGTTTTCCAATGCGATTCTGGTTACTTTCTTGGGATCGATAATACCGGCTTTTAGCATTTCAACGTACTTCTCTGATTTGGCATCATATCCGAAGTCTCCTTTTCCGTCTAATACTTTAGCGGCAACTACCGAGCCTTCTCCACCTGCATTCTCTACGATGATACGTAAAGGGGATTCAATGGCGCGGGCCACGATATGTAATCCGGTTTCTTCGTCGGCATTTTCAGTCTGTACTTTTGAAAGTACGGCCTTGGCACGGATAAGGGCAACGCCACCACCGGCGACGATTCCTTCTTCAACTGCGGCACGTGTAGAATGCAAGGCATCGTCAACCCGGTCTTTCTTTTCCTTCATTTCAACTTCGGATGCAGCACCTACATATAGTACGGCAACACCGCCGGCCAATTTGGCCAAACGCTCTTGAAGTTTTTCCTTGTCGTAATCGGAAGTCGTCGTCTCAATTTGAGATTTGATTTGATTGACACGGGTCTTGATATCCTTTTGGACACCGCCACCGTTTACAATGGTCGTATTATCTTTATCGATGGATACTTTTTCACAGGTACCCAAC
>JBATUY010000221.1:0-4232 GCA_049671465.1 Pricia sp. | reverse complement strand
GTTACGATATCAAGGTCGTTGGTAGGCTCATCTAAAATCAAGAAATTCGGATTTTGAATGAGTACCCGGCACAGATACAGTCGCTTGCGCTCGCCGCCGCTCAGTTTGTCAACAAAATCGTACTGTTTTTTCCGATCGAAGAGAAATCGCTCGAGCAACTGCTGTGCGGAGATTTGGCGCCCTTTTTTCAGGGGAATAAAATCGCCCACATCGCGAATAACGTCGATGACCTTCTGGCCCGGTTTGATCTCGATGCCCGCTTGGGTGTAGTACCCGAACTTGGTGGTCTCACCGACGACGACCTTGCCGGCATCGGGCTGATCTGTGCCCGTGAGAATGTTCAGAAACGTAGTTTTGCCCGTTCCATTTTTACCGATAACCCCAATGCGCTCGCCCTTGGTAAATGTGTATTCGAACTGGTCAAGAATCGGCTTACCGGGATAGGATTTCGAAATTTTATGCAGCTCGAGAATCTTGCTTCCGACCCGTTCCATGTTGATTTCCAGCTGTACCTCATGCTCCGTTCGCCTTTGGCTGGCCTTTTCCTTTATCTGCTGGAAATCGTCGATACGCGATTTAGATTTCGTGGTGCGGGCTTTAGGCTGCTTGCGCATCCAGGTCAGCTCCTTTTTAAAAAGCTGCTCCGATTTGTGCTGCTCGGCGGCCTCTTGTTCGATCCGGGCTTCCTTTTTCTCCAAATAATAGCTGTAATTTCCTTTATAGGGGTAGAGTTGGCCGTTATCGAGCTCCAAGATTTCGTTGCAGACCCTTTCCAGAAAAAACCGGTCGTGCGTGACCATGAACAGGGTCATGTTTTCCTTGGCGAAATACTCCTCCAACCATTCGATCATCTCAAGATCCAAATGGTTGGTGGGCTCGTCGAGTACCAATAAATCAGGTTTGTTGATGAGGGCATTGGCGAGGGAGAGCCTTTTTTTCTGCCCTCCCGACAACTTTCCGACCTTGGCGTTGAGGTCTTCCAACTTGAGTTTGAACAGGATTTGCTTGTACAGCGTCTCAAAATCCCAAGCATTGAACCGTTCCATCCCCTCGAAAGCGGATTGGTAGGCATCGGCATCCTCGGGATTTTCCAAAGCTTTTTCATACTTATGAATAACCTTTAAAATCTCGTTATCCGAAGCGAAAATCGTTTCCTCGACCGTTAGATTCGGGTCAAGGTCCGGTTCTTGCGCCAAAAAGGATATTCGAATCCCTTTTCGGTAATTGACCTGCCCGCTATCCGGCGTATCGGCGCCTGACATAATATTGAGGATAGAGGTTTTGCCCGTACCGTTTTTGGCGATCAGCGCAATCTTTTGGTCCTTGTTTATCCCGAAAGACAGGTCTTTGAACAAGACCAGTTCGCCAAAAGATTTGGAAATATTTTCTACAGAAAGAAGATTCATTTATAGATTGGGATTACAAAATAAAACGTTAGTAACATTCGTCGTCGACTAGGCGATTTTAGGGGTTTGGTACGACCAGAACAGAAAAAAGTATCGCGCTGCCAGCGCCAACCATACCAAAATCAACACCGGTGAGAAAACTTGCACCCGGAAAAGCCACAAAAGCAAGGTGATGGCGAGTAGCGCCAGTAAAAATAAGGCATATTTAGCGACCCAATTCGGTCCCCTTTTCTGCACAGCGACAAAAGCGACGATCAAGTTGAGCGGAAACGCCCAAACGATATTGAAGTTGCCCGCGGTTGCGCTATGGTCGGTGAAAAACCATAAAAAAACCATGACTACGCCCGCCATACCGGTCGCAAATAACAATATAAAATCAAGCCAGCGCCTTCGGGTATTTGATTTGAAATCGAGATAGGTCATTAGTAACATTACCACCAAAAACACTGTTAAGACGAACACGGGGGACACTAAAAAAGGAGGATGATTGTCAACGTTGCCGAAGTCCAAAACAATTTCCTCTTCGCTCGCCAGGGATTTTCCATTTAATTGGGCCTTTCCTATTTGCTTCATCACGTATTCCGGTAAGAACATATGCTCTTTAGGTGTGGCGGTATCGTCGATGACCGACCCCAACGCCAGATCGATTCCGAAACCGGACCAAGAGTTGGTAGGTACCTTTTGGTGAATGAGCTGGCGATGGGTGTACAGCTCGCCCAGATAATTTTTATCAAGTATGAGTTTGTCTCCATAGACTTCCTGGAGTACATCCCAAATTTTGGTCGCGCAGTTGTTGTAAAAGAAATCGTATTTATAGTCCCGGTTCTCGGGCAAGTAATTCGTTTCAAGAAATTGGAACAACGATTTTCTTTCCGCCAACGTAAGGTCGAGTACCTGCTCCTTTATCCATCGTTTCTCTTCTTCATATCCTAACAAATAATATGGAAAACGCTGTCGTGACAAGGTGTAGTCGAGTTGACCACGGGCAAATTTGGTGTAAAAATTCGGGGTCGTAAAATCGAAAGTACCGTAATTGTAAATGGCATCAATGCCCAATGTTCGGTCTTGTACCCGAATGGCGCTATGGCCGAAACTCGAGTATAGTTCACTGCCCGAACCCGCCGTAAGCACGCTGATTTGGGATAGGGGGGATAGTTCGACTTTCTGGGCCCGGCCAAGCACCGAAACCAGTATGAATAGTATAAAAAGGATGTTTTTGAATGACATAAGAATCCAAGCAAGCTTTTGAGCGGCAAATATCCGAATAAATTATGGGCTGGCATGATTCAGGTCAAATTGTATTATTTTTACGAGATACGAATTCCAGGCCCAATTTCATGAAAAGACATATTCCCAATCTAATTACTTTGCTCAACGTGTTTTGCGGCTGTATCGCAGCAGTGTTCGCCGTACTGAACCGTTTGGAACTGGCCGCGGTTTTTGTCTTTTTGGGGATATTTTTCGATTTCTTCGACGGCCTCGCGGCGCGGGCCTTGAATGTCAAGAGCGATTTGGGCCTGCAGCTCGATTCTTTAGCAGACGTAATCACGAGCGGCTTGGTACCGGGCATCGTTATGTTTCAATTGTTGGGCATGTCCATGACCGGAGGGTGGAACGCCGGCGATATGTTCGGTACGAACACATCTGAATCAGCACTTTCCATGATACGCCAACCGCTGCCTTTGTTCGGTTTTCTGATAACGTTGTCTTCGGCCTATCGCCTGGCCAAGTTCAATATCGACGAGAACCAGACGTCTTCATTTATTGGTTTGCCCACCCCAGCCAATGCGCTGCTGATACTTTCATTGCCTTTGATTCTGCTGTACCAAAACAACGACGTTTTGAACGGTATCATTCTAAATCAATGGTTTCTAATCGGGCTGACGCTTTTGAGTACGTATCTTTTGAATGCTAAAATCGAACTCTTCGCCCTTAAGTTCAAGAATTGGGGCTTTAGGGATAATGCGGTGCGTTACATTTTTATAATTACGAGTCTAGTGCTATTGGTCACGTTACGATTTTTAGCCGTACCGATTATTATCGTTTTTTATGTTTTGAGTTCGGTGGTGGCGAATTATGGGAGTGGAGTGAAAACTGATGGAGGGGCCTGAATAACTTAATATGATATGACCGGAGCCTCATCAATTTTGAAAAATATCTAAAACGCTATTTAAAATTCTGGTTTTAGATTCTCACGTATACGTTTTATAGGCACGGTCGAACACTAGAAATCCAATTTCTTTTTCCGCAGTTCGAAGTTTTTGCCCAAATATACTTTCCGTACCATTTCGTCGGCCGCCAAATCTTCGGGCAGGCCCGATTTTAAGATGCCGCCTTCGAACATAAGATAAGAGCGTTCGGTGATGGCCAAGGTTTCCTGTACGTTATGGTCGGTGATGAGAATGCCGATATTTTTATTTTTCAATTGGGCGACGATACGTTGAATGTCCTCCACCGCGACAGGGTCTACGCCCGCGAAAGGTTCATCCAATAGTATGAATTTTGGGTCAGTGGCCAAGGCACGGGCAATTTCCGTACGTCGGCGTTCGCCCCCGGAGAGCAGGTCGCCCCGGCTTTTACGAATATGGCCCAGGCCGAACTCCTCGATGAGCTCTTCCATCTTCATCAACTGTTCCTTTTTGCTGAGTTTGGTGAGCTGCAGTACGCTTAAGATGTTCTTTTCGATGCTGAGTTTCCGAAATACGGAGGCTTCCTGTGCCAAATAGCCGATACCGTTCTGCGCCCGTTTGTACATGGGGAATTTGGTGATGTCGGTACCATCTAAATAAATATTTCCGCCATTGGGTTTTATAAGGCCTACAATCA
>JBATUY010000220.1:0-6329 GCA_049671465.1 Pricia sp. | reverse complement strand
ATTTAATTATTCATCACCTTTACAGTTACTTTATGAGGATTTCATGGAAAAGTGATAATCTATAACTTATAATGGACGAAACTACAAGTGACCTGTATACACTGACCTACGAATCTAAGTCCATTGGAACCCCGACCTATTGGGAGATGGAAGAACTTTTGACCCAATCGCGTAATAGGAATAAACTTGACGGCATTACAGGTTGTCTAATTTACTATATGGGCATCTTTATTCAGGTATTGGAGGGAGATAAATTCAACGTACTTCGACTTTTTAAAATTATAAAGAAGGACGAAAGACATCGCGCGGTTCACCTATTTTCTGATGACAGGATAGAAGAGAGAAACTTTCCGGATTGGACTATGGGATATTGCGCTTTCGATAACGGTAATAAGAATTTGAAGGAGCTAAATCATTTTAAAAAAAACCTATCCTTGTTCGCCGACCTGAGCGTTTCGAAAAATATTACGGCAAATCTCTTCTGGAGGAGGGTGAAATTTTTGTTGACGAGCCCTGCTTGAAGCATCAGAACATCCTTTCTAAATTTTAAGTGCCAAATTAATCGCAATTTGAAAATTCTTCCGGATAATTATTTTTAGAATTGTTCATGTCAAGGATGCACGGTTCCAAACGTCTAGAAAATTACGCTCGTAACCGAAATTCGACGATATTAGAATAGTTATGTATTCTACCACCGTTGATGAAACCGTAGTGAAAAACTATTTACCGGCGGTGCGAACAGGTTTTAGCGGAAACCCTCATCCATCCAAATTCTTGTAAGCGTAATTGGCAAGACCATTCGCTCGATAGAAAATCATCGGTCGATAGAAAAATGATCATCAAAGAATCGGAATAAATGATTTTCAAATCACGGTAAATGATATTCTAAAATGATAAATACTAATCATCGGTTTTTAAGTTAAAAATTAGCTGAATCAGGTAAACAAACCTTCCTTATGATTCTTAAACTTGTTATCAACATTAACCCTAAACAAACAATTATCATGGAAACAAAATATGAAAAGCTAGTTGATCAATTAGAAGAAATTCTTGAAAAAAATAGGGATGCCGAAAAAGGGTACCGAAAAGCTGCCGAAAATGCAGATAGTCATAACCTAAAATCTTATTTTGAAAGTAAGGCTAGAGATCGGGAAAAGTTCAATAACTCTTTGAAACGTGAAATGGTGGCCAGCTACGATGATATTGATGATGATATTAGTTTTACAGGAAGCATCCATAGGGCGTGGATGGATGTAAAGGCATTTTTCTCAGGAGACAACGACGAATCGATGTTGGAAGAAGCTATTCGTGGTGATAAAGCGGCGGTCGAGGAATATGATGAAGTTTTAGAAGATACTACGCTTCCCAATTCCATCGCTTTATTGATCAGAGACCAGAAAACCAAAATTAGGACCGATTTGAACAAAATCAAATCGATGGAAGATTTGGCTTAATCGCAGGCCAAATTCATTTAGTAAGGGAGTCACCGTTCGGTGGCTCTTTTTTTGTATTATGTATTGACACAATAAGGAGCAAGTCGTATATAAATTATAAATAATACAATTGACATTGCTAAATTTCTGTATGGAGCAACAATCAACCCTATACAGCCCACGGCTTGACGATTACTACTCTAATTTCATACTATTTTCTGAATCTTCCTCCTATTCCGAATGTTCCTAAACACATTATTAATTTTATAGCAACCCGACAATGGCAAAGAAGAAAACATCCAAAGGCAAAACCTCTGACAAGCAAGAGCAACTAGAAAATTACACGGTGGATTATCAAGACAAGCCGATGACAACCCGGCAAGGTCTAAAAGTGAACGATACCAACAACTCCCTCAAGGCAGGACCAAGAGGGGCTACACTTTTAGAGGATTTTTTGTTGAGGGAAAAAATTCACAATTTTGACCATGAGCGCATTCCAGAAAGAATCGTACACGCACGCGGAAGCGGTGCTCATGGGTATTTTGAACTATATAAAAGTATAGAGAAATACTCCAAAGCGGGAATCTTTACCGATACCTCTAGAAAAACACCGGTATTCGTTCGGTTTTCTACTGTTGCAGGTTCTAAAGGCTCTACAGATCTGGCGAGGGATGTTCGAGGGTTTGCCGTTAAATTCTATACCGAAGAAGGTACTTGGGATTTGGTCGGAAATAATATGCCCATCTTTTTTATACAGGATGCCATGAAGTTTCCAGATTTGATTCACTCCGTAAAGCCCGAACCGAACAATGAGATTCCACAGGCAGCATCCGCACACGATACATTCTATGATTTCATATCATTGACCCCGGAAACCCTGCACAACCAAATTTGGGTTATGAGCGATAGGGCCATCCCGCGTAGCCTTCGCATGATGGAAGGTTTTGGTATTCACACGTTTCGCTTGATAAATAAGAAAGGAGAGGCACATTTTGTCAAATTTCATTGGAAACCAATGTTGGGGGTTCATTCCGTGACATGGGACGAAGCCGTCAAAATCAGTGGAGCGGATTCTGATTTCCATAGAAGGGATTTATGGGATGCCATCGAGGCCGGTCAATTCCCCGAATGGGAACTTGGGATTCAGATCGTACCGGAAAAAGATGAACATAAGTTTGAGTTCGACCTGTTGGACCCAACTAAATTAATTCCCGAAGAAATGGTTCCTGTACAACTTATCGGTCGTATGGTTCTAAATCGAAATCCTGAAAATTTTTTCGCGGAAACGGAGCAGGTCGCATTTCTGCCCGGAAACATTGTTCCCGGAATTGACTTTACGAACGACCCCTTGTTGCAAGGTCGACTATTTTCCTATCGCGATACACAGCTTTCCCGATTGGGAAGCCACAATTTTCATCAGATTCCCATTAACCGACCCGTAACCGATGTACATAACAATCAGCGCGACGGACACATGCAAATGGAAATACCGAAAGGTCAAACCGCTTACTTCCCAAATACTTTAGGTGGAGGTTGCCCACATCTTTCAAAGATAGCCGAAGGTGGTTTTGATTCATATCAAGAGCGAATAGACGCCCATAAAATCCGAACCCGTAGCGAAAGCTTTAGCGATCATTTTTCACAACCGGCACTTTTTTATAGAAGTTTGGCAGATTGGGAAAAGGCGCATGTGACCGATGCCTATTCCTTTGAATTGGGAAAATGCAATCACAATCATGTAAAAGAACGCATGTTGTGGCTCATTGCGCAAATCGATTCAAAACTGGCCGTGGATGTAGCGGAAAATTTAGGAATAAAAGTTCCTAAAAGTATAGAGAAACCTATTAATCGGGCAATCGGAGCCGATGCCGTTGTAAAAGACCATCAACCCGGTAAGAAGAAGAATTATCTCGATAAGGCTCCAGCGCTCAGTCAAGCAAATACCGTCTTCGATTCCATCGCCACACGGCAAGTTGCTTTTCTGGTCGCGGACGGCTTTAATATGAAGGACTTCGATAAAATGAAAAAAGCATTGGAAAAAGAAAATGCGACGGTAAAAGTGGTCGCACCGCACGGGGGCACGGTAACATGTGATTCGGATATGGAACATAATGTACATGCCTCGATTATGACCACCGAAAGTGTTCTGTTCGACGCAATCTTCATTCCGGGAGGAGATAAATCAATACAGACTTTACTAAAAAAAGCTAAATTTCTTAAATTCGTTGATGAAGCCTTTAAGCATTGCAAGGCCCTTGCGGTCGCCAACGAGGGGATTCAAATTTTGGAAAGCTCTTCTATCAAAGGTTTCGAGGAAGATGATGCAATTTTTGTGGATAGCAAGCCTGCTGATTTTATTGCGGCTATAGCCAAACACCGTAATTGGAAACGTATGGATATTGCCTCTAAAATTCCCGTGTGAAACTAGCTGAAAATTCAAAATTTCGGGAAACGAATATGACTAAGAGTGAGCAGCACTAAACACGAGAAAATTATAAACCTACATTTAAAATTTGCAGAGGATCGCGGAACCGATAAAACCTATTGTCCGTCAGAAGTCGCCCGTAAAATCTATCCGGATGATTGGCGGCCTAAAATGGATTTGGTCCGCCAAGTGGCCGATACATTGGTCGAATCCGGCAAATTAGTAGTTTTGCAGAATGGTCGAAAAATCGATGACAAGCCCTCCGAAGCTACGGGACCCATTCGTTTGAGAAAACCTTAATGTCATTTACATGAATACAAACGATACCGAGGTCAAAAATTCAAATTCAAAATTTAAGAGAAAAAGGTATGTTATACCGGTCATAATCATTGCGCTTCTTATTGCCTTGCGGTTGGCACTTCCGTCAATAGTAAAAAACTATGTAAATAATGTACTGGACGATATTCCTGGCTATTCAGGTTATATAGATGATATTGATATTAATCTTTTTAGGGGTGCGTATGTAATCCATAAGTTGAATTTAAATACGGTAGACGGCGAATCGGAGGTTCCGTTGCTCAGCTTTGACAGGGCCGATATCTCCGTACAATGGACCGCTTTGTTCGATGGCAAAATTGTAAGCGAAATAATCCTGAACAGACCTGAACTGATTTATGTATTCGAATATCAAACCGCCGACAGCACCGAGACCGAAGTTAATGACTGGTCTAAGGCACTCACAGATTTAGTGCCGATAGAGATAAATACCCTTAGAATTAAGGATGGTAAAGTTGCTTTTGTGGAACTAACGGCAGATCCGACTATCGATTTGAACATGAGCAACCTTCATCTGACCGCAACAAATCTGCGAAATGTTGTAGATGTTTCAGAAAAACTTCCCTCGGAAGTCCATGCGACCGCCACCTCCGTTGGCAATGGGAATTTTAAATTAAATGGTTCCATGAACCTTGTAAAACAGATTCCGGATATGGATATATCGTTCTCACTGGAAAATGCCTCGGCGACCGCCCTGAACGATTTTACAAACCATTATGCGGGAATCGATTTCGCAGAGGGCAATTTTAATGTTTTCAGTGAAATTGCCATAGCAGATAGTTTTTTGACGGGATACCTAAAACCGATTTTGAAGGATTCTAAGTTGATAGAAAAGGAGGATAAGTATTTTGAAAAAATCTGGGAAGGATTTGTAGGATTTTTTAAGTTCATCCTAAAGAACCAAAAGGAAAACACCTTGGCAACCGAAATCCCGATCGAGGGGGATTTGACTGCGGTGGAAGGCGAATTCTTACCGACGTTTCTCAACATTTTTAAAAATGCTTGGATAAAAGCCTATCAAGGGACTATTGAGGGTAAAGTTGATTTTGAGGATGCGAAAAAAACTGAGGAATAACATATCAACCTTTATCGAAATCCATTAGAAACCCCAATACTGTTGTTATTCATTCTTAAGTTCAAACAGTAAAATGTCGATTAATTCAAGTAAAGTTCATAGTGATTTCATGATAAGCGAACCTAGGTGAAAGACAAGCTAGGGCCTAAATAGGGTACAGTTCTGAGCTATAATCCATTCCAAATGTTTCATCTCGAGACCATTTATAAATTTTTAGCTGTTGTGTGACGTTGAATTAATGCTGCAAACTAAATTAAAAAAAAAGACCGCATCGGAATGATACGGCCTTTTCGTAGCTGAAAAATGTTCATACTTGTGAATATCCATTATGAATTTCCCTACCATACTTTGAAGTTAACACTACATCGTGCCGATCTTTAGGTTCGACGGAGATAATGATTTCTCCTTTCTCCATCGCATTTTTATACTCGGTTGCCGCTGAATCTGAAAGTCCGGCTTTGGTCAAGGCTCCGATAACCGCTCCGGTCGCTCCACCTGCACCAGCACCGGCCAATGCCGCAGCAATAGGTCCAGCAACTGCAATTCCCAATCCGGGTATTACAATAGAAGACCCGATAGCCAGCAATGCACCTGCAATGGCTCCGACAGTTCCCCCAATAGCGCTTCCGGTTCCGGCGCCTTTCAAGGCCTCGTCCCCTGTATTGCTAATATGTTCGTTGGTGGCATAAAACCGCTCCTTGGTATCCTTTGCCATAATTACGGTTATGTCATCTGTACTATAGCCCGATTTAATCAAAAAATCGTAATAATCGTTTGCGCTCTCTGCGGTTCCGAATACCCTATCTATACGCTCGTCTTTAAATCTGTACTCTTCCATTTTTAAATTTTTAAATTAATACTTTTGCAAATTAGCACGTTAACTGCGCTAAGCTTAACCAGGAAAAACCAAATTGTGGCTTCATTCAATAAAGTCGAAAAGAAATCTCGGACTTATGAAGTTTTCTTATATCGCCAGAATAAATTATCGATATTGTGCCTGTTGCACAAGTTAGCGAAAAAAGTCGTTGTGGATCATTGCCGATCCGATGCTGGATCGTAA
>JBATUY010000219.1:0-16871 GCA_049671465.1 Pricia sp. | reverse complement strand
TTTTAATTATTCTCTCTTCATTTATGGTATCGTAGGCCGTGGTTTTACGTCCGGCCCTCAAGATTCATCCTCTACAAAACCTACAAGTTCGTAACCTTCTTTGGATTCTTTATAGAGGTTGTCATCGTAGAGATATAGCGTTTTGCCGTCAATGACCGTTTCTTCGTACCCCTCGGGCAACTCGGCAATCTGGGCCCCGACGGGCGGTTCCGTTATCTGGTACTTATTCTTTATTTGAACGTAGTAAATGCCGTTGGCATAGAAATATCTTTTCCCGGCCACCGTCAGTCTGGTGTACGCCCAGGGAATGGTCGCCACCCTAAAACCTACCGGGGGCAGCACACTCACATAGGCGGAATTCCGCTTCACAAAATAGAACCCGTTAACGGGATAGTAAGCGGTACTCCTGTAGCGTATGGCCCGGGCGCCTACCGGTAACCTGTTGATGGTTCTTCGGGCTATCCTTCGATGGGTGCGCCTTCTGACCCTCCTTCTGGTTCTTCTTCGGACCCTTGCCCGTTGCCCGGTTATCTTGACCGTGGGTTTACCGGCTTCGACACGGGCCTCGTGCCTTTGAACGACCTGTGCCTCGGTCTGGGACGTGAACAGAAAAAAGAACAAGGGGAACGCGATGGCAATGATATATTTTTTCATGATACTATCTTTTGATGAAACAATCTGCCTTTGAGTAATGTGGAGAGCGGTCCCTTCAAAAAAGACCGCGCTCCACATCGGACAATTATATCTGCACCTGATAGGTATTTCCGTTCATTACCACGGTGGCCGCCCCGTTTCCTTCATAGGTAACGGTGCCGATATAGCTAAAAGTTTCCCCCGTACTGAGGGTTCCGGTCAGTGAAAATGTGGAGCTTCCTTCCAAAATCTTTCTGGTTTCCTTATCTATGGATACGCCACTGCTCTCTATGGAAAGAGTACTATCAAAATTTCTGGTCCTCCCTGCGATACGCGTGGTCTGGGTACCTTCACGTGTAAAGGAACCGGTATAGGCATAGGTACTTCCACTTTCGGCGATATTGGACAGTACCGCCTCGTAGGTAACGATGTCGTCGGAGTCCATTCGCGGGGAGGAATAGGTGCCGTTTCCCTCAAACTCAATGGCAAAGGCCTTTGGCTTGTCACCGTCGCACACCAAAGAAAAAAGGTAGTCGATGGAATGGGTAAACTTAATGGCCGCATTTTCCGCGCTGTTACGGGTCATTGATATTGAGTTGAGCACCCCACATTCATACATCGTTTTGGCCGTACTATCGCTATCGAGCGTAGCGGCATCGGTCGCCTGAATCGGCATTCCATAGGCTTCGGACGTCAGGGAAGTCTGTACCATCTCCAAGGCTTCCTCTTCGGTTACCTGGGCGGCATCGCCGAAATTGTTATCCTCCCGATCACAAGAGATACTTACCGTTAATAATAGCCCAAGTAGTAACTGGGCGGGTCTATTCGTTTTCATAATATTATTTTTAAGGTTTATGAAGGCAAAGTTGGATATACCCTTTCGCATAAAAAAAACTATTCAACCTATGGGGCCCCAGTATCTACCAACGGTAACTATCCTAGAACAATTCCCGTTAACGGGGATGCCTTACCGATGGTTGAAGAATTCGGGCGGGTCATGGAAACGGGAGCACGCTTTGTTGAAAGCAATTGAAGGTTCAGCTGAAAAGGACTAATTTCCCCTTGAAACCGGATTCCATGAACAAAGTCCTCATACATATCTTCTTTTGGGTCGTTTATTTTGCGCTGGCCATGGCCTTCAAGGCAAACAATCTCGATTTCCCGTATGCCCTACGACATACCATGGTCATGCTTCCGATGCATGTATTCAGTTATTACGGATTCGGGTATTTGGTGGTCAACCGATTTTTGGAGAAAAAAAAATATCTGTATTCCACCTTGGGCTCTATTGTCTTTTTTTGCTGCCTTTATGTGTTCATGATGAAACTCATTGTCCCTTATTTTGAGCAATACTATAAACTGATTCCAGGAAGCCCGGTAAATAGGAAACAACGGGTGGTTGCCATTACGATTTTGCTGTCCATGTCGGTGAGTACGATATTCCATATTCTGGAAAACAGGATAGCGCAGGAACGCAGGACGCAGCTGTTACTCAACCAACAGAACGAGGCCCAGCTGATGTACCTGAAGGCCCAGATCAATCCCCATTTTCTGTTCAATGCGCTCAATAATATCTACTCGCTTTCCGTTGTCAAATCGGACAAGACGCCCAATATGATCCTAAACCTGGCAGACCTGCTGCGGTACAGCATTTATGAAGGGCAAAAGGAGCGGGTTTTGATTACCGACGAAATCCTCCACATCAAAAAGTATTTTGAACTGTACCAAGCTACCCAAGAAAAGCCGGCCAACATAAAATTCAACATCCTAGGGAACATTACCGACGAAAAAATCGAGCCCATGATGCTGATTCCCCTTGTGGAAAACTGTATCAAGCACGGGGACTTTTCGACCAATCCGAATGCGTATGTACAGATAATCTTGGAGGTCAGCAATGGCGGGCTGCGCTTTACCACGCTCAATTCTACCAGTAAGAGTGATATGCAAAAGGATAATGTAGGTGGCGTCGGTCTTGAGAATATCAAAAAAAGATTACAGCTGAAATATCCGAACAAGCACACTTTTAGCGTTATAGATAACGGGGATGAGTTCGAGGTATTCCTGAACATCCCAAAACTGGAAAACGAATGGGCACGATAAAAGTCTTATTGGTAGACGATGAATATCTGGCGTTGGACCTTCTGGAGAATTTCATTAAGGAGGTACCGGATCTCGAGATATACGATAAGGTAAAATCTCCCATGGCCGCTATCGATATTTTAAACCAGGGAGGGATAGACCTGTTGTTTCTCGATATACAGATGCCTACCTTAAGTGGCATCAACCTGTTGAAAACCTTGAAACAAAAACCGGTTACCATTTTTACCACCGCCTACTCCGAGCATGCCGTGGAGGCCTTTGGGCTTGATGCCGTCGATTATCTGCTGAAGCCTTTCTCCTTTGAACGCTTTTTACAAGCCGTCAACAAGGCAAAGGAACAGATGGATACGCCCCGATCTGCACAAACGCGGGAATCGGATGCCCAGATTGCCCGCGACGGATTTCTTTCGATAAAGACCGATTCCAAACTGGTAAAAGTCTTCCATAGAGACATCCTTTTTATAGAAGGCCAGAAGGAATACGTCCGTATCGTAACCGGCGAGGCACGGTTCGTGACGTTGATGAGTCTTAGGGAGCTGATGGAGACGCTTCCCCAAAACGATTTCATACGCTGTCATAAATCCTACATCGTAAATGGTACCATGGTTAACTCGGTGGAAGGAAATCTACTGCATTTGAACGGACATAAGGTTCCCGTTAGTAGGGACAAAAAATCAGAGGTGGTACAGCGAATTTTTCGGGTAGATTAGAGAATCGCTCGCTTCTTTCCTCTGGCAGAAGCCGTACTTACAATTTGTTATTTTTATAACGTGCTTAATTCATGAAAGGTCCTAAACCCTCAGATACCGAACGTCGCACGTTTTGGAAAACGAAAATGAAAACGATTTTCCCGCATTATTCCGTCGGACATTTTATCAACCAGCTGAATAATCCGACCTATTTCGAAATCACCCATTTCGAACGGATGAAAGTGCCGAACGTGGAACCATCCCACAAGCATACCTTTTACGAAATTCTATGGACGGAAGCGGGTACGAGCAAACAGATTATAGACTATAAGGACTATCGGTGTACCCGCTTCCAAACGTTTATTTGCAGTGTCGATATTAACGAACCTTAAAGATAAATTTGATGGATATTAAAATTTGGTCGATTACAGGAATATCTAGCGGATTGGGCAAAGCCATGACAGAATCCGTGATGGAGAAAGGCGATTTTGTTATCGGAACTTTCCGCTACAAAGCACAGGTAGCGGCATTCAACGAGCAGCATCAAAAAAATGCAAAAGCCATCCTATTGGATATCACCGATGAAAAGACCGTGGAGACCAGCATCGCGAACATCATTTCGGAATACGGCAGAATTGACGTTTTAGTCAACAATGCGGGAACAGGATTTGTAGGGGCGGTAGAGGAAACTTCCCTAGAGGAGGTCAGAAAGGTTTTCGAACCCAACGTTTTCGGTACCCTGAAAATGACCCAGAGCGTTTTGCACTACATGCGGAAAGAGCCTAAGGGACACATCGTTCAAATTTCGTCCCACGGCGGTATCAAGGCCTTCGCCGGTTTTGGCATCTACAACGCCAGCAAGTTTGCTTTAGAGGGTTTTAGCGAGGCACTGGCTCATGAGGTCGCACCTTTGGGGGTTAAGGTTTCCTTAGTCGAACCGGGCCCTTTCCGAACTAATTTTGCAGGAAACGGACTAGCGGAAGCCAAAATAATCATAGACGACTATTCCGAAACCGCGGGAACATTTAGAGATAAATTAAAAGGCGTCGACGGTAAACAGGAAGGCAACCCGAAAAAAGCGGCCGAGGCGATTTTCGATTTGGTCAATTCGGAAAACCCGACACTTCGTTTGCCTCTTGGCAAAGTAGCGCTTATGACCATCGGTATGAAGCTGGACAGTGTAAAAATGGATTTGGAAACACATCGAAAAACCGCTCAGGATTCTGTTTATGGATGACCCTTAATGAATCGAGCCCATGAACAATAATAGCTTCTAATTCTTGCTATTAAGATTTTTCATGTTCCGCAGTCCCTATATTTATATATCTTGACAAAATTATAATTGAGTTGAACTGCTACCTGAAAGAAGGACCTACCCTGTGAAATTGTGGGCCTAATGACCGTTGATGTAGCCTATCATTTGATATATGAAAAGGCCGACCCCTGCAATGATCAAATAGTAATTGGCGGCGCTGTAAAAGGCATCATAGCTTTTCTTCGGTTTCCATTTGGTGATCAGAAACACAAAAGGAATTAAGGCCAAGACCTGACCCAGTTCTACGCCTACATTGAAACTTATTATTTTCATCAAAAACTGTCCCGTTCCTACCTCAAAGGATTGGAGCCGGGTCGATAGGCCGAGCCCGTGAATCAGTCCAAAAACAAATACCATCAACAATAGGTTCGGGGATTTAATCTTTAACTTTTTTTCAAAAAAGCCTAGGTTCTCAAAACCTTTGTACAAGACGCTTAGGGCAATTACGGCATCTATTAGATGCTCATTGGCTTTGATGCCCAAGTAGGTGGCTCCGATAAGCGTGATACTGTGTCCGATAGTGAACACGCTGATAAAACGTACGATGTCTTTGATTCCGCTTAAATAAAAGACCACACCGGCCAAAAACAATAGATGGTCGTAGCCGGTAATCATGTGCTTGGCGCCCACATAGATATAGGCCAGCAGCCCGCCATCGTTCAAGATTTCCTGATCGGCCGAACTGACGCCATGAGCTATGGCCCAAAAGGGATATAGCAGCAGCGCGCAAGTAACTAGAATGTGCTTCGTCGGTCGTATCATTTAATTCTTCCTATTGAACCAGAAAAATAGTCCACCGATCAATAGTAGGCTTCCAATCCAAAACACATAGGATGGGATTCCCGTTTCGTTTTCATCGGCATGAACGTGGGTGTCCCCACCGTGGCTGTGGGCATCTCCGCCATGGCTATGGGTTACTTCAAAGGTAAGGGTGGCCCAGTTCGATTCGTGCGTCAATTCGGCCTCCTCGGACTTAACAAGATGGATGGTGCGCAAATACCAAATGCCGTCTGCCTCGAGGTTAACGGTTACGTTTCCGTTATTATCCGTGCGGAGCTGCGAACCCGTAGTGTGTTGGTGGTCTGTATCTGCTTCTTTAGTATTATGGTCATGACTATGTTCAGCGCCATTTTCGTGGCTGTGCGCGTGTTCTGTCTCATGCCCATCCCCATGTTTATGGGCTGTGGTTTCGGGTGCACCATGTTCATGGCCGTGTCCTCCTTCATTCCCATGGCTGTGGCCGTGTTCTACGGCGGGTTCTTTTCCATGTTCATGCGCTGCGGCTTCGGTTTCACCATGATCATGGCTGTGCTCTCCTTCGTTCCCATGGCTATGGCCGAGTTCTGCGGTAGGCTCTTCTGAATGCTCGTGCTCATGTCCAGTACCATTTTTAGGGTCTTTATCATGACTATGCCCATCTCCTTTGTTCTCATAACCAACATAGACGAGTTGATTGGCCAATGGCTGGCCTTTGAATAGAAGTTTCACTTGCAGACTATCACCTGTATATGCCTCATACGGATTACTAAGCGGAATAAATTCTATGGGATATCCCAATTCGGTTTGCCAATCGTTTGTTTTGGTGTCACCGACCTGAAAGATGGTCTTAACGTGTTTCGAATATTTTTCGGAGGCATCCTTTTCAAGTTCGTTGTTCGTACGTCGCTGGTCTAACATATCTTGCACACCATCATGTTCAAGATAGTTGTTGAAATCAGTTGCTGTCATGTCAATGGTTCGCGGAGCTGTAGAAACTCCCGCGACCCAAGTACCTGCATCGCCAGTTTTGAAATTTAGCACGGTAATGCTGTCCTTCTCGCTCCATTGCGAGTCTTCTATCCGGGAACGATTCCCATTTCCGACAAGGCTTACATCGATCATGCGGTCGCGATCGATAACATTCTCGCTCTTCTCAAAAGTACCGTTGAAAAGCTGTATGGTTGCCGAGGTATTGGGCCGTAGAAAATAAGTATCCATCTTGAGATACATATCATGACTGCTAAATACCATAAAAATCATCAGTGCGAAGAGTGTTTTTTTCATATCGTAGAGGAAAAATTGTGGTAATATGTAATACCGTTTTATCAAAAATAGTTAAAATTGGTATTATTTTACGTTTTCGTTCAATCTCTCGAACCCGTTATTTTGTGGTATGGGAAATCTCACCCACAATCTGAAAATTTCCGAATATCGAATTTTGCTCGACCCAATTCCTTTTGATATACTAGAGAAGTGAGCTATCCCTTTTTGATAATCATACGTTCATGTTCATTTAACCTGGCTCCGTGATTGAAGCCTTAGTTTTACAGTGTTATCATTTGAGTTAGTTTAAGTTTACCTGCCGGTTCAGGTAGGTTGGTTTATGGAAACCGATGTGTCTTGCGCATCGGTTTTTTTATGAATAAATTTTAAGATTTCTCTTACATATTGGAAGAGGTTCACTACGTTATAAAAACGGTATGCTTGTATAAATTAATAATTATCCAATCTTTAAAAATAGGTTAATCAATTAACTTTAAGATAAATAGAACATAAGATAACCTTCATTTTTAGTTAATGCCCTTAAAAGCTTGTCTAGATAGTTTTGTTAAAACAATTAACGACTAAAATCTATGAACAAGATGAAAAATCTGACAAAATTAGTATTACTTGCTAGTGTCGTAGCTACGACCTCATGCGACAAACTTGAAGATTACCTCGGTCACCCCATAGAGGGGGGCGATGGTGACCAAAAGGGAACGATTTTCGAAAATAAGTCCGAATTAGACCCTTTGGTGGCGATAGAACCACAGTTCAATTTCGTAAAAGCGTATTCGCTGATCAGCTCGACCGATGTGTTAGAGGATGGCTTTAGACTGGTAGGTGCACAAGACGGTGCGGGGTTCCTTAAAGAGGGTGACGGGTATATATACGTCGTAAACGCGGAGGACAATTATGCGGTGAGCCGTATTCATTTAGATAAGAACCTGAACCCAATGGGGGGTGAGTGGTTGTTGAACTCCGGAGTCGATGACTTTGCCCGCCAGTGTTCGGGTACGATGTGGGAGAAAGACATTCACGGAGGTGCCAAAGACCTTTTTTTATCGGCCTCGGAAAGCTTCCATTATGATGTAAAGGGCATTGATCCCTTTATCGCAACCCCGAACCCTACGGCCGACTACGGACTCGATGCTTTGGGCGAATTTTCATGGGAAAACGCAGTGCCGTTGCCTAGGGACGCGTACCCTGATAAAACGGTCATTCTCGGGGGTGACGACGATTCTAGCGGTTCCGAAGGGCAGGTTACCTTATATATGTCCGAAAATGGAAATGCCGACCTGAACAATGGAAAAATCTATGTACTGAAGTTCAAACAAGTAGCCTCCGGTGAATTGGACGAAGACGGTAAGGCTACAAATCCCACATCTTGTGAGGCTGGCAGAATTTACAACGAGGGCGACTTGGCGTTCGGGGAAACCTATGAAGTCGAATTCGTCGAAATTCCGCACGGGGCCGATATGACCAAAGATGAAATGGAAGCTGCGTGTATCGAGGTCGGCGCCTCTGCCTTTATGCGTGTCGAAGATGTCGATTACCAAAAAGGGGCTGATGAAAATGCCCGAAACGTCTATTTTGCCGTAACCGGAAGAGGTCCGGGAGCGGGCACCTACAATGATTGGGGCACTGTGTATAAATTGGTCTTGAACCAAGACTCGCCTTTAGAAGGTAAACTGACCCAAATTGTAAGCGGCAATACCGATACCAATAATATGGATGGTAATTGGGATAGGCTACAAAGTCCCGACAACATTGCGGTTACAGAGAACTTTGTTTACTTTCAAGAAGACCCGAACTCTTTCGACCGCGGTCATGCCGCTGCTATCTATCAGGCCGATCTGAACGGAAACAATATCAAAACGGTTCTCGAGCTGGTGATCCGAAACGATCTCGATCCTTCGGGAAGCACAGGATTTAGTGGAGAATTCGGTGCCTTGGTCGATATTTCCGATAAGGTGGGCATCGATGACACCTTTCTACTGAACCTACAGCCCCATTACTGGGAAAGCGATGATTTTAAGAACGTCGATGGTCACGATATGGAATCTGACCGGCCAGATGCGATTGCCGCAGGTGCACGTGAAGATGATCAAGGCGGTCAAATTCTAATTTTGAAGGGGTTGCCCAGATAAGTGTATATCCTAATTATAATCCAGAAAGACCTCCATTCTCCCGGGGGTCTTTCCCTATTTCTGATTCGACCGCTTCCTTGTCCTTTTTTTAAAACTATCTAAATAAAAAACACAGATGAACAAACACCTATATCTTATACTTTCTGTACTTATTCTATCCTGTAAACACAGTCCGAAGGAATTTACCGAAATCCTGAAAGAAAATCCAGATTGGTCATATGCCCACAGTTATTATTTGGAACATATCACGCAGGCCTTAAAGTTAATGGATTCGTTATCGGCCGCAAGCGTTGACAGCGATGAAGCCAAAACTATTTTTGCAAAAGTTAGGGAGAGTTTCAAAAAGGCGGAACCTTATGCCTCGTATTTGAACCCGCAAGTCGGTCATCGGGCGAATGGACCCGCCTTACCGATTTATTTAGAGGATACGGGCAAAATCTTGAATCCGTTCGGCCTACAGAAAATAGAGGAAAGTATTTTCGAAGGAGAGGTTTCGCAGCCCCAATTTCTAAAGGAAGTGCGACTCACTAAAGGGCTAATGAAGAATCTACATAGTTACATTACGAATAAAAAGTTGACGCCGCAACGCTTTTTTATCGCGACCCACCAACAATTGCTGCGCATTATCAGTCATAGCATATCGGGCTTCGATACGCCCGTTAGTCATCTGGGCATCAACGAAACCATAGTGAGTTTGGAAGGTCTTTACGAGGTGTACCGATTAAGTGTTCAACCGCTGATTCAAGAAAAAAATCCGCAACTGGATAGGGAGTTCCATAAAAATATTAAAACATCGGTTGAATTTGTAAAGATCAATATGGATTTTGAGTCCTTTGACCGGTACACGTTCATTCGCGACCATTTGAACCCGATTACCCGTAACTGGGTCGATATCCGAAAGGAAAGCGGACTTTGGGAAGGTGTAAGTAATTTTCCATTGAATTTCGATGCTCCCACCTTCTTCGAGAACGACAGCTTTAATACCACTTATTTTATGCCCGCCACGCATAAAAATCCCACCGCGGAACAGATAACTCTCGGAAAGAAGCTTTTTTACGACCCCAATCTATCCGCAGGGGGGAACATGGCATGTGTTACCTGTCATGCTCCCGATAAGGCCTTTGCAGATGGGTTGGTAGCGAATAAAGACAACCTGGGAAACGCGTTGAAACGCAATACCCCGACCTTGATCAATTCCGTATTTCAAAAAAGTCTCTTTTGGGATGGTCGCTCGCCCACCTTGCGGGATCAAATTTCATCTGTTTTCAGCAACGAGAAGGAATTTGCGAGCAATGTGCACCAATTTTCCGCGGATATTTTAAAGGATAGCACCTACAACGCACTTTTCGAGGATGCCTTTGGTAAAATGTCTACCAAGAATACCGATATCATTAGGGCCATTTCATCCTATGTATCTACTCTGAACGGCTTCAATTCCAAGTTCGATCACAATATGCGCGGCGAAGTGGCAGATTTTACTCCAGAAGAAAAGCACGGCATGAACCTCTTTATGGGAAAAGCCCTATGTGCCACCTGTCATTTTATGCCCTTGACCAACGGAACCGTGCCCCCTTTCTTTTCGGAAACGGAAAAAGAGGTAATCGGCGTCCCGGAAACTGCCGCCAATCAAAACCTTGACGACGATACCGGATTCTATTGGGTATATAACGAGGCATTACACAAAGGCATGTTCAAGACGCCCACCGTTCGAAACGCCGAATTTACAGCGCCTTATATGCATAACGGCGTTTATAATTCGTTGGAAGAAGTGATGGATTTCTACAATAAAGGTGGCGGCGGCGGCATGGGTTTCGACCTTGAACATCAGACCCTGCCTTTCGATGAGTTGAACCTGACCGATGCCGAGCAGCAGGCCCTTGTAGCCTTTGTGAAAACCTTATCCGACACCAATGTGGAAGCCGATAAAGAGGATGTTCAAGTCGCAGCGACTTTTCTTTCATTTCAATAGTTTAACCTGTCCCTAATTATGGGATAACCTCAGACGTTTTCAAAACCTCAATCTTGGTGATGCGCTATCCGGCATACTTTCTTATTTTGAGTTAGTTTATTAATCGGCCGATGGGGACATCGGCTTTTTCCGTTTCTGAACGCATGTTGTAAAGGACATGCGTTCAGAAACACTTTAGATAATCTTTAGGTAACTATTAGCTAACAGGATTGTTTCTATTTTTGATAATTAGAACGCGGATTCAAATATATGATGATGACCAACGAGACTCCCCCGAAAAACAAAGCTTTTGAAAATTTCTGCCTGTTTGGTTACCTGACGAATAACTTGGGCCTAAATTTAGAGGAACTGGTTACAGAATATACGCTGGAAAAAAATGACTACATCTATCGCCCGTCGTACAAACAGAATTCTATTTATGAAATCATGGACGGTGCTATCAAGCTCGGCAGCTATTCCGATTCAGGGGAGGAATACGTCTACGATGTACTACACCGTTGCGATTTTTTCGGAAACCTGAAGTACCTGAACAATCAGTTCTTCGAATTTTCAAAGGCTCTTATCGGCACGCGTATCCGCGCATACCCATTACCTTTTTTCAAAAATGTTATTACCGAGCATCCCGCCGCTGCGGAGTGGTTTATATCTTATATCGTCAAACGTTGGTGTGTCTCGGAAAAGAAACTGGGTAAAATAAAGGAAAACAACACCGCCAAAAAAATCGGTTTCCTACGTTCTTATTTGAATGTCAAAGTAAAGGATACAGCTGGTTCTGAGTTTTTGTTATACGATTTATTGACCCAACGAGAACTGGGCGATCTGGTCGGGGCTACCCGGCAGACCATTGCCAATGCCCTTAAAAAAGAACTTACGGAGAGTTGATGTTACTTTTCTTCTTCTTTCAAAATACCCGGATACAGAACCCCGTTTAGAGGTTCGAACTTTAGTTGTAAAAGTTCGGCTATTAACGGGGCAACATCTTCAAGGCCCATTTTTTCAATGGTCTTACCGGAAGCTATGCCCGCTCCCCAGGTAACGAATCCGGTTTCGATATGAGCAAAATCCGGAAAGTAACCATGGGTGCCGCCGCTTCGGGGTGTCAATACCTTCCCTTTTGCGGAACTCGACATGGCTATGCCCTTGATCGGGGCCAAGGCCAATGCAGCATTGGGGTCTGCACCGATTGCATCTAGCGCTTCGCGATCGACAATCCTAAACAGTTTCTGATAGTTGTCGGGAAGGTTTTTCAGTTTATTCAGTACGAGATTCAAGGTCTCTGCATCCTTTGGGTCTTTAAGATGCAAAAATGCGGATGCCCCGGAAGTATGAAAGGCCGCCCTCCAATTGCCGCGGTCTTCTTTATTTTCCATCAAACCCTCTTCAACAAGCCAGATATTGGGGCTGAGGGCTGAATGGATGTCCACAAATCCATGGTCTCCTGTGATGATAAACGTTGTTTCTTTATGTATATCTGCTCGGGTTGCCGCCTCCATTATTTTTCCGATGGCACGGTCCACCGCTGCGATAGCGGTGTGTACTTTTTCGCCGTCCCTGCCCTGTTCGTGCTGAAAATGATCGGTGGCGATAAGGTGAATTGTCATAAGGGCCGGTTGGTATTTCTCAAGAATGAAGGCACCCATTTCACCAGTTCTGTCTTCGCGGTTCAAATAGTCTCCGTTGAACGTGGTTGCGTTTAGTTTTCCTAAAACTTCTTCTTCCATTTCCTTGAGCAATCCCTCAGGATTTTCGTTATCGCGCATCGGTTCTACACGGCCGTAGGATTCATCAAGCGTCCAGACTTCGGGAATGTTGTAGTCGATGGGCGCTCCTACGGAAACCGGCCAGATAAGGCTTGCGCTTTTCTTTCCTGCCGCTCGTACGGCATCCCATAAGGTCGGTGTTCGTATCAAGTCACTTTCCCAGTACCAGCGTCCGGTTTGTCCTTTTGGCTCGAACGGACTATTATAATATATACCGTGGGAAATAGGCATGGCACCCGTAATCAAAGTGGTATGTGAGGGATAGGTCACGGAGGGGAAGACGCCCCGAACTCCCTTGGCACTGACACCTTCCCTAGCCATCATTTTCAGGTTCGGTGCAGGCCATTTTTCCTCTAGGTAAAAATTGGGCCGGAACCCATCCACCGAAATAAGCACGACGTGTTTTGAGCGCGGATGTTCTTGGCCTTGTACGGCCAATAAAGAGATAAAAAACAGTATGAAGTAAATAGGAAGCGGATTTTTCATTTTGGTATTTTAAGTGGATATAAGGGTGAAAAAGGTTAACGATTTTGGCCGGACCGTTCGATTAAATCAAACGCCCCGAGTATTAATTGAAAGAGTAGCGGGCCCCTATTTGCAAACGCCAAGGTGTTCCATTGATGGGTTCGGTGCCCGCGCCGGTCTGAACCCCATATTGGTAGCGGTTGGTAGTTGGGTCAAAACCGTTGACACGCATGAACTCGCGATTTCCGAAATTGTGCGTCACGCCCCATTCTTTGTTTAAGAGATTGGCAAAGTTGAATATATCGGCCGACAACTCGAAACCATGGTTATTGCCAAAATTGAAACGTTTTTGAAGTCTCATATCGATGATGGCGTTGAATGGATTTTTGCCGCCGTTTCGTTCCGCAAAGCTGCCGTAGCTATCTCTTATGTAGTCTTTATAACCATCGGGCGTTTCGGGGTCGTTGAGCACCTCGTTGTAGGCGTCCGTAATTTCCTGGGGGGTATTGGGGTCATTGGGATCATAGATATAGGCGATATCGTTTCTCAGGTTAAAATCTCCATTGGCACTGGTATTATCGTCTACCATTAAAGAATACCGGGTGCCACCGGTTCCGGTCACGTTGACGCCCAGATTGAATCCCTTCCATGTAGGGGTGGCCCCGCTTACCACAAGTTTGGTGTCAAAGTGGTTGTCGGAGAAACCGTAGTTCAAGTCCCTCGGGTCTCCTTCTACCGGTAAAAAGGTCGAGGTATTCGCCACGCAGCAATTGTAGGAAGAATTATCCTTCGAACGATTGAGCGTGAAGCTGGCGTTTAGGTATCCATCGGCACCAAGTCTCGCCGATCCGTCGATGATCATGGCAAGGTTGTCCAATTTCCCGTCGGAGGTGAGCAGCAGGGTTCTACCGATCCGTTCGGAGATTCTTGAATTTGTCCAATCTACACCACCATTTTCACCTATGGTCGACGCGGGCACAAAGACCTCTCGGCCCTCGGGCGTTACGAAGAACGGTTCGGGAACCAGGTTGGCTTCTTGATACACGTAGTTATTGGTGGTATGGCTAAATAGGGCATTGAGGCCGAGGGTATATCTATCTCCGAAGAAATGGGTGTAGCTCAAATTCGCCTTATAGATGGTGGGCACCTGAAAGTCTTCGCTTACCGCATTGATGGTCGAAAAGGGAGTGACTCCGTCCGGAACGCCGGGTACGGTGCTCGGATCATTTCTGTAGGATGGAAAATCGGGTACGGGTACATCCGCTCCGGTGACATCAATAGCCCCCAAAAGGGTACCGCTATTCTGAATGTTGTTGACCTGCGCATAGTAATGGGGCTGCGAGGAAAACATTCCCGCCCCGAATTTTAGGATATCGGTGTCCTGGTCCTTCAAGTTCCAGGTCAATTGTAACCTAGGTTGGATGTTGTTGAAGTCGTTCGGCTTTTCATCGGTACGGATACCCAAATCTTCGAATACCACCGGATTGAATTCAGCCGCATCCATAAAGGCCGTAGCGTCCCAACGTACGCCCGCCGACAGGTTAAGTTCTGTGTTAATATCAAATTCGACCTGAGCGAATACCGACAGGTCCAAAACGGTCTGTTTTACGATGGGCAAACCCTGTAGCGGCACTTCCCGGGCATATCTGGATGGGTTCAAATTCTCAAAGTCATCTAGGGAATCAAAGAAAAAACGACCGTTCTGCTCATTGGACAATAGGGTCTCCAGATAAGTGATCAAGTTGTCGGTGCCGAATGTGAAATTAAATTTGCCCGAGTTAATGTAGGCTGTGTTCGTGATCTGCAGTTGTTTCTCTAAGTTGGTTTCCGGGGTAAAACGTTGTCCGCCTAACTGAACGTCCCTACTTCTTTCGTTTCCGTTCGGTAGGGTAGAAGCCACCTCGACAATGGCTCTTGGAATATTAGAGGATGGCAACTCTGTATTCGGAGTGAACGCGCGCTCCGCACGTTGGTACTGTACTTTGAACTCATTGGTAACAGTGGGCGTGAACATCGAGCGTAAGGATAGCATGATACTGTTTTCCTCAGACTCGAAATCGGAATACGACTCTGCCAAAACAATATCCGAATTATCATCGACACTGAACGGATTCTCCCATTTGTTGTACAGGTTGCGGACGGTAAGCCGATGTTTGTCGTTGATCTGCCAATCGAGTTTTAAAAACAGGTTGTTTGCCTCTGTCTCCTTGTTGAACTGGCCCGTCTGTCTGGTATCGCTCAATCCGTAAGAATCACGTCCTATCTGGATAAAACGGTCGAGGTTTTCTCGGGAAATACCCAATTGGTTCTGGTCGGCATCGCTCTGTATATCGGCGATACTCTCCCCTTCACTTTCGTCTTGGCGTTCGTAGACCAAAAAGAAATGCAGCTTATCCTTTACGATAGGGCCGCCTAGGCTGAGCCCGTACTGTGAGGTATAAAAATCTACAGTACGTTCTTCGCCGCGAATGTTGAACTTGCTTTGTAGGCCATCTGCCCTGTGATAGAAAAAGGTGCTTCCACTGAATTTGTTCGTACCTGATTTGGTCACCGAAGTAATGGCACCGCCGCCCTGTCTGCCCTGGCTTACGTTGTAATCGTTGGTCGAAACCTCGAATTCCCGTATGGCTTCCTGCGAGATGGTGTAAGGCCCCCTACCTATCTCTCCTGCAGTAAGGGTGTTCCTAGCGTTGAGTCCATCGATGGTAACGTTGGTGGAAGTACGGCGTTGACCCCCCAAATTGATGCTGCCACCGCCCTGTAATGGCGAAAGACTGGTCAGGCCGGTAAAATTCCTGCCCTCCGTGGGAAGATTTTTGATCTGCGCGGCTCCGATTTTGGTAGAAGCTCCAAGCTGTTCGATGCGCTTGCTCAAGCTGTTGGAAGACACCACAACTTCATCCAATGCAGTAGAGGATTCCTGTAAGGTAAAGTTCGCGGTCAACGCATCGCTCAGGTTAAGGGTAAATCCCTCTTTCACACTTTCCCGAAAGCCCAAGTATTGAGCTGTAATCGAATAGGGGCCGCCCAAAGGCAACTGTGACATTCTGTAGTCGCCATCTTCGTTGGCCACTGTACCCGACGAAAATCCGGTAGAGGTATTCTTGACCAATACGGTTGCGCCCATCAGCGGATTTCCGTTGGTGTCAGTGATTTTCCCCTTAATGGAGGCATTCGTAGCTTGTGCATGCGACACTACACATGTAACAAGGGCGAAGATTCCAAGAAAAATGGTTTTGGTAGATAATCGGCCGAAAAAATAGCCTTGTAAAATTGTTCTCATAAGTGCTCTGTGTTTTGAGCCGCAAAACTATTTTATGAGATTTCGATCGAATGTTAAGTTTTAACATTGGCACGCAACTTAACTCTAAGTTTAGGATTATTTAATGTAGCGTTTTATGGAAGATGTTTGTCGAACGGTTTTGCTGTAATACCTAAATGGAACTAAACAAAAAGCAATACCGATATAAATGGTTCTTCATCCATTATCAATAATCTAGAAAAGGTATGATATGATTTAATTACGTCGAAATCAAACATTTCGGCATTTTATGGTGTCAATTTTAATAGAATTTTAATTATTTTTATCTACAACCAAAACAGACCAAACATGAAGAAATCAATATTAATTGTTGGAGGATTTTTATTTACAATTCTTGGTGCGGGACTTGGTGAAGTTTTTGGCACCTATGTCAAACCCATATTCGGAAAGCCTGATGGGCAGCTACAAGAAATAACGGAGACCAATAAAGCATTGATCGATAAATTGGA
>JBATUY010000218.1:0-1693 GCA_049671465.1 Pricia sp. | reverse complement strand
GTCATCAACTTTGCGAATTCTTCTTTCTTCTTTGTCAGTTCCTCGCCAATGGCCTTGATTACCTTCGCACGTTCGTCGATGGACTTCAATCGCCATTTTTCGAAAGCTTTGTGGCATTTTTCGACAGCCTCGAAAGCTTCGTCGTCACTCATTAAATTATATTCCCTAATTTCTTTGCCGGTCGCGGGGTTCATAGTCGCGAATCCGTTTATTATCGTTTCCATATATGCTCAAATTTTAGTGTTATCGTTTACTTATTCTCAGGTATCAACTCCCGTGTTTCGGCCTCATAGTCTGTATACCCTTCTTTGCCTGGGGTATAAAAAGTATCGTTGTTCCAGTCCGAAACGGGAACATTTTGCCTGAACCTTCCTACCAAATCGGGATTCGATACATATAACTTGGCGAAGGATACCAGATCGGCATGGCCATCGTCTATTACCTTGTTCCCTTTATCTTGGTCAAAACCACCGTTAATCATTAAAGTGCCTTTATATTTCGGACGGTAGTGTTCGGCGATATTGCTCACCGCATAGTCCAAATCGGAAACATCGGTAAAAGGTTCGGATAGATGAATGTAAGCTAAGTCGTATTCCCTATCCAATCGCTCAATGATATAATCAAATGTGGGAATGGTGTCTTCATCCATGGTCGTTCCGGAAACTCCGTGCAGCGACGGATTAAACCGCGCCCCAATCCTATTTTCAGGTATTACTTCCTTTACGGCATCCAATACTTCAAAGAAAAATCGGCCCCGGTTTTCTTTAGTTCCACCATATTTATCATCACGATGATTGCTGGTGCCGTTAAAAAATTGATGGAAGAGATAGCCGTTGGAAGAGTGGATTTCCACCCCATCGAACCCTGCTTCGACCGCATTTTTGGCGGCCTGAACAAACTCGTCCTGGGTAATTTTGATTTCTTCCAAGGTCATGGCTTTTGGGGTAACGGTCTCCTTTTGCCCCTCAGGGGTAAAAACTTCCATTTCGGCATTTATAGCCGAGGGTGCCCAAGGTAACTCCCCATTATGAAAATCAGGATGCGAAATGCGACCTACGTGCCATAACTGGGCGAAAATGCGACCGCCTACCCGATGAACCGATTCGGTTACTTTTTTCCAGCCCGCTATCTGATTCTTATTGTGCATACCCGCAGTGTTGATATAGCCAACAGCTCGTTTCGACACCTGCGAGCCTTCGGATATTATCAGACCTGCCGTCGCCCTTTGGGTATAATATTTTACATGCAGTTCTTCGGTAGGAGCGTTATCATCGTTAACGGCTCGGCTCCTTGTCATCGGGGCCATTACCACGCGGTTGGGCAATTGAAAGTCGCCCGTTGTATATGGGGTTAATAGGGATTGTTCGTTCATGGAATTTTATGTGTTTTTATATAATAATTTACGACTTCCTGTTACCCAATAGTAACAGGGAATATGGACTCTTACTTGGCTGAAAGAACCTTGATTTTCTTGATGTCGGGCGCTTCCGAAAGCAGTTCGTCAGCTTTATCCATTAAGGCTTTTGCGATTTCGCCGTTGAGATGTGCTTCCCTGCCACTCTCGTCTTCGAAAGTGTCAAAGATGCCGAAAGTCGTTTCGTCGATTTGAAAACTGTACCAGGTCAAGGTCTTTTTCTCCTGTTTGGCCAAATCTATGGCTCCCTTGATAAAGTTCGAGACCGTTTCCGCTTTT
>JBATUY010000217.1:0-1556 GCA_049671465.1 Pricia sp. | reverse complement strand
TCCTTAAGGAGGATAGAACACTCAACATCTACCTGCCAAAAAGTTTTCACATTGCATCAAAAGACCATACCTACCCACTATTATTACTTTATGGCGAACACGGAAATCAATTCTTCCTGACCACATCCGGAATCGTGGAACATCTAAGTAGCGTGCACCGCATGCCGGAGGCGGTGGTGGTTAGTTTTAATGAATCAAAAAATTATGCCCCCGATGTGTATGCCAATGGCATGTGGGGTCCGAATAGGGAGATGCTCGTTTTTAATGCCGACCCCGATCGGTTTATAAAACACCTCAAGGAGGAGTTATTCCCCTATTTAGAACAGCGTTATCGGGTCACGGACTTTAAAATGATTGTAGGCGTATCCGGCAGCAGTATTTTCCCCATGCACACTTTCGCAAAAGCTCCCGAACTGTTTCAAGGGCATGTTATCATGGCGGGAGCGGATATGGTCGGGATGGGCTACGAGCAAGACTCGACCTTCATAGATGCCTTTGTTGAGAGACTGAAGACTTCTTCCGTTTCAAGGTCTTATTTGTATTTCGGTGTTGCCGATGATGATTTAACTTGGGACCAAGCCTATCCTAAAAATTTGGAAGAACTGGAAAGTAGACTTTCTCCCTTTGCATCGGATATTTTCAGGTTTCAAGTAGAGGTCATCCCCGATGAAATACACTATGATTCTTACATCAAAGGCCTGTTATCGTCCTTTGCGCTCATCTTCCCAAAGAAAATCTGGTCGACCGATTATGTTGACCTCATCAAAAAACCCGGTAACGCCTTAAAAAATATCGACGCTTTTCATCAAGAGCTTTCCAACCGATATGGATTTGCCATTTTGCCCAAGGTCGAGCGGTGGAACAATCAAAACAGTCTTGATAAAATTGGGGAACGGCTTATGGGAAAAGAACGGACAAAAGAAGCCATTGAACTATTTGAACGTATCGTAGAATACCGTCCCAAATCTGCAAAAGCACTAAACGAACTGGCCAAAGCACTGGAGGCCGACCATCAGTACGAAAAGGCATTGGGTACAATGCAAAAATGTGTTTCCCTGGCCGAAACCTTCGAAAAGGAAAATGCAGAACAATACAGGGAGTATTTTGAGCGGTTAAAAACGACAGTTGCGAATTTTAAAAATTAGCAGGTACAGGGCGTTAGCTTAATTACAACTCTCAATTGTGAAGACCTACCTATTCGATTGACCCAATCAGCAAAGTTCTAGTATACGTTTTTACGATTCCCATTTCCATATGATAAAACCTAGTTGGCATATCCGAAAAAAAGAATAAACTATGCTGACGAAATAAACCCTAGATTTCTTATAATTTTCTTCATCGGTCGATTAACAGGCTAACCAACACCGCGATACATATGGTAAAATTGTAGTTTTATACCCAGTGCAACTTTCGGTATTTTTAACCTGTTTTTTTCTTCGAAAGCCGGAGGTACTACAAACACGACAAACCAGATAGCTGCTAAAAACGATAGCCTTAGCAAAACCTGTCGTTTTTTATTTCCCAAGTAATACCTTGCTAAACATATCGAAAAGCGT
>JBATUY010000216.1:0-13141 GCA_049671465.1 Pricia sp. | reverse complement strand
CATCAGAGTGGCCTCGTCAATGAACCAAGCTTTTAAATGTGGTAGAAGTGCCTTGGCGTATTTATCATCACCCGAAACGAGGTAGGCCGACCCCAGTGCCCCCGAAATTTGGCTCAGCCGTATCATGGCTTCCCGATGCGCCGTAAAGTTATCGGGATTGGTCATCCCATCCTTTCGGATATAAGGGCCATCGGGATTCTCGGGATCGGGCCACCAATAATCTCCTTCGGAGTAGAAATCGTGTATGCCTCCGGCACTGCGCTCGCTGACGGTCGTCGTCACCGTTATCGGTTCTAGGTCGATATATTCTTCCGCTTTTCGCAGCACCCGTTCTTTTTCATCGGAGAAAAAGGTTTCTTCAGGTGCTTTTGGGGCGTCTTTGCAGTTGATCAACGACGCTAACGTAAAGAATAGGATTAAGTTTTTCACAGGTCAACAAATTTTTAAGGACATACGCTCAGACCACTAATTTTAGGCAATCTTAAGTTCAAAAAGACCTATTTCTCAATGACCAAATAAGTTCCCTTAAAACTCTGGTTGAGTACCATAACTTTAAGCGGACGGTCCGTTTCATCGGCCATTACTTCGATAGATGCTTTACCGTTGGCCATTTCTATGGTTTCCGAACCTGTCGGGGTACCTTGGTGTTTTTTGGTCTCCCCGCCTTCTAGGCACTGAAAATAAACGCGTTCTTCGTAGTCGAGGCATCGGAGTCCGTTTTTATCGATAGCGGTGGAGGTTACCAGATAGTTTCCGTTATCCAGTTTTTTGGAGGACAAGGTAAGGCTTTTGGCAACCTCGTTTTTGGTGAACCGGTAATTGACCGTAAGGGTATCGGAAACCGTTTTTCCATCTTTCGTATTTCCGATGGCTATCAGTTCGTTTTCGCCTTCTTGAAACTGTATGTCCCAAGTATACCCGGAAGCTGGAAAGCTTTTGATGTTGCGGGACTTCTTTTCGAGTACTTCACCATTGTGGTGAAGCGTGACCGTAGGGCAGTTGCTAAAGACATTGAGGCTCCGCGATAGGTTTTCGGGGCCCTGCCGTTCCGTCCAAGTATGCGATTCGATGTAGGTGAACGGGTCGTTCGACCAGTAGCTCTTATAGACGTAGTAGCCATCTTTGGGGTTGCCCTCTCGATCTACGAGGCCCTTTTGATTCATATAGGGAATCGCGTTTTCAGGGCGTAGCGGCGTACCAAAATCCTTAAAGGCCCATTGCGCATTACCGACAAAATCGGGGTCGGTTTCCGTGATACGCAAATGCCAATCGAAAAGGTCATTGATATAGCTTTCGCTCCAGTCGCCAATTTGTGCGATGTTCGCCGCTTCAGTCTGTACAATGGCTTCTTCCCAGCCATCGGATTGAATTTCGCCCTCTCCCGTAATCGGATTTTCACTATGTCTGCCCAGATGGCTGGATCCACCATATTCGGCATGCAGAAAATGTTTGTATTCCTTTTTATAGGTATCAATGGCCTTTTGATAGCTTTTATAACTACCGGAGTACCAGCCTGACCAGATAGAGGGCGAGAAGACATCGACAATATCCGAACCTTCGTAATATTTTCGGATAGCCGTTTTCCGGACCGGATCCATGTCGTGTGCTATGGTATTCAATTCCGATAGAAATACGTTCATTTTCTCGGTATTGTCGCCATCTTCAAAATCGGGCAGCCAGTACATCTCGTTACCGAGCGACCAGATGATAACACTCGGGTGATTGTAGTTCTGATCGATCATTTCCCCCAACAGTCGTTTGGTGTTCTCTTGCCATACTTCGCCGCCCATACCGCCACGACACCAAGGCAGTTCGTCCCAGACTAATAGTCCGAGTTCGTCGCAAGCCTTGTAGACTTCAGGATCCTGGGAATAATGACCCAAACGGACGAAATTTGTCCCCATCCCTTTAATTTGCTCCATATCTTTTCTGTGCTGGGCGTTGGACATGGCTGCGCCGACCCCGGCATGTTCTTCATGTCTATGCGTGCCTCGCAATAATACGCGCTTTCCGTTCAGATAAAATGCCCCATAATCCTTGAACTCGAACCATCGGAAGCCGAGGCGATCGGACACTTTGTCTACCGTTTTTTTACCTTCCAAAAGGGATAGCTCAACGGAATACAGATTCGGACTATCGATATCCCATAATTCTGGATTCTTGATGTTGCCAAAATCTACCGATAGTTGTCCGTCGGTAATGCTGCCTTGTTGCGTGGACACTTTTTTTCCCGATGGATCGAACAAAACCGCGTTGACCTTTAAGTTGCTGACCGCACCTTTATTTTCAAGGGATGCCGAAACCATCAAGGATGCTTTTTTCGCGGATACAGAGGGTGTGGTGATTTTTAGCTTAGAAATGTGCTGTTTGGGTTCCGTTTTAAGCCAAACGTCTCTCGTGATGCCCCCATAAATGAAAAAATCGCTTTTTTGGGATGGGATGATATCCCGGTTATACCCATTATCTACGCGTACTAAAATTTGGTTCGCGCCCTGTTTGATAAAGTCCGTTATGTCGATATCAAAGCCGACGTAACCACCGATGTGCTCCCCGGCCTTCTCGCCGTTTACGTATACCTCGGTGGTAATATTAGACCCCTCGAAGTAGAGCACATATTGCTTATCGGATGCAACCTCGGGCATGTCAAGCTTCTTTTTATACCAGCTGGAGGCTCTGCGATATCCGGGCTCCGTATCGGTCGCATCGGTAGCGTTCCAGGTATGGGGCAGGTCAATTTGCTGCCAATCGCTTGCTTCCGCGGCCTGTGCCACATCTTTGGAGGGAGTTTCTGAGTAGTTCCAATTCTCGTTGATATTCGTTTTGGTACGAAGCGCGTTCTTTTGGGTCTGTCCGAAAAGCGAGGTTTGGGCCAGTAGGATGAAAAAAACGAGCGCGGTTATGAATTTGTTCATTTTCGTTTGTTTTGGGGTATCATGAAATGATTTGTCAATCACTAGGTGCATAAAGAAGGCATAAATACTGCAAAGTGGTTAGTAACCAGGTATTGATTGCGATTTTTTGATGATATGGAGTCCCTCTATTTAGATGATACTGTTACACCAAAGATGGTTAATGCCGGTACATAAATGTTTATTGCCTTTACTGCCGTAATAGCGCTTCCAGAAAATAGTAATCTCCGTAAACGATAGGCTCGTCCATTTCATCATTTTTGGGCCAGTTGCCGGTACTATGGTCCAGAATAAACGGCGCATTGACATCCACTGGTAAAATATATTCCTCGGATTGGAGTGTGGCCATCACCTTGTCGGCATAGGCTTTGTATTTTGGGTCATCTATATATCCATCCATCTCATAAAAAGCGGATGCTATGACCGTTGCCGCCGATACATCACGAACGGCATCGGGAATTTTCGGATCTCTAAAATCCCAGTAGGGAATGCCGTCTTCCCTAAAGTTTTTCTGGGATAGGTAAAAATCCGCGGTGGCCTTAGCTTGATTGAGATAGGTAGTATCCTGCGTATACCGATAGGTCATGGTGAAACCGTAAATGCCCCAGGCTTGGCCCCTTGACCATGAAGATTCGGCGTCGAATCCCTGATGGGTCACCTTATCCTTTACCTCGCCGCTAATAGTGTCATAGACCACCACATGATAGATACTGTTGTCTTCACGAATATGGTTTTTGAGGGTCGTATTGGCGTGTTGCACCGCCATGTCGTGATAGGTACTGTCGCCGCTTATTTTCGTGGCTTCAAAGAGCAGTTCGAGGTTCATCATATTATCGACGATAACTGGAAATTCCCATTCATCGGCGTTAAAATCCCAAGAGCGCAGCGATCCTACATTTTCATTATATCGGGTGGCCAAGGTCTGGGCACTTTCTGCGATGACGTCGGCATAGGTGCTGTCATTGGTTATTTTGAGGCCTTCCCCGAAACTACAGAATATCTTGAAACCCATGTCGTGGGTTCCGTCATTGTATTTTTCGATTTCCATGAAGGATGTCCAGTCGGCCGCTTTCTCCTTATAGGCTTCGTTACCCGTAATTTGATAGAGATGCCAAAGATTTCCGGGAAAAAACCCACTGGTCCAGTCTTTGGAGGGGACTTTTCGGATGGTTTTAGTGGAATCGGTATAGCTTCTCGGAAAGGCCGTTGAATCTACAGGATATTCCAAAAGCTTTTGGTAGCGGACTTGTAATAGGGAATCTACGGAAATGGCGAATGTAGAGTCTTTCTCTTTAGTATCCGTTTTACATGAAACCAATACCGAAATGCATGCGGCAAGCAAAAGAGTATAGCTAGTTTTTAGCATAGTGTGGAAATTAAAAAACCCTTAAGAAATCTTCCTTTAGGAAAAAATTTCTTAAGGGTCGATATGATTAGTATCCTGGATTATTCGAACCTAAGTTGGGGTTTCTTTCGAGTTCATCGCCGGGTAAAGGGAACAGATAATCTCTAGCCGGATCAAAATTCGGCTGAGGTTCCAGACCGTTGGGTCCAAAAGCTTCATTACCTAATTGTCTTCTCTTGATGTCATACCATCTTTTGAATTCAAAGGCCAATTCCCATTTGCGCTCTTCAAGGACTAAATCCCTGAAGTCGGCTTGAGAAAGCCCTCCAGTTACATCTTCTGGAAATGCGTTCATGCTACCGGCATTGTTTCTCGCCCTGGCACGAACCCTGTTGACATATCCGGCCGCTTCGGCCGATGCAGGGCTTATCTCGTTCAGGGCCTCCGCAGCGATCAGCAATACTTCGGCGTAGCGCATCAGACCGTAGTTAAGACTAGAGGCCCTACCGTTCAAGGTTGCGGTTTGACCGGGAAAACGCGTGTATTTGGCAATATAGGCGCTCTGTATGTTTCTGGAATCAAAATCGGGGAATCTGGAAAAAGGCTGTATGGTATCTTTAAAGATTCCTGTGGTATCCAAACTCACGGCCTTTCTGTAATCCCTGCCGTCCCATTCGTTATATACGTTAATGCTGGGTACGGCAACTGACCATCCGCCGCCAATATCACCACGCTCGTTGGCACGAATACCTGTAAGCGCGGGCGTATAGTCCCTACCCGTATCGCCATCGCTGAAACCGTTGAAGTTGAGGGTAAGCAAGAACTCGTTGAGACCATCTTGCTCATCGGCATTGAAAAGATCCTGAAAATCATTGGCAAGGCCTAAGTTAAATTGACCCTCGCCATCAATTACGAACTTGGCTTCATCGTACGCATTTTGGTACTCGCCGAGCGTCAGGTAGACCGATGCCAAGAAACCTGCTGCCGTGGCCTTGGTGGGTAATGAACTGTTCGGCTGTGTATCGGGGAGAAGCGCTTTGGCCTCTTGTAGATCGGCAATGATGTTCTGATAAACTTCCGCTGTGGGAGTTTTAGCGGTGGTTCTGTAATCTTCAAGGTTATCGGGACCTACAGGCTCATCGAAATAGGGAATATCGCCGAAAAGTCTTACTAAATGATAGTATGTATATGCCCTAAAAAAATGTCCCTGTGCACGAATCGGATCGATTTGATTTGCGGGAACATCGAGTTGCCTCGCTTGAAAAATGGCTTCGTTGGCTCCGGCAAGTACTTGATACGCTTTCGGCCAGAGTGCCGTCACCATACCATTGTCCGATCCCATGGTAAAATTGTTGACCTCGCGACGTCGACCTGGCGTTCCTTGGTCACCGATGGTAACCATATCACTGCGTAACATGATGGGCAGCGAAAGTTTTCTTCCCCAGTACTGCTCATCGGCCATGTTCCCGATGACCCCGTTAATTACGGTTTGAACATCTTGCGGCGAGTTGAAAAAACCCGTTGGTGATAGCAGGCCTTGAGGTTCTTCCTCCAGCTCAGAGGAGCAGGCTACGAATACGAAAGCAAAAAGCAATCCTATATATTTATAAGTTTTCATAGTTTTTTATTTAGAATTTTAAGTTTACCGATAGGGTTAGGGAGCGAATATTCGGGTAGCTACCATAATCGAACCCTTTATTTACATTACTTTCTTGATTACCGGCGCTTTGATAATTCGCTTCGGGATCAGTACCCGGAAAGTCGGTAAAAGTTAGTAAATTTTGTGCACTTAAGCCAAGTCGAATGCCTTGCATTCCGATTCGCTGTACAGTATCGTCAGGAAGGTTATAGCCCAGCGCCAAGTTTTTCAAACGAACATAGCCCCCGTCGTATACAAAGCGAGAATTCATCCGCTTTTCCCTTACCTTGGCCGAGGGTATGTTGGTATTGGTATTGGAAGGTGTCCAAGCATTGAGAACTTCAGGAGTGGCATTCGATTCGCCGGAGGCCAATTCTAGAAAGGTATAACTGAAAATATCGCCACCGACCGAAGCTTGGAAAAATACGTTCAAATCAAAACCTTTATACCTGAAATTGTTGTTCATACCGGCTATCCAGTCCGCGTTCGGGTCACCGATAATCTTACGGTCATCTCCAGAAATAATACCATCGCCATCTAGGTCGGTAAATAGCTCGTCACCGGCCTCAGCTTCGGGATATGCTGCCAAACCTGCGGGAAAATCGCCTCCCTGATAAACGCCTTGATATTCATAACCGTAGAAAACACCAACGGGCTCGCCCTCGCGCAGCAAGTGGGTCTGGTCTTGTAGGAAAGAACCCGGAGCGGAATCTAAAAATATATCCTGCCCCCCTATCAAGGTCACCACCTCATTGCGGTTGCGCGACCAGTTGAAATCCGTTGTCCAAGAAAAGTTATCTGTAATCACATTTTTGGTGTTTAATGTAACCTCGAAACCTTTGTTGTTGATTTCCCCAACATTTCTAAGGGCCGTTAAGTTGGCCAGACCGAAATATTCAGGTGCGGACGAGTCGCCTAAAATCAAGTCTTTGGTATCTATATTATAGTAGTCCAGGGTCAGATTTATTCGATTATTGAAAAGACCAAGGTCAAGACCAAAGTTGCTCTGGTACGAAGACTCCCATTTCAAATCAGGGTTCGCCAACTGTTCCGGAACGATGGCACTGACCTGTTGGGTACCTACGGCAGCATAAATCGCGTCGAAACTGGCCAACGACTGATAAGGGTCGATAGAAGGGTTACCGGTGACCCCGTAGCTCGCACGAAGTTTTAAATTGGATAAGGTTTTGTTGTCTTTTAGAAAACTTTCGTTAGAAATATTCCAGCCAACGGCTCCTGAAGGAAAAAACGAATACTTATTGTTCTCCGCAAAATTTGAGGCGCCGTCACGTCTGGCCGTAAAAGTCAACAAATACCGGTCGTCATATTCGTAATTCAATCTTCCGTACTGCGATACGATAGCCCTTTCTTCCAACGACGACGAAGGTGTCTGTACATTTGCGCTCGCCCCAAGATTGAAATAGGATAAACTGTTACTTACCAAATTCTGCGTCTCGGCCCTAAAGCGTTCGGCCCGGTTTTTCTGATATGAGAAACCTAGTAGCAAGGTGAGGTTGCTTTTTCCAATCTCTTTAGCGTAGGTAAGGTAATTTTCTGAAAGAAAGTTGGTTTCTTTCAACGACTCAAGACTGGCGATACCCCCTTGACCTCCGGCAGTACCGAGCAGGGTAGAAGGTTGAAATCTGCCCCTCGTACGGTTTCGGCTATCAAAACCGAAGGTAGTTTTAAATGATAATCCTTCTATAAACTCATAATCCGCATAAAAGTTGGCCCTGTAATCATCGGTTTTCGTATCGTCGACACTTTCGGTAGCAACGGCAAACGGGTTGTCAAAAGCATCGCCTACCGGGTTCTGGGTATTGGAACCGTCGGGATTCTGAACCGGTTGGTCCGGCGCAAATCTGTAGGCCAAAGAAATTACATCGCCGCCGCCGGCACCACCACTTTGTGCTTGGGTAGATACGCCCTCTTTGGTATTTCGGTTACCGTAGGCATTGAATCCTAATTTAAGTCGGTCCGTCGCTTGAACATCAATATTACTAAGAAATGAAAATCGCTCGAAACCGGAATTTATGACCACACCTTTTTGGTCGAAGTAATTACCCGATACATAGTAGTTGATTTTATCAGAACCGCCCGAAAACGATAGCTGATGGTTTGCGACGCTCCCTGTACGATAGATAAGGTCTTGCCAATCGGTATTAACCGGCCCCTGTGTGTAAGACGGATTGATGTTTTGGCGATATGTGGCAAATTGACTGGCGTTCAACAAATCGATTCTTTGTGTAATGTCTTGACTGGCAAACGAAGTGTTAAGCTCAACTACCATTTTACCAGCACGACCTTTCTTTGTAGTGACCAGTATGACCCCGTTCGAACCACGCGAACCATAAATCGCAGTGGCAGAGGCATCTTTGAGAACCTCAATGGACTCAATATCCGTAGGTTGCGGTAAGGCAGCGCCCACAAAACCGTCAACGACCACCAAGGCGGCACTACTGGCACCAATCGATGTGTTTCCCCTTATGTTCACCGCGATAGGTGCACCGGGTTCCCCACCGTTGTTGGATTGTACGGAGACACCTGCCGCACGCCCCTGTAAGGCCTGTTCGGCGTTCAAGACCGGAAACGCGGCCAATTCCTCAGACTTTACCGAGGAAACCGAGCCGGTGATATCACTTTTTTTAGCGGTACCATAACCTACTACGACCACCTCATCTAAAGCGCTGACATCTTCGGTTAGGGAAACATCGATGACAGCTTTGTCGCCCACATCGATATCTTGGGAGATAAAGCCCAAATAACTGAAGCTCAAGACGGAGTTGCCACTGGCCATTTCAATGGTGTAATTACCGTCGAAGTCCGTAGAGGTTCCGTTTGACGTACCCTTGACGACTACGTTTACGCCGGGAATCGGCGTACCATCACCGGTGGCTACTACCGTACCCGTGACTGTTTTTTGGGCATACGTAAAACTGGCTGCGAGCATAAAGATGCTCAGCAAGCCAATTTTAAGCCACCCCTCTTTTTTCATTGTACACATAGATTTGAATTTTAGAGTTAGTTCAACTGAAATAGATAACCATAAGGCTTAAGCCCACAATTAAAATGACCAATACAATTTCGACCATGCGAAGGCTCCGCCGTTTGATTTTCATTTCTCAAAATTAAGTTAAGGGAAGGTTAAGAGGGGGGGAGAAACGTACGGGTATGGGTATACAATGGTACAAAAAGGCCGCATTTTGGGCATTTTGCGGGGTCAATATGTTAAAATCAATTCAGACCGGGGTGGTCGCTAAAGAATTTGTTCTGATATTTCGAGGGCGTTTCCCCGAACCGTTTTTGAAAGCATCTACTGAAGTATTTAGGACTATTGAAGCCCACTTGATACGCAATTTGGGAAATGTTCAAATGACTTTGCTCCAAAAGTTGCAAAGCGCGCTTCATCCGAATTTCTTGAATGAATTCATTTGGGGTGAAGTTCGTCCAAGCCTTGATTTTCATAAACAATAAGGTACGGCTAATACCTAGCTCTTCACCAAAGCTTGTAATATCGAACTGGTCGTTACCAATGTTTTCCTCGACGATTTGCACCGCTTTTTTCAGTAAGTCTTCATCCATAGAAGACACGGTCATCTCATTGGGCGTAAAAGGATGGGTCTCTGAAAATTTACGTTTAAGGCGTTTCGTAGCATCTATCAAATTTTTAATTCGTAATTGAAATTCTTTGAGGTCGAAAGGTTTGCTGATATAATCATCGGCCCCACTTTCCAATCCTTCGAACTTATAGACCAAAGAAGTTCTAGAAGTAAGCAATATCACGGGGATGTGGCTAGTTCGCAAATCGGCCTTGATTTGCGCGCACAGCTCGGTACCGACCATGACCGGCATGACCACGTCGGAAACAATAAGGTCGGGCATGATACGTATGGCCTTTTTGAGCGCATCTTTACCATCACCGGACTCTATAATGTTATAGGTGTCTTTCAACAGGTCTCTTATAAAATGGCGCAATGGCGCATTGTCTTCCACGACAAGAATCGTTTCTTTTTCGGCATCTCCTACAACATCGGTCGACGGTAAGTTCAATTCCGTTGGCGGTTGCCTCAATTGTGTGGTGTACAAGGTAGTATCGTCACTGAACTTAAAGTTTTTTAAGATTTCTTCGGATGTCAAGTGTTCACGGCCCAGCGGAAGCAAAACCCTAAAAATACTTCCTTTAGTTTTCTTTGGTACCACCGCTATATCGCCATGGTGCAATATGACACTGTTTTTAGCAATAGACAGCCCGATACCGGTACCCTGCGGCATACTTTCAAGCGTACTTTTCGAACGCTCGATTTCAAAGAAACGGTCGAACACCTTTTCCCGGAACTGTTCTGGAATACCCACACCGGAATCTTCGACTTCAATAGCGATTTGATGGTCTTCTTCTTCTATTCTCAGTGTTACAGCTCCCTTTTTCGGGGTATACTTAAAGGCGTTGGAAATCAGGTTGTAAAAAACGTGTTCTAATTTTTTACGGTCGTAATACACCAAAATGGTATCGCTTGAGGTTTCGAAATTATAAGTATATCCGCCATTTTTGGCAAATTCGCTGAAGGAAAGGAATATTTCCCTCAAGAACTTTACAATGTTCCCCTCTGCAGCCTCTAATTTGAACTGATGGTTCTCGAACTTCCTAAAATCCATTAACCGATTGATGAGCTGCAATAAATGGTTGGCATTGCTTTCCATCACCAAAAGTTTCTTATACATAAAACTACTACCGCGGTAATCTTGCAGTAGCTGTTGCAACGGACCGGCAATCAGCGTCAAGGGGGTACGGAATTCGTGCGAGATGTTGGTAAAAAACTGGAGCTTGGCCTTGTTGATTTCCTGGTTTTGGCGACTTTCAAAATGTTCGAGATCTAGTTGATGCCGCAAGCGGGATTTTGACCTGACGATCCACCCCAATCCCGCCAAGGCGGAAACAATAAGTAGGCCATAGAGAACAAAGGCCCAAGTACTTCGCCAGGGAACTGGTGCTATATCGATTTGCAGCGTGGTCGGTTCGGTGTTCCAAACCCCGTCATTGTTGGCGCCCATAATCTCGAAGACGTAGTTTCCGGCGTTCTGGATGGTAAAGGTAGCCCGGTTTTGATCCGTGTATGACCATTGGCCGTCCAGCCCCAACATGCGATACTTGTATCGGTTGTTCGCAGGATTTATGAAATTTGGAAGCGCAAAGTCTATCGAAAAATTGGCTTGGTGATGAGCCAGGGAGACCGACTTTGTAAAAGGCATACTTTTCTGTAGGATGCCCTTTTCGCCGGTCGGTGAAACCGATGCGTTTTGCACTTTTAGATCAGTTAGGATTACTTGGGGCGCGTACGTATTTTTCAGGAGCTTTTCACTGTCGAAATGGGAAACCCCTGACGGCCCTCCAAAATAGAGGTGAGAACCATTAACCTTTAATGCGGCACCGCTATTAAATTCATTGCCAACCAGACCATCCTGCCGGTCGTAGGTGGTCGAGGCGCCGGTAGCGGGATTATATTTTACCACACCTTGGTTACTACTGACCCACAAATTTTGGTCGCCATCCTCTACTATCGCGTACACCGAGGTTATCGCATCCTTCGTCGTCATCGAAATGGCTTCGAATCCGGTACCGGTATAACGATGCAGGCCCTTGGCACGAATACCGGCCCAAATGCTGCCTTCGCTATCCTGGAACAACGTCAGAATATCGTCACCCGATTTATTTTCAGTGTCGTAGAAAAAGTGCTCAATGGCCGTATGCTTTCCGTTTTGGTGTTTCAATCGGTTTAGGCCACGCTGTGTACCGGCCCATACGTTGTTATCGGTATCCACCAAAATACTGCGTACACTATTATTGGTCAGCGCATTTTTCTCAGCTCCATTTGAATTGAAAACCTCCATCTTTTGTGAAGCAGTGTCATACCGTACCAAGCCTTTTCCGAAGGTACCGAACCAGAGCGTTTCTTTGTGCCCTTTGTTTATAGCGTATATTGCGGTTTTTTCCAAATAATCGGTCAATGGGCCGCTTAACCCATTATTTACAAATTTTTGTTCGGACACATCAAACTGGAATAGCCCTTCGTTGTAGGTTCCCATCCATAATATATCATTTTGCACCAACAGCGATTTTATATTATCGCTTAGGAGCTCGGGATAATTCTGATGACTGATATAGGTCGCGCGATCGCTATTGTTTTTAAAGACGGTCACCCCTTTCCCTTCCGTTCCGAAGTAAAGGTTCTTGGCCGAATCCATTACGATCGAACTTACCACTTGATGGCTAAGTCCTTTTTTTCCCGAAGTCTGGGTGTAATTGATGAAATTGGTATTGGAAACGTCCCAGATATCTACGCCGCCGTGGTACGAACCGATCCAAATCGACCCCTTACGGTCAATGAACATCGACTTTATGTAGTCGTTGGACAAGCTTTCCGGATAATCAGGGTCATTGGTCAATTTGTGCATTTGACCGTCCCCATTAATCAAGGTCAGACCATTGGCAGTACCTATCCAGAGCGTTCCGTCAGAGGCCTTGATAATCTCACGCACATCGTTATCGGAAGCTTCATCCCCAATGTTTTTCGAATAAGGCAGAAACTCATCCGTTTCTGTATTCAAAGTATGCAACCCCTGATTCCTGGTGCCGATACACAATCGCTTTGGCCCACATTCAACAATTTCCTGAATACTGAACTGCGTTTCCTTATCTGGTGGCATAATCCTTTGAACGCGATAGCGGCCGTTTCTGACTTTTTCTAATCTGCAAAGTCCCGCCGAGGTGCCGACCCAGACCGTTCCCATTTCGGTTTCCAGAATACTTTGAACGTGTGGCGAAGGCAGTTTCATCGCGTTCTCCCCAGAAGCATATATCGGGATAAAACTATCGCTGGTCGAATCATAGCGGGATAGGCCATCGGAGGTTCCCGCCCAAATATTGCCATCTTGGGTTTCGGTAATGCACCATACCGTATTGTTGCTCAAGGAATTATCGGCGGTGGAATGCATAAAACTTTTGAACACGTCCTTTACCGGATCATAACGGTTAAGGCCGTTATACGTGCCTATCCAAATAAACCCCCGCGAATCTTCCGTAATGGCCAGAATGTCGCTGTTGCTGATGGATGTAGAATCTTTGGGGTCGTTTCTATATACCGTAAAGGCGCTTCCGTCATACTTGTTGAGTCCGTCGCGTGTACCCAGCCACATTTGGCCCAAACGGTCTTGTTCTATGGCAATGACGGAACTTTGTGAAAGCCCGTCGCC
>JBATUY010000215.1:0-7602 GCA_049671465.1 Pricia sp. | reverse complement strand
ACCTTAAGGTTTTGGCTTTCGGTAATATCTTTGTCGAACGTCAAAATGTTTTCGAGGGTGTAGGCAAAATTATCGGAATGTGCTACCTCGGCATCACCAGGCCCGCCCCGGTTATCATTGGTCAAACTGCCTCTAAATTGCCCTCTTCTACCCAATCGGATATCGGGACCGAAAAGCGTTCTCCATTGCAACCCTTCCGTGATATCGATATCCAGGAAAATAGGGGCGAAAATTCGAGTCCACTTTCGCTCATCGATATAAGCCCCGGGCACAAGTTCATTCAATGGGTTTGTACGGATACCGTCATTGGTTGGCAAGAAAATCGGGTTGCCGTCGGCATCAAAAGGAACCCCTAAAGGATTATTGGCCAGAGCTTCCTGCATGGTCGCATTGGAACCCCAATTCTGTACCGAATTCGCTATCAAGAAAGAAGCACCGATCTTAAAAATATCATTGATTCGGTGGTCGACGTTCACGCGACCGGAAAATCGTTCGTAATCTTGATTGCTGATTATGCCCCTCTCCTTGAAATAACCAATAGACGTATTAAAGGTGGTATTTTCTGATCCTCCGCTTACCCCTAACTGGTGGTTGGTCTGATAGCCGCTGCCGAGTACCAAATCTAGATAGTCGGTAGAGCGGCCCTGTTCCAAAGATTCCAACTCGATTGGGTCAAAGAATACATCATTGTCGGGCGGTATCGTTCCGTCCCAAGAAGAGCGCCTTGCCTCACGCTTGAGCGCGGCATATTCGGTACCGTTCATCATGTCAACCAATCTTGACGCAGAGGTCAAACCTATCTGACTACTATACCGTACTTGGGTCTTGCCCACTTTACCACGATTGGTGGTTACCAATATCACGCCGTTCGCACCTCTTGAACCATACACCGCCGTGGCAGCTGCATCTTTCAAAATCTGTAGATTGTCAATGTCTTGCGGATTGATATCAGACATCGATTCCGACCCATCGATCAGCGGTATACCATCGACCACATACAACGGATCGTTCGAAGCGGTTATTGAACGTCTACCACGGATTCTGACGGTCGAGGTCTGTCCCGGCCTTCCTCCAGAAGATTGGATATCGACCCCGGAGACTTGGCCCTTTACCGCGTCAATCGTACTTGACGTCTGTACGATACTCAACTGTTCGGCTTGAACAGATGCAATTGCAGCGGTAACCTCGCCTTTCTTCTGGGTGCCATACCCTACAACGACCACTTCGTCAAGTAATGCGGAGTCTTCCTCCATTGCCACATTTACAGTTGATCGGCCATCTACTAGCACCTCAGTTCTTTTATAGCCGATATAACTAAAAACCAAGGTAGCATCAGCTGCTGCAACAATGGTGTAATTTCCATCGAAATCGGCGGTCGTACCGGTTGTAGTGCCTTGAACGACGACTGTGGCTCCTGGTAACGGTATCCCCTCGGCATCGGTAACCGTTCCAGAAACAGTAGACTGATAAGGTATCGGGGAAATCAATTTGCCTGGAACTCTTTCAGAGCTAGGCGCTCCCGCAAAGCCTGAAAATAAAGGCGACAATATTAGAATGAGAAGTAGTGTAGAGAAAAAATCAGATGTGAATGCGGCATACCTTGAACCGCCCTTGCGTATTAAGTTTTTCATTTTCAAGTTCGTTAAAAAGGTTGGTTATATAATGAATCTATTGAAAACAAATCTGTACAGGTTCCCTGAAAACCTTATAAAAAAGACATCAAACTAATTGTCTAAATGTGGGAACTGGCAAACACACTTTTTAGTCGGGGGAAGATGACCGCAAGATTCATGTTTCTTACGGCTAAAAAAATGTTATTTACTTAACGAATGTAGCTTTCCGATTTGATTAAAACAAGTAAATAATATAAAAAATTATGATAATTTTTAGTAAATCATTGATATGTAGCAGGTAAAATTATTTCTATTGTACATACAACACAGGTATTATGCGAAATTTATAAAACAAGTATCTCCGTACCACAATTTAAATGGAAATAAAAAAGGGCATCCAAAATTTCTCTTGGAATGCCCTTGGGGGGAACTTTCGTTACCCAGTGGTCGGGTTGGTTATAAAGTTCGTTAGATGTTTATAGAAAAAGCCCCCAACGAGGGGCTTTGAAAATAGGATTGAATTGTGGGGGGAATTAATTCAATCCTTTTGTTTTATCTAAAACCTATGCGAATATATACCGAAGTTCTAAAAAGTAAGAATCTAATAAATCTATTTTTAAAACATCGATAAAATACATAAAATATCGGTGAAATACTTATTTATTAATCTTTTTCTTACTTCTACAGATTTAGATGTGAAATGCGTGACGAAGTCCGTTTCCCTGAGACCTCATCCAAGACCACGTAGATTTCAGTATTAACGTAAAAAAATGAAGGGAAACCTCATCTCAAAAGACGATACATTGCCTGTAGCAGCTCCTCTTCGTCAAAAGGTTTGGCGATAACCAAATTCATACCGGCCTTTCTGTAAATGGCGACGCGTTCTTCGTGGGTGGAGGCCGTTATTCCGATAATCGGAATGTTCCTATACTTTTTAGTGGGTAGGCTCCGGATTACCTTCACGACCTGATCACCACTTACATTGGGGAGATTGACATCCATAAGAATAATATCGTAAGCGTTATTGACGATTTCTTCAACGACCAAAGCCCCATCGGAAACGACGTCGATGAAAAAACGGCCCGCATCGACCAAGGTCTTAAAAATGGCCTTTTGCACCTGCGCATCATCCTCTACCAAAAGTACCCTGAATTTGGAGGTGCCATGGGAAGTACCACCAGCCTTTTCCATCCTTTTCAAAAATATAGGCGCCTCTGGCTGGTGCAGCGGAAATTTCAAGGTGGTATCAAAATAGAAGTAAGACCCTGAACCCGCTTGGGAATCGATACGAATATCGCTGCCCATAAGGGTCAAGAGCCCCTTCACAATGGCAAGGCCGAGACCTGCACCCTCGGTCGGGCCGAGCTGTTCGAAACTTTCAAAAATTGTCTCAAGATGTTCGGGCGGAATACCGCTACCGGTATCCCTCACCCCAAAACGCAGGTTTATGGTATCGGCCCGTTTTTGATTCAGGGCCACCTCTAGTTCGATGGTGCCCTTCGCCGTATACTTCACGGCATTATCGCATAAATTGGTCAATATCTGCAACAGACGCAGTCGGTCGCCCTCAACATATTCGGGTATTTTCTCATCGGTCGAAATGGCAAATGCAAGTCCTTTTTCCCTGGCCCGGGTGGCATAGGTCAATTTAAGAAATTCCATCAGTTGTGGAAAATAGAACACACTAGGGTTGAGTGCCAACTTGCCCTTGGCTATCATCGAGATGCTGAGCACATCCTCTAGCATCAACTTGAGGTTCGCCGTAGATTCCTTAAGTACCTGTAAAGTTTTCTGCTGTTCGTCGTTCAGTTCGGTACGCCCTAAAATATTACTCAATGAAATGATGTTCGTAAGCGGATTCCGTAGCTCGTGACTGAAATTCTGGATGAATTCGTTCTTGAACTGTTCCCGTTCTTGCAACTCGTCGTTCTGCATTGATATGCGCTCTGAAGCGATGACGGATTCGTTTCTGGCCTGGGCCATGGCCTGATACTCGCGGTAATGATCGGTAAGGTCGTAAACAACGAACAAGATGTGGTCTTGCCGCATTGAAATATCGATATCGACGGTCAATATCTTTTCCGCGGTTCCCAATTGTACGGATCGGAATATGGTGGATTTCCCAGCTGAGGCCATAATTTCGGGGATTCCTAAAAAAAAGGGATGTATATCGCCGATCTGTATGCCCTTCGTGACCTGCAGCACCGTTCGATCACAATCGACAACAATACCATGGGCATCCGTCAAAATAAATTGAAGATGGCTATGGCTAAAGTTTTCCTTAAGTTGTTTCAGCATTGAGAGCGAGGGTTTTAGCCAGGTGTTCGAAAAGTTCATCGACCTTATCCCCAGTTTTGGCACTGGTCAGATAATCTAAAGAAATCTCATGGTTTCCCAAAATCTGGGCAAGCTCGTCGGGCACTATCAAATCGACCTTGTTGCCTACGACGCTGAAGGGTGTATTGGGCAGCTTTTTAGCGATTACCGCAAGGTCTTGACGTATATTCAAAAAGGTACTGGACCTGGAGAGATCGAACACGTAAATGACCGCGTGAGTGCCCAGTAAATAGGAAGCTCTGATTTCAGTAAGGTCAGCGGTACCTTCCAAATCCCAAAGTATAAGCGAGACGGAAGTATCCGGCTCCAACTCCACTGTTTTTTTGGTGATATGCACGCCGATGGAAACTTCGTAGTTGTCCGAAAAGCTATCGTCGACGATACGTCGGATCAGGGAAGTTTTCCCCACTCCAAAATGCCCCAGTACGACCACCTTTTTAGATATCTGCATATCCGAAATTTTGGGTCAATTTTTTGTTTATTTCATCGGTACTAAGCGATTCATATTCCTTTTGAGTGGTGAAATCTTCATAAAAATCAAAAATGAGATCTTGTACTTTGCTCTTGCGCTTTAAATTGTAGTTGCCCGATAGGGCGACCGCTACATAATAGCGTTGGAAACTCTGTAGGTGAATGCGATAGAGCTCGTATGCTATGAGTTCAAGATTTTGACCTTTCAGTTTGAACGCGTCTTCTACAAAGTTTTTGATGGCGGTGAGCATGCCCGCGATCATTTCCTCATCTATGGTAACGGCATTGGAGTAGCTTCCCTTGAGCAGGCCCGTTTTCTTTTCGATGAGCAATACCTGTTCGATTTTAAGCGGTTGCAGGCTATCGACGATATGTTGTTTCTCCTTGGAATGGCCGAACCACGAACGAACGGTTTGCCGGAGCCCAAGTTGTTGGCTGATCTTGTCGGAAAGTTTACTGATTTCTTGGGCTATGTACTTCTTGATCATTTTCCCCATAATGGGATAGAGCGCATCTACGATTCTATCTTGGCTCTTACTGATCTCCGTTTTAAGCGCCGCGGTAATGGCCGGGCCCATAGTGGCCGGAATGCTTCGTTTAAATTCTTGTAGTTGAAAGGCGATGATGGGATTGACTTTCTCGGATAGCTTTTGTCGGTCTTCAAAGGTTTCCTCCAATTGTTGCACCCTGTCCGAAACTCTTTCCAAATAGACGCTATCGTCTTCGAAAAGAATGTCTTTCAAAATTTGAATTTTGTCGTCTTCGCTCATGACAGGGATTATGGTACCGGTTATTTTTGGCTCACCTTCTCCCCTAGCTCCATCAACATTTTGCCCAACATATTTCTATCGACTTTGTCGGCCTCTAGATTTTCGACCCGCTCATCAATCTTAGATTCCAATTCCGTTATTCTGACATTGACATCGATGGCCACATCGTCAATGGCCGACTTCAAGTCTTGTCTTACTTCTTCGACCAAATCTTCCAATACTTTCTTTTTCCGGAGGATGTCACTTTTCAGGGATTCGAATTCGGCGTTGTACTGCTGAATATTTTCTCCGAAAATCAGGTCGCGAATAGTTTGAATCTTAGATTCTGACGTTTCGTTGGTACGATTCAACTGCACTACTTTTTCAATGGTGTCGTTTTTTCCCATGGTGTTATATTTTTTTGGTGGTGTGGTACGGCCCCGTACTTGGAGCTGGTTTTTGGTTCAAACAATATAATTAATCTTAACAGAATTGAAAAAATCTTGGGGAAAATGCTAAGGTTTATTGTTAAAAAATCACAATTTACAATGTAATTCCCAAAACCGCACCATCTAATATATAAAATTATTCCCTTACACGTGTAAGAATTTTCCCTTGCTTTGAAAATACCTCCTTGAATTTCCCCATTTGTATCCCTGATACCCCAATCAATTGGGTGTATTTAGAATTATCCAAAATGTTTAACTGTTTTAGTAAAAAGTTAAACATTTGTGCAAATCAGTTAACAATCTGAAAAAGCTTACTCTAGTTTCGCGGCCGGAACATACGCTTACAAATCTACTTCTATGAAATTGAAACTACTACTCTCACTCGTACTCCTATGTACTACCACATCATTATTATTCGGCCAAGAACGTGAAATTAAGGGTACCGTCACCGCTGATGATGGCACGGGACCTTTTTTGGGCGCCACCGTTCTGGTCAAGGGTACCTCGATCGGTACCACTACGGATACGGACGGTACCTACTCGATCGATGTACCCAATGATAAGAACATTCTGGTGTTTTCCGCCATCGGCGTTCAGACCCTTGAAGAACGTATCGGGGATCGCACAACCATAGACGTTGCCCTCAAGACCAAGACTACGGAACTGAACGAGGTGGTCATTACGGCCCTTGGTATCAAGGGGGAACGCGATAAGTTCGCCTCCTCGGCAGCATCTGTTAAAGGTAAGGATGTCGCTACTTCGGGAGAGACCGGAGCCTTACAGGGACTGAGCGGTAAGTCCGCCGGCGTCTTGATTACTCGAAACGGGGGAGATCCCGGTGCCGGAGCCTACATCCAGATTCGGGGCCAGAACACCATCAGCGGTAATGCGCAGCCTTTATTTATTGTAGATGGGATGCCCGTCAGCAACTCCACCAGCAATCTCGGGGCGGCGCAGGGCAATGGTATTATTCAGCAATCGCGCATCAACGACATCAACCCTGAAGATATCGATAACGTAGAGATACTTAAGGGAGCTTCCGCCGCCGCCCTCTGGGGTACCCGCGCGGCCAACGGAGTGGTCATTATCACCACAAAACAGGGAAGCAATACCAATGGCAAGTTGAATATTTCGGTAAAGTCGGCCATTTCTTTCGACGAGGTCAATAAGATGCATCCGCTACAGCGCAGATACGGACAAGGTTCGAACGGACAATACATTCAGGGCAACCGGGTCAGTTTTGGGGATTTGATTTCCGACCGTTCGGGAGGTGCCGATACGTTTATCACCGACCCTAACGACCCCAATTACCAGGGTGTGGTTACTTTTGAGGATGGATTTCAGCGCTACGCCATCGCTCCGGGTACTGCGGATAATCCGCATGGCGGGAAGAATTCACGGGAAACTTACGACCACGGGGAGGATGCCTTCAGCACCGGACACTATCTGGAAAATAGCATCAATATCAGCGGGGGCCACGAGAAGTCCAATTTTATGGTCAGCTATTCCGATCTACGTCAAGAAGGGGTCGTAAAAGCGTTCAGCGATTACGATCGACAGACGGCCCGTATCAATGCATCGACCCAATTCAACGATTGGTTGAAGGCATCGGCCAATGTGGGCTATTCCAAGATTGGCTCATCGCGGGTACAGGAAGGTGACAATGCCGATGGGGTGCTATTGGCCAGTTTACGAACGCCACCGGATTTTGATAACGGTCGTGACACGGGAATTTACACCGACCCAACCGGACAAAGCTTCCCGGATGCCCACGTCTCGTACCGCAACCCTTTGGGAAGGGACGGCGGCACCATTTACGCCAACCCGATCTGGAACATCAATAACAATCGTAACACTAGCGATGTCGATCGGCTTATCGGTTCGGTACAGCTCGACCTTACGCCTATGGACTGGCTGACCGCCACCGGACGCTTCGGTATCGACAACTACACCGATGACCGCTTGGAACGTTTTGCCCGCAAC
>JBATUY010000214.1:0-6164 GCA_049671465.1 Pricia sp. | reverse complement strand
TTCGCGCCATGGAAAGTGTCAGCGCCGTTTTACCCATACCTGGTCGTGCGGCTACAATCACCAAGTCACTGGGCTGCCAACCGGAGGTCAGTTTATCGACTTTATCAAAACCGGACGGCACTCCGCTAAGCCCCTCTTTGTTCGCAATTTCCTCAATGCGCTTTTTGGCCTGAATCACCAGGTTCTGCGCTGTTTCGGCCGAGCGTTTCAGATTGCCCTGGGTAACGTCGTACAATTTGGCCTCCGCATTGTCCAACAAATCAAAAACATCGGTGCCGTCATCGTAAGCCTCCTCGATAATTTCGTTGGAAATTTTGATGAGACTGCGTTGAATATATTTCTGTAGGATGATGCGTGCGTGAAACTCGATATGTGCCGAAGAAGCCACCTTTTGGGTGAGTTTTATGAGGTAAAAATCCCCTCCGATGGAATCTAGCTTCCCATCCTTCTTCAATTGGGAGGAAACTGTTAATAAATCAACCGGCTCAGAAGTTTCGAAGAGTTTAAAGATGGCTTCGTAGATAAAACGATGTGCATCTTTGTAAAACGCATCGGGATGTAGGATATCTATTACTTCATCGACCCCTTTTTTATCGATCATCATCGCACCCAAAACAACCTCCTCTAAATCAACGGATTGTGGCGGAATTTTCCCGCGCTCCAAACTGATGAGGGTGGACTTGTCTATCTTGCGACCGATTACAGGGTTGGTTTTTTCCATGACTACGAAATTATGCAATTAACCTTAAGTTAACGCGGCGAAAACGGACTGCGATATTCACAGTTCGTTCACAAACGCCTGTTCATAAGTTACAATTTTGTGTTGATAACTAAAAAAATCCGAAGAAAGATAGCTTCGGATTTTTGTGAGCTTGATAAAACCGTGGGTCATCCGTTGAAAACGCCCATATTGGCATATTTATCCATTCGCTGGTTGACTAATTCTTTTGGGGATAACTTTTGAAGTTCCTCATAATTTGCCGTGATTTTACTTTTAACGATGTCAAAGGTTTTTTCACGATTGGCATGTGCCCCACCTGCAGGTTCCCGGACAATTTCGTCGATCAGTTTTAATTTTTTCATGTCCGTAGCGGTCAATTTGAGCGATTCCGCCGCCTGCTCCTTATATTCCCAACTACGCCAGAGAATCGAGGAGCACGATTCGGGGGAAATAACGGAGTACCAAGTATTCTCCAACATCAGCACCTTGTCGCCCACGCCTATGCCCAATGCGCCGCCGGAGGCCCCTTCGCCAATGATAATGACGATTATGGGCACTTTCAACCGGGTCATTTCTAAAATATTACGCGCTATGGCCTCGCCCTGCCCACGTTCTTCAGCTTCGATACCGGGGTATGCGCCCGGGGTGTCGATAAGACATACTACGGGGATTCCGAATTTTTCGGCGGACTTCATCGCTCGCAAAGCTTTTCGATAGCCTTCGGGGTTCGCCATTCCGAAATTGCGGTATTGTCGCGTTTTGGTATTGTATCCCTTTTGTTGCCCGATGAACATATAGCTTTGGTCGTCGATCTTACCGAGTCCGGTAATCATCGCCTTGTCATCCTTAACATTGCGATCGCCATGAAGCTCAAGAAAGGCCTCGCCGCACAGTGCATTGATATAATCAAGGGTATACGGACGGTTCGGATGTCGCGATAGCTGTACCCGCTGCCAGGCCGTTAGGTTCTTGTAGATATCCTTCCGGGTTTCGGCCAATTTCTTTTCGATCTGTTTGCAGGTCTCGGTCACGTCGACATCGCTTTCTTCCCCGATGATCATACATTTGTCGAGCTGTTCTTCAAGCTCCTTGATGGGAAGTTCAAAATCGAGATATTCCATAGTGTGTTACGTTTAGTTTGAAGTACTGGTCTTGCGTTCGCAAATATAAAATATTCTGAACGTTTGTTTCGGGTTAAAAAAATCGAACCCTCCATTAGTTACTAACAGCGATTACCTTTTCGCCTTCTGCAATAGCACAACTGCCAGGATACCAAAAAGCAGGTTGGGCAAAATTACGGCCAATAGGGGCGAGAGCCCGGCCTGCTCGGCCAAGGTACCGAAAACCTTATCGAAAAATATAAAAACAAAGGCCACCACGATACCGAAGGCCAGATTGACCCCCATACCGCCCCTTCGCTTTACCGAGGCAACGGCGACCGCGATTATGGTAAGTATAAACGCAGCAATCGGCAAAGACCAGCGTTTGTATTTTACTAGTACGTAAGCATTGATGTTAGAGGCCCCCTTTTGTTTTTGGTCGTCAATGAACCGGTTCAGCTCAAAGAGATTTTTGGTTTCTGCGACATACGAGACTGGCGTAAGGTCGCCAATGTCAAAGGTAAACACCGTATCTAACCGCCGCTTGGTCTGAACCAAGGCGGTATCGTTGACCAGCTTTCGCTTCTGATACGAGGTCAAGCGATATACACTATCTTTTTCGACCCAGCGAATATTGGCCGCCGAAATCTTAAAATCAAGCTCGTCATTTTCGGTAAAGCGCTCGTAAGTAAAATTGTAACCGATTTGACGGGCGGGATCAAAACTGCTTACGTAGATAAAATCCGTTTTATTGAGCTGGGTAAAGACATTATTGGTCACCCGATCCTGCTTTCCCTTTTTTAGGTATTTGAACTTGAATTCGTTGAAGCCAAGACTCGCCTTCGGCACAATAAACATGCCCATAACAAACATAATCAGGGCTATAATCGTCGCCCCGATGAGGTAGGGCCGTAAAAAGCGATTGTAGGATACCCCCGAGCTTAAAATAGCAACGATTTCGGTGTTGCTTGCCAGCTTCGAGGTAAAGAAGATGACGGAAAGAAAAAGAAAAATCGGAAACAACAGGCTACCTATATATATGGTAAAGTTTCCGAAGTAGACCAAGATCTCGTCCAAAGGCGCCTCGTTGGCCTGCATCTTACCGATCTGTTCGGCCAGATGCGCCATGATGCCGATAGGGATAAATAGCAAGATCATCACCGAAAAAGTGACCAGATATCGTTTTAGTATGTATTTGTCGATGATGGTCAGCACTGCTATAGCCTTTTATCCATTTGTTTCACCATAACGGCCTTCCACTGCGCGAAATCTCCCGCTATAATATGTTTTCTGGCCTCTCGCGTCAGCCACAGATAGAAACCGAGGTTGTGTATCGTGGCAATCTGTTTGCCCAAGTACTCGTTGGCCGCGAAAAGGTGGCGCAAGTAGGCCTTTGAATATTCGATGTCTACAAAGGTAAGTCCCATTTCGTCGACCGGCGAAAAATCGTCTTCCCACTTTTTGTTTTTGATATTGATCGTGCCGTGGGCGGTGAACAGCATCCCGTTTCTGGCATTTCGGGTCGGCATTACGCAGTCGAACATATCGACGCCCAGGGCGATATTCTCCAAAATATTGATCGGGGTACCCACACCCATAAGGTATCTGGGCTTATCCTCGGGTAAAATGTTACAGACCACCTCGGTCATGGCGTACAGTTCTTCGGCCGGTTCGCCTACGGATAATCCACCGATAGCATTGCCTTCTGCCCCTACACCCGCAATATATTCTGCGGATTGCTTCCTCAAATCGGTATAGGTCGATCCCTGTACTATCGGGAAAAAAGATTGGGAATGGCCGTACTCAAAAGGGTTTTTTTCCAAATGGGCGATACAGCGTTCCAACCACCGGTGCGTCATGTGCATCGAACGTTGGGCATACTTATAATCACATGGGTATGGCGTACATTCATCAAAGGCCATGATGATATCGGCCCCGATGGTACGCTGAATGTCCATGACCCGTTCGGGCGTGAACATATGGGTCGAGCCGTCGATGTGGGATTTGAACTTAACGCCTTCCTCCTTGATCTTGCGGTTATTGGATAAGGAATATACCTGATAACCCCCGCTGTCGGTAAGAATATTGCGGTCCCATCCCATAAATTTATGGAGTCCCCCTGCTTTTTTTAAAATTTCGGTCTTCGGACGTAAAAAAAGATGGTAGGTATTCCCGAGAATGATATCGGGGTTGATATCTTCCCTCAACTCCCGTTGGTGCACGCTCTTGACGGTGGCAACGGTGCCGACGGGCATAAAAATCGGGGTCTCGATGGTGCCGTGATCCGTGACCATGGTACCGGCGCGGGCCTTGCTATTGACGTCTGTTTGGTGTAGTGTAAACTTCAAAATTTTATTTATGGGGCCAAAGATAATCAACTGGGCCGCATTCCATCCTTAACAAAAAAATAAAGTTCTGGGCGAAGGCACGGCACATATCCCAAATCCAAAATCCCATGTTCCTATATACCGCTATTGCATCAAAAATAAACTCGGCCTCACTTGTATTCCCAAAAGATTGCGATTACATTTGGGAAATTCTTAAATCAAGGTATTACCATGGCAGAACTGGATAAATTACAGGATATAGTTACACAGACCCGAAGAGATATCGTACGTATGGTACACAAGGTAAATTCAGGGCATCCCGGTGGTTCGTTGGGCTGTACGGAATTTATTGTTGCCCTATATAACGAGGTGATGGATCTCAAGGAAGGGTTTGATATGGATGGAAAGGATGAAGACCTTTTCTTCTTGTCCAACGGCCATATTTCCCCGGTCTGGTACAGCGTTCTGGCGCGAAAAGGATATTTTCCGGTGGATGAACTCAGCACGTTCCGTTTGTTGGATTCCCGCCTGCAGGGACATCCGACCACACACGAAGGACTGCCCGGCGTGCGTGTTGCTTCCGGCTCATTGGGTCAAGGGATGTCTGTTGCCATAGGTGCCGCCCTGGCCAAGAAGCTCAACGGCGATGACCATTTGGTCTACAGCCTGCACGGCGATGGGGAGCTACAGGAAGGCCAAAATTGGGAAGCCATCATGTACGCCGCCGGTAACAAGGTCGATAACATCATCTCGACTATAGATCGTAACGGACAGCAGATCGACGGCCCAACGGAAGAGGTATTGCCGCTGGGTAACCTGAAGGAAAAATTCGAAGCTTTTGGGTGGGACGTGCTCGAGGTACAGGATGGCAATAATCTGGAAGCCGTCATCAAGGGACTGAACGAGGCCAAAAGCAGAACCGGCAAAGGAAAGCCCGTATGTATTATTTTGGATACCGTTATGGGCCATGGTGTGGACTTTATGATGCACACCCATGCATGGCACGGGAAAGCACCGAACGATGAGCAGCTTGAAGATGCCCTCTCGCAGAATGCGGAGACGCTGGGAGATTATTAAGGTCGTTGGGTCGACCCGTACCAAAGGAAAAAATTAGTAGCATTTAAGAAATTACACCTGCCCGTTGCGATATTTGGCCGGTAAGACCAAAAACGGGAATAGAAACAATAAACATCATGAAGTATACAGATCAAGGTAAAAAAGATACAAGAAGCGGATATGGGGCGGCCATGACCGAATTGGGAAGAAGCCACCCCAATGTGGTAGCACTTTGTGCCGATTTGGTAGGCTCCCTCAAAATAGAAACCTTTATCGAAGAGAACCCCGAACGCTTTTTCCAGACCGGTATCGCAGAGGCCAACATGATGGGTATCGCGGCGGGACTGACCATCGGGGGCAAGATTCCCTTTGCCAGTACCTTCGCCAATTTTGCCACGGGTAGGGTCTATGATCAGATACGTCAGTCCATTGCCTATTCGGGCAAAAACGTAAAAATCTGTGCATCGCACGCCGGTCTGACCCTTGGGGAAGATGGGGCGACCCACCAGATTCTTGAAGATATCGGAATGATGAAAATGCTACCGGGCATGACCGTTATCAATCCCTGTGATTTTAATCAGACCAAAGCGGCCACGCTGGCCATAGCAGATTATGAAGGGCCCGTTTACCTGCGCTTTGGGCGGCCCAAAGTAGCCAACTTTACGCCCGAGGACCAAAAGTTCGAAATTGGAAAAGCTTTAGTACTGCAAGAAGGTACCGATGTCACTATTATCGCTACCGGTCACTTGGTTTGGCCCGCTTTGATCGCCGCCGATAATCTGGCGAAGCAAGGTATTTCCGCAGAGGTATTGAATATTCATACCATAAAGCCCCTCGACGAGGCCGCCGTGTTAAAGTCCGTTAAAAAAACAGGCTGCGTGGTGACCGCCGAAGAGCATAACTTTTTGGGCGGACTCGGTGAAAGTATCGCCAGAACCCTTGCCGTTCAGCATCCTACGC
>JBATUY010000213.1:0-2097 GCA_049671465.1 Pricia sp. | reverse complement strand
CTATTAAATTTCTTACTGAAGAACGTATTGATGGAGTTTCCTAGAAAAATACCAAGTAAGAGAAAAATTGATGCATCAATAGCCTTAAGTGCGGACTCCATTGAATCTATAAAAATTGGTATTGTCGATAATATATTAAATGAAATCGCCTATAAATCACCCAAAGACTATGCGGAAGAGTTTAGTAAATATGTTGGACTTAATCTACTGGAGAACCCAATTTATCATAAGTATATAGAACTAAAAGCGACAAGAGACATTCATATTCATAATGGAGGATATGCTAATGATATTTATTTATCCAAAGCAGGTCCGCTCTCAAGGGTTAAATCAGGGCTATACCTGCCAGTAACGGTCCAGTACTTTTTACAATCATATGAAGCTTGTATTCAACTTACTGAGATTTTAGAAAGCGAACTTCATAAGATATGGCCAAGTCCTGAATATTTAAAAAGCAAAGCAATATTGAATGAAAAAGGGAAGGATAAAGTAATTGAAGAGAATGTTGACCATGTAATTGAAGAAACTCAAAAGAAAGCAACCGAAAGTCAAACGGAAAAAAAACAAGAATAACTGTATCGATAAAACCTAAACTGCATTAAAACGCAGTTTAGCCGAACCGTTCATAGTTCAAAAAAAGGATATGTTGGAAGATAATATTTTACTCTTTTAGAGCGTTCATTTTCAAGGTAAGCTTACACAACCGCAACCGTGATACTAGCCACTAATCAGGAAAACATCAATCAATCTAAAATGAAATACTATCGCATAATACTATTATCTTTTATAGTAATATTTTCATCTTGCTCTAACAAAACCGAGAATGAAGAAGGCAACTCTAATTTGATAGGTAATTGGCGGTTTGTTTCCGAGACTTACGACGGTGAGGTTTTAGAATCATCGGAATGCGAAGGGGAACAAAGAATCTCTTTTAAAACTGACTCGACCTATATTTCGACTTGGAGGCCAGGGATTCCAAATCCTCCTGAAACCCCTCCTTGCGAACTAGAACAGTTCAGTGGTCTTTTTAAAAATAATGAGATGGAAATATCGTTTTTTTTAGAAAACGATACGGACTTTACCAATCCTACTCAAACCGTAAATATATTGACTCTATCTGAGTCTAGCCTTATTTATCAAACAACTAGAAGGCGATCATTTGAAGATGATGAGAATACCATTTCCATTTTGACTTGGACAAAAATAGAATAAGCTGTAGCCTTCCTCATTTTCCATAAAGTTGAGAAATTAGAGTTCTTAACTTTGGCAAAGTTCAAAAAATCGATAAATCTTTTGTTGCGATACGGGCGAATTATTCCTGATTTCTTGTCAAATAAAAGCTATATCGGTAATCCCCTTGAAACCAATGTGAGCTTTTCCGGTCAAAAATAGTCTCTTATGGGTACATGATACGAATCTGATTAGGGTACTTTTATGTCTCATGTAAAAAAATATTATGAAGGCATTATGTTACCATGGAAGGGAAGACGTCAGAATCGATAACGTTCCCGATCCCAAAATCGAAGATCAAAGAGATATAATAATAAAGGTGACCTCTACCGCCATATGTGGTTCTGACCTTCACCTTTACGGTGGCCTTGTTCCTACCATGAAGGAGAACGATATACTCGGCCACGAGTTCATGGGCGAGGTCGTCGAAATCGGTACCGAGGTGACTAAATTCAAAAAAGGGGACCGGGTCGTGATACCTTTCACGATTGCCTGTGGTAACTGTGAATATTGTGATGAGGATAAATTTTCCCTGTGCGACAATTCGAATCCAAACGCCGAACTGTGCAAGGAAAACCTCGGACATTCCATTTCAGGGCTTTTCGGATTTTCCCATATGTTGGGTGGGTTCTCAGGTGGACAGGCGGAGTATGTCAGGGTTCCCTATGCCGATGTCGGCCCCATCAAGGTTCCCGATTCCCTAACGGACGAACAGAGCCTTTTTCTTTCCGACATTTTTCCTACAGGTTACATGGGCGCCGAAAATGCGGACATTAAAGCAGGGGATACCGTTGCAATCTGGGGATGTGGCCCCGTAGGCCAGTTCGCTATTCAGAGTGCATGGATGCTGGGCGCCGGAAGGGTGAT
>JBATUY010000212.1:0-1610 GCA_049671465.1 Pricia sp. | reverse complement strand
ATTCGATTTTGGCCGTTTCGGAAACCGTCCATACCGTACCGGGGCCTGGGTCTGATATTTGAAGTGTCGATTTCGGCGGCAATGATGTAAGTGTTTCTGATGTTCCTTCGGATGTGTTGGCTACAATTGAAGATTGATAGGACTGTTGCGCTGCGGCCCCGAATACGAGAGGGCTCCCCAGAAGAGAAACGCCCAAGAATATGAATTTGAATGGATTTAGGATGCTGAATTGAAATCGTCCGGTGGCCATAGTTCTGATTATCGGTACTCTAACAACGCAGAATTAGGTCGAATGTTGGATGGGAACGTTTATTTTTTTTACTGGCCCTAATTTTCTTTCGACATCCTGAATCGTCCGATGGCTCCAGACCGATTAATTCGTAATTTTAGAGGCAAGATCAAGCGCTCATAGCATGCAAAAAGACAACTTACTTCAATGTCATCGAGAAATTCGGCCGTACATTCATAGAACGCCTGTTTTGACCTCGAGTTCTATAAATAGGATGGCCAAGGCGGATGTTTATTTCAAATGCGAGAATTTTCAGAAAGGGGGCGCCTATAAGATTCGGGGAGCCACAAATGCTGTTCTGCAGTTGACAGATGCCCAAAAGGATGGGGGCGTGGTCACCCATTCATCCGGAAACTTTGCCCAAGCCCTTTCACTTGCAGCTAGAAATGTAGGCACCGAGGCTTTTATCGTAATGCCCTCGACCGCACCACAAGTAAAAAAGGATGCCGTAGCCGAGTATGGTGGAAAAATCATCGAATGCAAGCCGACCCTTGCAGCACGGGAAGCCGCTGCCCAAAAAATCGAACGGGAGACCGGGGCGACATTCATCCATCCATCTAATGACGAAAGGGTCATTTTGGGGCAAGGTACAGCCTGTATGGAATTGCTTGAGGAATGTCCGGATCTGGAAATGGTCATCGTACCCGTAGGCGGCGGCGGATTGATTGCCGGTACCGGTCTGGCGGCCCACTTTTTTGGGAAAGACTGCAGGGTAATAGGCGCCGAGCCCTTTGAAGTCGACGATGCATATCGTTCCCTCAAAAGTGGAAAGATTGAAACGAACGCATCTGCAAATACCATTGCAGACGGACTTAAAACCCAACTTGGCGATAAAAGTTTCCCCTTGATGCAGCGATACGTTGATCGTATCGTCAGGGTTACGGAAACTGAAATCGTACATGCCATGAAATTGATTTGGGAGCGTATGAAAATCGTCGTCGAACCCTCGAGCGCTGTTGCCTTGGCGGCCTTATTATCCGATACGAACGAGTTTGTAGGTAAAAAGGTCGGGATTGTTATTTCTGGCGGAAATGTAGATGTTACGAAGCTACCGTTTTCGATGTAAGCAAAACAGAAATCATTACCGAAACGTATTCCGCGGTGAAGTCAAGTTGAATTGAGCAAAAAGGTATATTCGAACTTTGGCTTATAGTTTTTACAAAAACCTTATTTTTAATGTAAATCCAAATATACTATGGCATCACGTAGAAATTTTCTGGAAAAAATAACGGTTTCGGCCGTAGGGCTTCCTCTTTTGTATAACCCGACCGCCCTTTTTGCATCATCCGATGCGCTCGGAGAATCTTATGAAGGTCCCATC
>JBATUY010000211.1:0-16978 GCA_049671465.1 Pricia sp. | reverse complement strand
CAGGGATACCTCTTGACATATGTTTTTGGTGTTAATTTTAAAAATTTTGAAAAATTTGAACCCTGCATCCATTCGTAGTACGACAGCATATCAATCCACGCTTTTCCAGAAGCTAAGGCAATGCCCCTATCATTACGCGAGGTTCAGATTGAACCCAAACGCACCTTGGTTATTCATTAGCAATCGATTATTGATATACCCGGATGTAGTCGACCTCCATGGAGTCTTCGGTAAAGTTCGGGTCAATGGTTCCCCCGAGCGTACCGCCCATAGCGATGTTCATTATAAAAAAGAAGTCGCCGTTGAACGGGGTGTCTCCCGAATTGTCAAAACTGAGGTGCACCAATTCGTCGTCTACTACAAACTTAATGCTATCTGGGGTCCATTCCACGGTATAATTGTGGAATTCGGAGGTCGCCGTACCCACAGCTGTAGATGCAGTGACGGCCGTACCGCCAAAATTACCGGGATAGTGAAGGGCGCTCGAAGTGATGTTCGCCTCATTACCGACATGTTCCATAATATCTATTTCACCACAGGCTGGCCATCCGACGGTATCAAAATTTGCGCCCAAGGCCCACAGTGCCGGCCATGTACCTCCAGCAGAAGGCAGTTTGGCCCTAACTTCCACGCGACCGTATGTAAATTCATATAGATTCTCCGATTTAATACGCGCAGAAGTATAGGAGGCATCACCGGCGGGACTTACACCGAAATCGAAGAACAGCACTACTCTATTATAGGTAAAGTTCGGCGCTTGACTCAAATCAAAAGTCAAAGTTTCCCAGGCTTCGGCTGTTGTAGTCGTGGCGTCAATTTCAACAAACTCCTCAGCATTTGCTTGGTTTTCGAGCTTTAATCTTACCACGGCATCTGCTTTCGGAGACCATGTCTTGACACTTATACTTGAATTTGTACCAATATCAAGGGGGCTTGGTAGGTCAAAGAACGTACCCGCCCAAACTTCGGCGCCGTTGTTCTTCAAAGACTCGCCAACCTTCGTCGATGTATTTTCAACAGAAGCATCAGGGTTATCCACAACTGTGGAAGAAGCTCCTCCAAAACCGGTAAATTCCGGAGCTGTTCCTTCAAAATCCTCCACCACCGATGTTGTACCCCCGTTAGCAATCAAAGTTATATCATCATAATAATATTTTACACCGCCAGTATCACCAGATCCTCTAGCTATTATTTTGAGAACGCCGTCTTCTACGATTACATTTTCTGGGTTATCAGTGTACTCTTGGGCCTCACCATTTCCCCAGCCACCTGCCCCAAGATCATAGGTCCAGTTGTTAGGATTCGGCGCTCCATCCACATCAAACTCATCGGACCAAACCAAATCTGTATAAATTGTCTCAAGGCGCTCTGCACCGACCTCTGTCGCAGGTGTAGATGAAAACCTATGGTACCATGCCAAATCGGAATCTTCCGTATCATAGGTCCTAACGTAAAGCAGTTCATCACTCAAAGTGAGAATCTCATAGGTCGACGAACCCACATAGTACCCCATGAATCCGCCATCCGAGAAATCCATTTGAACACCCGTAGTCTCCCCTTCTGGAACATTACCGGAAACCTCGGAAAGACTTACGCTCTTTGATCCTGAAGTGTCAAAATCGTAACAGAAGTCTATATCTTCCCCACCGCCGACCACATCACTATGTGCCGCGTTGAAATACGTTTGTCCATTATTATTTAAGGTATAGGTCAACATTCCATCTGCATCAATGGCAAACGTCAATTCATCATCGCACAGACAATCCGAATCCCCGGTTCTACATTTTTCGAAAGCGGCCGCGGAATACCATTTTGGATACCACCAATCACCATCGATGCCCTCGCGGGCGGGCCCAACACCCAGATGCCCGGGTTGTGACGCGGCCAAATACCAAGTCTTGGAATTGCCACCCGTTAAAAGTGCTACCGTTTCGGAATCCGTAAAAGCCACGGACACCGAAATTTGCAGCGTTTCCGAAATTGTTTCTTCAGTTCCGTTGCCCGCGGTAACCACTACGGTATAGGTATTGTCACCTACCTGTTCGTAGGTTTTGGTGACGGTTCCGTTCTGCGACGTTTCCATCGTACCATCCCCAAAATCGAACTGATAGGAGGTTGCATCATCGGCAGTAGCCGTAAAAACAACCGATCCGGACCCATCCGTACTAACATCAGTAGTGACTGAAAGACTAGATGGCACCGCAGGGGTCTGTGGTATGTCGGAGTCGTCGCTACCACAACTCATTAAAATCGTCAATATCGATATAAGGGTAAACTTCAAATTTTTCATGGTCTATTTTTTGAGATTCAGCAGTCTCAATGAAGTTACTGAATTTAAGTGAAGCTTGAGTTAATTTAACTTTCAAAAATCCGGAACATGAGATAGAACTTAAAAGTCCTCGACGTATTTGAAGCCCTTTACAAAACACAACTTAGAGCTATTTACAACTTATTTCAAAAATTAAAAGCTCTGTAGATTAATGATTTAAAAGATATAAAAATAATTCGTCGAGAGTGACAGGAGTAATTACGACAGCGCAATATGCTAACTATCAAATTTTTAAGCTCCATTCTTAAAAAGTTTAACCCAACCCTGAACTCAGTCTAAAATGGTACAAATTGATGTAAATTCACGGCTTTCTATACTTTGAAGTAGATGAAATTAACGGTCGGCATTGCAGATATTATAGGGCTTTTGGCACAAATCCCATTCTATAGACCTTTTTTATATTCCTTCATTTCGAGGTAGCGACCCCGTTTATATTGTCGGAAATCTGGGCTTACTCCAACAGTCCGATGGACAAACCGTTAGCGGTTCAAATGGGCGTTATGGCCATATTGTTCGTGCAATGGTTCGTACGCTATGCCCTCGGTTGGTCGGGAAAGCAGAAGGGAAAACCACAGATTCAAGAACTGCATCAATTTGTAAAGGGTACGCTTTTGTCCTTTACTACGTTCACCTAACCAATTTTGAACGTGATAACCGGTATTTTGGAATGGTTCACTACATCCTCACTGATGCTTCCCATAAAGAAATGAGAAAGTCCTCGGCGACCATGGGTAGGTACACCAATCAAATCGGTATCGGAGCCCTCGGCAAAGTTGATAATCCCCTGCTCTATACTGTAATCGTTGTAGATATCCATTTCGTTACCGAAGCCGGCATGGGTATAGAAAATATTGATTTTTTTATACGCATCCACCGTACTTAAGAACAAGTCACCAGGGGTGTTGATATATACAAGCTCGAACTCGGCCTCTAACAGATCGGCAAAAGCTTTCGCCTTTTTATAGACCTCTAGATTTTCAATCTTAAAGTCGCAGGCGAATACCATTCTTTCTACACCGTAATCTGGCACGAAGTCCTTCACGACCATCACGGGAACGTCAGAGGTACGCACGACCTTTTCGGCGTTCGACCCGATAAACACCTCCTTGAGGCCATCCGCCCCGTGGGATCCATGACGATAAGATCCACATCGTGCTTTTTGGCTATCTCATTGATCTCGCTGAATACTTTGTAGTGCTTGATGATGGTTTCTACCTGAATATCGTTCATATACGGCTTGTTCAGAAATTCCTTCATTCTCTTCTCGGCCATCTTTATGAGATAGACCGAATATTCCAGATGGAATCCCTCGGAAGAGGTGGTCAACGACCGGTTCAACTCGAGCATGTGCAGTGCATAGATCTTGCACTTATGTTTTTCTGCCAAGGATGCGGCGGTCTTCAGGGCATATTCCGATTGTTCGGAAAAATCGATAGGTACTATGATACTTTTCATGATACATTATTTAAGTGATTATGACATGAGAAATGGCCATCGTTTGGTTGGTCACTTCTTTTCTTCACGTTCTCGACCAGTATTTTATCCATAGCCCGGCAATCGGTTTTTTTTTCCGGATCAGATGGTCATCGAGAACAACTTTGTTTTCGATGCCTTGCGTTGCAGGTGCATATCGATGGCCATACAGATATTTCGGACCTCAAATACGATCGTAAAACATCGATATGGACAATGAAAGACACCCTCTTTTCTGGATATGGTGCAAGTTATTATCCGGATGGAAGCTTGAAGGAAAAATTCGGGGTCTTAAATGGGAAAAAACAGGGCGAGTATATCCGATGGTATCCTGACGGGCATTTTAAAAATCTCGCTACTTATGACAGGGGGAAACTACATGGGGAGAAAAAGATATGGTCCCAAGATTCGGTACATATCCTGATTGCCCATTATAATTATGATACGGGACGGCCACATGGGGTACAGAAGAAGTGGTACCCGACCGGTGAGCTCTTCAAGAAAATGACCTTGAACAGGGGAAGGGAAGAAGGCCTACAACAGGCATTTAGAAAAAATGGTGCTCTTTATGCCAATTACGAAGCGCGGGAAGGAAGAATTTTTGGGATGAAAAAATCAAAACTGTGTTACTCCCTGGAGGATGAAGACGTTCAATATAGAAAGCCTTAGTCCTCGTCTGGCGAAAGAATTACACTCTCCGCGAAAGTTATTTCATTAATCAAGTTAAGATATGACCATGCTTTAAGACATTTCTTAAATTGGCTCATGGTATTAGAGGTTACCTCGCCCCTATACGGTTTTCAAAATGAGGGCATTGCCAAAATTTCAGTTTAGCTATCCGCACCAAGCAAAGCAACTATACCTTCAATCATGTTGGGCTGGTAATCGAAGTCTGAAGCTATATTATCGCGATATCTCTGGCTCGTATCCGCATTTTCTTGTGTTTTTTTCCTTTTAAAATAAATCTTACCTCCTCCCCGAAACCATGGCGTAAACACTGATTTTGCTTTACCAGCTTCCCGCCGTACCGCTCTTAGTCGAGTTTTCGATGTCGCACATTAATAAGTATGTAAAAACTCTCGCTTTAAGTGAATAATCGATTTGTTTACGAAAGTGAAATCGCTGCGAAAGCCAACTCTATGCTATTACCAAAGTAGTGAAAATTTCGGTAATAAATCAGGTAACCGAATAGGTAACCTTTCATTTGATAATAAAGCCAATCTTATGATATCAAGAAAAATGAAAATCCTTGATTTTCATAAGATTAGCTATGTTTTGGTGTCGTTTGATACCATAATTGTCGGGATGACAGGATTTGAACCTGCGACCACACGCCCCCCAGGCGTGTACGCTACCGGACTGCGCTACATCCCGATTAAAAATCCAAATAATAAAATGCCAGATCAAAAAATCTTTGGCTCGCTTATTCGGACTGCAAAAATATAAAAGTCTTTTGATTAGCACTCCTATTTTTCAAAAAATCCCAAAAACTAATCCAAGCTTTCCAACCAATCGTACAGACGGTCCGGCCAACCACTTAGGTGTGAATCGTTAAGGGCCAACGAAAACCCATGTCCTCCTTTGGGATAGATATGCATGGTGGTGGAGACGCCTTTGTCTTTCAAGGCTTGGTAGAACAACAGACTGTTTTCTACCGGTACTCCCCCATCATCGGTCGCGTGGCCCAAGAATGTAGGCGGGGTTTCAGCGGTCACTTGAAGTTCGTTTGAAAAGCGCTCAAGCATTTCAGTCGACGGATTGTCTCCTAAAAGGTTTTTTTGTGAGCCGGAGTGTTTCGTATTTTGGGTAAACGTGATTACCGGGTACAAAAGCGCCATAAAATCGGGGCGGGCGCTTTGAGTATCGGCTTCATCAATGGGATCGTATACCTTCTCGTTGAAATGCGTACCTAAGGTCGATGCCAAATGTCCACCTGCGGAAAAACCGATGATTCCGATTTTGCCGGGGTCGATGTTAAAATCGTCAGCCTTGCTTCGAATCAATCTAATGGCGCGCTGTGCGTCGATAAGGGGCACATTGAATTTCTCATTTTGAGAAGCATCCGAAGGCAAGCGATACTTCACTACGATACCCGCTATACCTTTACCGTTCAGGAACTTTGCGATATCGGTGCCTTCCCAATCATAGGCCAAAATACCGTATCCTCCCCCCGGGAATATAAGCATCGCTTTTCCGGTAGCGTTAGCCTTGGCTGGTAGGTACACCTCGATCGTAGGTTCTTGCACGTTGCTGATCCTTAAAATATCCTTGAAAACGTGCTGCTCTTTTTCGTTGCTTTCAATACGATTGGGGATTTTATCTTTTGGCCATAGGGGCATAATCGTATCTTGAGCCATGGCCGTGGCTCCAAAAAAGAAAGTTAACATTACTATGTATATTTTATTTTTCATGGTTTCGTTTGTTAGTCTTGAAAGGCTGGTCTTCATAGGTGTCCATTTTCAAACGCAACTCGAGGTTAGATAGGTTTTAAAATGATGTATCAATCACAGTCCCACCTAAAATCGGCCACCTTATCGTTGGAGGCCGCACCGAGATTGTAGTGCCACCATTCAGTTCTGATAGACCAAAAGCCACGCTTTTCCATGGTTTCCTTGAGTAGTTTTCGGTTGTCTAGCACTTCTTGCGGCAAATCGGTCATGTCGTGATAGGCTCGTTTTCCGAAGAAATCGAAGTCCGTGCCCATATCGAGTTCCTCGCCGTCCAATGTCTCTAAAGTAATGTCTACGGCTCCTCCTTTATTATGAATGGAGCCTTTATCCGGATTTGCGACGTATTGGGGATTCGGTACTATCGCCCACATTTTGTATTGCACCGAATTCGGCCGGTAGCAGTCGAAAAATTTAATGCGCACACCTTTCTCGTGAAAATCACTATTGGCCGCCAGCAGAGCCTTGGCAGTCTTGACCCGTGTATAACACTCGGCGCAATCGTACACTTTTTCCTTCAAAAAATTATTAGTGGTGGCATAGCGCAAATCGTAGGCGAAAGCATCACTGAATTCCGCCAAACGCACAAAGGTCGTATCGGCCAGGCCCTCAAAGGAGCGAAAAGATTTTTGGGGCGCCTTCTGTTCGTGTACATCCGAATCTTGTGTCTTGTCTGCTTTTTCGGAAACCTCTTTCGATTTTTTAGGAAAGGATGGACTTTCTTTGGATGGATTTTCTTTGGATGGATTTTCTTTGGATGGATTTTCTTTACATCCAAAGAAAAAAATCGCAACTACTAGAATACTCAAAATACTACGGATCATGTACTGCTTTTTGTATGAGGTCAGGATGCTATTTTCTTTTGATAACGATGACCCAATCTTTTTCATTTTGACCATTATAAGCGGATAGTTCTACACTGTTCGGCTTCGTAATCTTCCACCCTTCGTTTTGTTTGTCCAATAGCATCCCCCCTTCTTTGGGGTCGTAAAAGGCAATGGTAAAAGCCCCGTCACCGATTTTCAAATCCGTCTTTTCGCATTTGGGAAGATAGACCACGTAAATCTCATCCTTTTTTGCAAAACAATAGGCTTTTTCATTGCTCAAAAGCTCATCTTGGTTCTGCATTTCCCAGAAAGGCAGATGGTCGTTAAAAAATTGCTTGGCGTTGGTGGAAATACTCCACCATTGGTCGCGTGTTCGAAAATCTTCCGCGGCGAGATCGTTGTTTCCGGTATCGAGTCCGCCAAAATACCATGAAGTGCCCGCGCCGCCAGACATCAAGCTCCCCCATAGACTGCTGTGCATCACTTGGTCGTAATTATTGTTCTCGGCCGAATCAACGGTGACACCAATATCATAATGTCCTATTTCATCTAAGTAGACCACCCAAGGCTGTTTCTTTTGTAAGGATAGGTCGCGCCACTTTTTGACTTCCCGATGCACTTCCACGGTGTCGTACATCTGTAATGAAGGGATTTCGAAATTGGTGTAGCCCAACAAGGGCGTGAAGGTCTCCCTTATGGGGTCGAGAGCTCTCCCCTCCACACGTTTTCCGGTGACCCGTATATGGTTGTGCACTGCTATGGGGTGCTTGTAAGGATCGATACTGCGTATGTATGCTGCATAACTCTTCAATTCTTCGGTGCTTCGATTGGTTTCTTCGCCCAAGTTCCATACAATGCCCAAATGATGGCCGAATCGCGCCACAAGTTCTTTATAATATAACTTTCGTTCTAGACCAAGACCGCCCCTGTTCAAAAGGGAATCGTTTTCGGTCTCTTGCGTAAATACATTCATGGCCCCGCCCAGACCGTCCATATGGGTAAATACTTTCTCCCATTGTGCCAGCTTGCTAACGTCATACCGCCTTTGCTGTTCGGGGGCCGTCCAAGGCCAGACGTCATCGCCATCACCGGCAACGTTCATGGTCATAAAATAGAGACTGTTCATGCCCTTATCGGCCAAATAGTTAAGGGCGCCGATCATTCCTTTTCCTTTACCCCCGCCCCACGTAGTATTTCCGTCTTTCCAATCGGCAACGTGGGGAAAATACTGATGCAGTCCGTTTTCAAGGGTCGGGGTATCGGCACCGCCATTATCGAAGGTACCGTCGAATTCGTGGTAGGCCAGAAAATTCTCGGGGCTACCCACACCGTTCTTTATGAATGGCTTTCCGGTTTCCGATTGTTCCAAATAGTGCTTTCCGACGTAGGCCAATTTTCCGGTTTTGTAGAATCCGGTGGCGGTGGAGTCCGGAGGAGCAATTTCAAAACTTCCCGATGATTTCCAGACGGCCCTTTTCTTATCCTTCAACGGATTCTGGGAAATACCGATATCGGTTCCCTCCGCAAAATAGGCTTGAAATTCCCATTTTCCATCTCTATGCGGGGCAAATTTCACCTTCCATTTATTACCGCTTTCGGCACCGGTTTCAGAAGCGTTTCCGTCAGCGGCAAAATATCCGTTTACGGTATAGGTATCTTTTCCATTGCGAAACTTCACTTGAAGTGCGTAGTTCAAAAACGGATTATCTTCATCCGATTCCGAAACATTAGGCCCATCGAAGATGAGGGTAACGGGTTGCCATTTTTTAAAAGGGCCGTCCATCACATAATTTTGTATTTTTTCCCTTTCGCTACAAGCGGAAAAAGCAAAAATCAATACGCATAACGATACATAAAGTACCCGGGGTCTTTGGTAAAGCATTTGGTAGTGGTTCGATTTTATCGGTCTCAAGATACCATTTTTTTTGAATGGAAAAGTTAAAAATGCTGCCCGCCCGGTATTCCGATTTATTCCTATCTTGGCAAATAGTAAGGTAACGGCCTCGTAATCTTGAACAATAGGATGCCCTACGATATTATTTTGAAAAATAATACGCGCTCAACTATGAAAAATCTTTACTTCCCCGTTTTTTTTTCGGTGCTGTTCTGTCTTGCAGGATGTCAAGAAGAAAAGGAAAAAACATCCCGAACGCAAGATACCCGAGCAGACAAAAAACCGAATGTCATCTTGATCTTGGCCGATGATCAAGGTTGGGGCGATTTAAATAGCAGCGGAAATACGGACCTCGAAACCCCGAACATCGATGCAATAGCCAAATACGGCGTTTCGTTCGAAAATTTCTACGTGCAGCCGGTCTGCTCCCCTACCCGCGCCGAACTGTTGACGGGCAGGTATTTTCCGAGAACCGGGGTGTATGCCACTTCCGCTGGGGGCGAGCGGATGGATTATGATGAAACTACCTTGGCGGAAATTTTTCAAAAAGCGGGCTACCGTACCGCTGCCTATGGCAAATGGCACAATGGAACGCAGCCCCCGTACCATCCGAATGCAATGGGATTCGAAGATTTCTACGGATTCGCCTCCGGCCACTGGGGCAACTATTTCAGCCCTATGTTAGAGCATAACGGTAAAATCGTTCAGGGCAACGGGTTCTTGGTCGACGACCTTACCGACCGTGGATTGAACTTCATAGAGGCGAATCAAGAAAATCCATTCTTCCTTTATCTTCCTTTCAATACACCGCATAGTCCCATGCAGGTGCCGGATGAATACTGGAACCGGTTTAAGGACAAAACCTTGAACAAATCGGCGAAGGTAGACGATGCGAAAAATCACGAAAACATAGAATTCAACAAAGCTGCTTTGGCCATGGTCGAGAACATAGACGATAATGTAGGACGTATTATGGCCAAGTTGCGAAAACTTTATCTCGAAGATGATACCATCGTTATTTACATGACCGATAACGGACCGAACAGTCTTCGGTGGAACGGTGCTATGAGAGGCATCAAGGGATCTACGGATGAAGGGGGAGTACGTTCTCCCATGTATATCCAGTGGAAAGATTCCCTTCCCGAAGGCAAAACGATTTCCCAGCTTACCGGTGCCATCGATCTGTTGCCTACTTTATCAAAAATGGCGGACCTACCCCCGGTTACGGCCAAACCCATTGATGGTAAAGACTTGACGCCTTTACTGTTCGATAAAAATGTTCAATGGAATGACCGTATGATCTTCAACCATTGGCAGGGTAGAACCAGTGTACGTACCCAAAAGTATCGCCTTGATCACGAGAACATACTATACGACATTCAAAAGGATCGAGGGCAAAATACGGATATTTCCGCTCGATATCCCCAGTTGAAAGATTCACTGATAAAGGCAAAAACCGATTGGATCGCCGAGGTAAGGCCCCAAACTTCCGAGAGCGATGCCAGACCATTTACTTTGGGTCATCCGAGCTATCTATATACCCATTTACCGGCGCGCGACGGCGTCCCTCATGGCAATATAGAACGTAGTAATCAGTATCCCAATGACAGTTTCTTTACGAATTGGTCAAGCGCAAAAGATTCCATCACTTGGGATGTCGAAATTTTGGCCGATGGCCATTTTGCCGTCGAACTTTATTATGCAGTCAGTGAAGAAAATCTTGGGTCAATCGTTGAGCTCAGCTTGGCCAGCAGCAAAATAGCCAAGAAGATAACGGTCGCCAACGACGCACCCCTTCAGGGCATGGAAAACGATCGCGTGCCCCGAAAGGAATCCTATGTCAAGGACTTCAAACCTATGGATTTGGGCACTATGGTACTGAAAGCAGGAACGGGCACCCTGACCTTGAAAACTTTGGAAGTCCCCGGCGCGGAGGTCGCGGATATCAGGCTTTTGGTTTTTAGGAAGGTGGAATGAAAATTGGAGACTTCGCAATGGTTCAGGTCCCGTATATCATTCAAATTCCAAAACCTCACTATCCGAATATCCGATGCGTTCTGCTTTGGCCTCGTAGGGTAAACCAGCAGGCAAAGGATGGATAAAGATATTCCATACCGAGTCTTGCGGCCGCTTCCAGACCAAGGTGGCATCCGATTTTTTGGAAACGATACGAATGCTATCGTTTTTTACCTCCATTTCTACATCCGGTAACTTCGGCTGTTTTCCGTTGACCAAAAAATTAGCTATCAATTCCTTTTCCGGAAATTCCCCTAAATCTTTGGTATCTTGTATCCACTCGTTCAAGATTTTACGATAGGACGTTAGGGTGTCTTGAAGATCTTTATTGCCGGCAAGATTATGTAGTTCATAAGGGTCTTTTTTCAGATCGTACAGTTCTTCTTCAGGTTTGACCTCACTGAGCCATAGGTCTTGGCTTACATTTAGTTTTCCTGCTTTATGCAAACTTCGAAGCTCTCGCATCATCGGCATTTGCTCGCGATAGGCTACGGGCAAGGCATGGCTAAGATCGGTATTGTAACTCTTGATGTATTTGTAACGCTTCGAACGTACTGCCCGCAACCGATCATAAATGGCATCGAAACGGTCGGAAGAATGGAATGTGTACTCCGGTTTTCTTTTGGATTCATAGGCGCCGAATTGCGCTATGCCTTGCATGACTTTTGGCGGTTCGATACCCGCCATGGACAAAACGGTCGGGGCATAATCGATAAAACTGATATGACGGTCGTCACGCTGGCCGGCATCCCTGTTATCAGGAAATTTGATGATTAAAGGTACCTTGACCCCGGTATCGTATAAGGCTCTTTTATGCCTGGGAAAGGGACCGCCATGATCACCATAAAAGAAAATGATACTGTTTTCGTAAAGACCGTCTTCCTTCAAATCTGAAATAATTTCCCCGATCTGGTCATCTAAGCGCTTTAAGTTGCTATAATTGACGGCCAAATCGTGTCTGACCGTATCTCTATCCGGGAAATATGGAGGAACGGGTACCTTTGCCGGATCTACGAAAAGGGAATCATTGCTCCGTTTCCAGATTTGGGATTCATGACATACGTTAAAATTAAATACGGCAAAAAAGGGCTGTCCGTCTTTCCTTTTCCGCCAGTGACGATTTTTATCGCTCTCGTTCCAGGCGGCATCGGTCTTTTCAAAGTTGTAATCCTCTTTCGGCCCGTTCGCGGTGTAATATCCTTTTTTTCGCAGATACTCCGGAAACATTTTCACGCCATCGGGAACTACCGGGGAGTAACTAGGAATATCGAGACTAGGATAGGGCCGATCTCCTTCCCTTCGACCCGGCGCATAGGTGCGCATATTATGAGTGCCAAGCGTTGTGGGATACATTCCCGTAATCAAGGCACTGCGGGCCGGTGCACAAACCGGCACCGGTGTCACGGCATTATCGAAGACCATGCCATTATCGGCCAAAGCTTGAAGATTCGGGAGGGCCATCGTACTATCTCCATACATAGGAAACCATTGAGGGGATTGGTCTTCGGCCACCAGCCAAATGATGTTCGGCTGCGCGGTATGTTGCTCGGTTTCAGTTTTCTTTTCTTGGATACAACTATTGAACAAGGGAAGCAAGAGGCAGCAAAAAATCAAATTTTTCATTGAATAGGGTTGATGGATAGTTTTCCTTTTGCATGATATGAAGGAATTTAAAGCCTTCTCAGCCAAATATTCCTGAATTGGGTCTTGTTACCATGGTCCTGCAACGAAATTACGTCATCGCCGTGCGCCGATGGATAATTGTGCAATCCGATATAATAGGTGATACCGTTGATGGTCGTATTATTCTGTACCAAGACGCCGTTGTGCAATACGGTAATCGTAGCGGGGGTGTCCAATTCTCCACCGTCTTTAAAACGGGGGGCTCTGTAGATGACGTCATAGGTATTCCATTCCAGGGGACTTCTCATAGCGTTGACCAAGGGAGCTTTGTCTTTATAGATGCTACCGGCCTGACCGTTGCGATAGGTGCGATTTTGATAGGAGTCCAATATTTGCAGCTCATAGCGATTTTGCAGAAACAGGCCGCTGTTGCCCCGGCCCTGGCTTTCGCTTTCCACCTTGTCTGGGGCACTGAACTCGATGTGCAGCTGGCAGTCGCCAAATTTCATTTTGGTCTGTATATTTCCTGTTCCGGGCACGACCTCGAAGTGATCGTTATCGACAATTTTCCAAGGGGCCGCTGCGGTACTGTCTTTGGCACTTACCCATTGATTCAAATCGGTACCATCGAAAAGGATGATGGCATCGGACGGGGCATCTCCCAGCCGCTTCGCCGGTTCCACGACCACGACTTCAGGCTCCCATATTTCTGTCATTTCCGGTTTCATGGGCATGGGCGAAACCTCAGGAGGTATGCTCGAATATTTCTGCGCGCTTACCATGACCGCCGAAAAAGTGAATAGCATTAACATCGAAAAATAGGTTCTTGATTTCATATTTCTACTGTGTTTGGATTAATTATTCTCAGTGCTACTATAAATATTCGCCTAAAGTTTTAAAAACGCAAAAATATTATGGACCACAATTTAATTTAAAAATTCCGCAATTGCTCCATCGCCCGTTCCACGGTCTCCACCGGAAGTTTACAGGTCGTGTTTTTACAAACATAAATAAAAGTACCGTCATCGAAATACCGGTCCTTAAAAAGAGGGGAATCATTTTCAGAGGTCGTACCGATCACCAAGGTATTGGGCACATAATTTTGATGCACGTCTTTAATTAGCGGACCGGCGTTCTTACCGACTACCGCAATTTCGTAAAAAGCATAGGCCGTTTGCAATAGTAGCGCATTCCATTTCGAATAGCTTGCCGCTTGTTCAGTAACCGCGGGTACCATGGCCGATAGCATTCGCGTTGCTTTTTCGGTGTATTCGGTGTTATATTCGATATGCCCCAATAGAAAAAGGTTGTGCGTCATCACGGCATTGGGCGAGGGCAGCACACCATCGTCGGTTTTAATGATTTTGGCGATCAGCTCATCATCGTCGTTATATCGGAACATACCTGACGCCTTGTCGGCGAATAGACTTTCCGCTTTTTGGGTCAGGTTTTGGGCAAATTTTAGATATTGGTTGTCCATGGTCACGCTGTAAAGGCTCAACGCGGCATCCGCCAAGAAAGCATAGTCCTCCAGAAAACCTTCTGTCTGCCGGCTTCCTTCTTTATAAGTATGCACCAAAATCTCTTTGCGGTATGATTTTTCCTTTAAAAGTTCGTAAACGGATTTCGCCCTATCCAAGAATTCTTCTTGCCCGAAAGCTTTGTACGCATCGACAAATCCATTGATCAACAGGGCGTTCCATGAGGTTATGATCTTATCATCGGTGGATGGTCTGATTCGCTCATCCCTAGCCTCTAAAAGTCGGCTATGCCAGTCCTTTTTTAACGCCTGCAGTTCTTTTGGTTCGAGGGAATGGTCTTTGGCAAAACCTGTATCATCTTGAATTCTGCGTAAAATATGTTTGCCTTTTTCCCAAACGGACTTCGGTCCAATGTCATAGTAGGATGCAAAAAGCTCAAAATCACTTCCCAAAACCGATTTTAATTCTTCCTCTTGCCAAACATAAAATTTCCCCTCCTCCCCTTCACTATCCGCGTTCAATGCCGCATAATAGCCACCGGACATATGTTTCATTTCCCGCTCTAAAAAGGCGGTAGTCTCCATGACCACGGATTCATATTTTGGATCCTTGAAAATTTGATAGGCTTTTGCGTACAGGCTCAATACTTGTGCGTTGTCATAGAGCATCTTTTCAAAATGCGGTACTTTCCATTCCGAATCGGTGCTGTAGCGGTAGAATCCCCCACCCACATGGTCGTAAATACCGCCCATGGCCATTTTGTCTAGGGTATTTTTGACGTGGGACTTTACGTTATCATCGTTGGTCAAGAGGGCATAATCAAGCAGAAAACTCAGATTGGTGGGAATCATAAATTTTTGGATACCCTTATCGCCACCCTCCTTCAAATCCCAATTCTTACGCCACTTTTCAACACTTGTTTCTAAGGTTTCTTTCGTCAGCGATCGATTATCCGTGGCGGGCTCGACAAGATTGGCCTCGGCAATGCCCTGAGCGACCATATCGGAATATTCCGCCGCTTTTTCCGGGTCATTGTTGTAGAGGTCACTGATCTTGGTCAACACCTTGATCCATTGGTCTTTGGTGTGATAGGTGCCCCCATAGAGCGGTTTTCCGTTGGGCAAGGTAATAACGTTCAACGGCCAGCCCCCGTTTCCGGAAATCAATTGCAGGGCCGTCATGTATACCTGATCGACATCGGGTCGTTCTTCACGGTCTACCTTGATGTTGATAAAATTTTCGTTCATGATCTTGGCCACCGCCTCATCTTCAAAAGTCTCCTCTTCCATCACATGGCACCAATGACAGGAGGAATAGCCAATGCTGACCAGCACCAATTTGTTCTCCTTTTCGGCCTCCTTTAGCGCTTCTTGGCTCCAAGGCCGCCAGTTTATGGGATTGTGCGCGTGCTGCAGTAGATACGGACTCGTCTCGTTGGCCAACGCATTGGTATATTTATGGTGGGTTGCCGTTTGTTGATTTTGATTTTCTTTGCAGGAAAGCACTAGAAATAACGGATATATAAAAAACCCGACAATCGATTTTGGCAAGTGGAAGCTCATAGTTCTAATTTGCTGAACGAAAATACAATTTTCAAAAGCGCATGTGGCGTCCTTACTTCAATTTCCTTACGTTATCTAGCATCTAATTGATGCCATTACGGGTCTTGCGATAATTTCCACAGTACTTCAATCTAAATTTGAAACGATAGTTGACTTTTCTGATTCTTCAAACCACTTCAAACCCATGGTAAAACCGAACGCCACTTAACGACATTTTCAAATCCCAAAAACGAACCAATTTGAAAAAGTTTAGCTCCAAACCGCTTTACTTGTTGTCAAAAAGACTTTTATCAAGTCCGGGAATCAGCCTGAGGGCATTTTTGTAATACACTTTTTTGAGCACCTCATCGGGCAAGTTCAAACCGTACATGGCCCAAAAGGCATGATACTTTTTATAATAGGGAAAATATTCGTCATCGGTTTCCAACACCCGAAAGTAGGTAGGAAATTCTTCGGGACGCCAACTATCCTTTCCAAATAGGATGCGGTCTTGGTATTTGACGAAGAATTCCCTTGCGTTTCGGGGCTGTCGGCCCAGTTCAGCAATTACTGCGGCGATACCGACGTTCATATTGGGAATTTCATCCATCAATTCGCCCAGCTTGCCCAGGTTATTTGCGTACCAACCCATATGCGCATTGATAAATTGGGTATTGGGATGTTTTTTGAACATGCGGTGCTGCTCCTCGATAATCTGTTCCCATGGGGCCGGATCGGTACCCGATCGTTTTCTACGGGGGTGTGTCTTTAACTCTAACCAACGTTCGTTGTCGCCGTCCATCGGGTCCCAAAAGGATTTCGGGTCCGCGGAATGAATGAGCACCGGCACCCCCAATTCGCCGCATTTGGCCCAAATGGCATCTAAACGCTCATCGTCGACGGCCAATCGGTTGCCGTCGCTGTCCGTATTTCGCAGACCTAGACTTTTGTAGACCTTAAGGCCTTTGGCTCCGTACTTTATGTCCGCCTCTAGTTGGGCGACCGCTTTTTCCGTCCATCCCTGGGAGCCAACGCCGTCGAAATCAACATTGGCAAAAACCACGAAACGATCGGGATAATTCGATTTGATGTTATCGATATATTCGCGAAGAGCTGCACCGGAACCGCCGCTTAAATTCACCATGACGGCCTCGTTCAAGGCGTTCATATCGGTCACCAGCGTTTTGAGATGCTCAGGAGACATACTACGCTGATGACTGTGCACGTCGATAAAAGGAAATTTTGCGCGGGAGACCTCATTGGTCGGTACTACCAATGTTGATTTGGGATTGTAGTCCTCAAAATCCATTTCCTGTGCGTTCATCGAAAGGGTCGGGGTCATCACCA
>JBATUY010000210.1:0-3199 GCA_049671465.1 Pricia sp. | reverse complement strand
ATTTAATTCGACGCCATAATGTTAGCCTAAAAATGGATAGCGATAGTTTTCGGGAGTAACAAACGTTTCTTTGATCAAACGTGGCGATACCCAACGCAAAAGATTCTGCATGGATCCGGCCTTGTCGTTCGTACCTGACGCTCTGGCACCACCGAAAGGCTGTTGCCCAACAACTGCACCTGTGGGCTTATCGTTGATATAAAAGTTGCCCGCGCAATTGACCAAGGCCTTGGTCGCCTCGTCGATAGCATAGCGATCTCCGGAAAGCACGGCACCGGTCAAGGCATATTCAGAGGTTTCGTCGACCAATTTTAAGGTTTTTGACCAATCCTTGTCCTCGTACACATACACGGTCACCACGGGGCCGAACAGTTCGGTCTCCATGGTCGTGTAATGCGGGTCGGTAGTAACGATGACCGTAGGCTCGATAAAGTAGCCCTTGGATTTGTCGTATCCGCCACCGGCAAAAATTTCGGCTTTTTTATCCTTTTTCGCCTGATCGATATACTTGGCCAACTTATCGAAAGAGCCCTCGTGAATGACCGCCGTAATAAAGTTGGACATATCTTCGGGAGAACCGGGTCTGCCAAAGGATTTGATATCCTTTTTGACCAATTCCAAAATTTCCGTGGCGGTAGACTTCGGAAGATACACTCTCGACGCCGCACTACATTTCTGTCCCTGAAATTCGAACGCCCCACGGGAAATCGCCGTTGCCACCTGCTGTGGTTTTGCCGTAGGATGCGCGATGATAAAATCCTTACCGCCGGTCTCGCCGACAATTCTTGGATAGGTCTTATAGGCGTTGATGTTATCCCCGATTTTCTTCCAAAGGCCTTTAAACACGATAGTCGACCCGGTATAATGGATGCCCGCAAAGTCGGGGCTCGCCAATGCCGTATCCGTAATCATGACCGGGTCGCCATAGACCACGTTGATGACGCCATCGGGCAGTCCGGCTTCCTTGAAGACATCTACGATGACCTTGGCCGAAAAAATCTGGTGGTCGCTGGGCTTCCAAAGAACGACGTTACCCATCATGGCCGCACTGGCGGGCAGGTTGGCGGCGATGGCCGTAAAGTTAAAGGGCGTTATGGCGTAGACAAAACCTTCGAGCGGCCGATATTCCACACGGTTCCAGATGCCTTCGGCGGAGGCGGGCTGTTCCCCATAAATTTGGGCCATGTATTCGACGTTGAAACGTAAAAAGTCGATGGTTTCACAGGCGGCATCGATTTCTGCCTGATGTATGTTTTTAGATTGTGCGATCATCGTCGCGGCATTGATTTTATCGCGATAGGGTCCCGCTATCAATTCGGCCGCTTTAGAGAAAATGGCGCTGCGCTGTTCCCAAGTGAGGTCGGCCCAAGCGTCACGGGCGTTCAAACTGTTTTCGATGGCTTCCTCAACGTGCTTTTTCTCTGCGAGGTGGTATTGGCCCACAATGTGCTTATGGTCGTGCGGGGGCGACATCGGTTTGGTGTTGCCAGTCTTGATTTCTTTGCTTCCTATATATAAGGGTACATCTACATTTCCCTTAAAGTAAGCGTGATATTGTTTGAGTACGCTTTCACGCTCCGCTGAGCCGGGGGCATACGTTTTAATGGGTTCATTTATTGCGATCGGTACGTGGAAGAATCCTTTTCCCATAGAACTGTTGAATTTAGAATTAATTATTAAGGATGCTAAGGTAGCAAACACTTATGGTTAATTCAACCGTAGGAAAAGATTACTAATTTCTGGTCGCCAATCAATTCAGTGCAAACGGCGCAGAAAACTTGAAGGTCGGAATATAGACGCGGAATTTTTCGGTGGAGGAGAAATTGACCATATTATAATGGCCGCTCATGGCGCCGATAGGGGATGCCAAGAGGCAACCGGAATTGTAGGTATGCGACTCGCCGGGCTTGATGACCGGTTTTTTTCCGATAACGCCTTCCCCGTCGAGCACTTCCAGTTCGTTTAACGCATCGTATACTTTCCAATGCCGCGAGGTGAGCTGAACGGAATCTTTGCTTTGGTTCTCGATAGAAATGGTGTAACCAAAGGCAAAGTGCATCTTGTAGTTCTTGAAGAAGGTTCCCTCAAAACTGGTCTTTACGGAAATCTTGATGCCTTTCGTTACTTGTGTGGTCATGTGATAGTATTGATTTAATAAACGATGATATTACCCGCAAATAATATGGCTAGCGTAATTGCGGATAATATAAAGAATATAAAGTTCAAAGATAAATATTTAACAATTGTTTTGAAAACGCCCTGTGCATAAAATTTGCGCATGGCCAAAAACAGGTATAAAGCAAACGCCATAAGAAAAATCAAGATGCTGGTTACCTCAAAAATGGAATCGATTAGATAACTAATTATGAGCAAGATAAACAACAATGCCGTGTTGTGAAAGCTAAAGATCAAATGATCGGTATAACCATAGCTTTTTCTGATATAGACCACCCAAATGAACAGGGCGAACACCGGTAGAAAGAAAAACACGGTAAGGGGCAGTTTCGAGATCAGGGCGCTTACAAAGCTTCCGGGGCGGCTTTGAAGCGCCAACATGCCGTTGGCGGCATTAAAGGCGAATCGGCTACCCAGGGTTTCGGTAACCTTATATTTAGTAACCGCATCTTCGAAATCGTAGATGGAGTCTTTGCGGAGCAGCACGGTGTAGAAATTTTGATAAACGTTTTGTTCCTCAAAAAACGTGGCGTCTTTGGAAATCCGTCTTTTGTGATACGCTTCGGGGTCCGAAAGAATTAGCGAGTCTTGGCGCCTGCTTTCTGCCGTGTAATCCTGATAGTTGATATTGATTTTTATCGAATCGAGCTGCTGCGAAATCTTAGCGTTTTTTGTAGCATCGTCGCCCAGATTATAATTGTCTAAAGATTCAATAAAGTCTGAATTCTTATCCTTTCCGAACTTGTCAAGGTCGGAAAAATTTCCGGTGAAATTGATCATCAAAAAATAGATGATCGCCAGGCTCAACAAAAATCGAAACGGATTGGTATAAGACATCCTTTTTCCATCGATATATTCCCTTGTAATCTTTCCGGGCCTCAGCAGTAGGGCGCCAAGGGTTTTCAGCAGTTTGGAATCATAGGATATAATGCTGGCGAAGAACTCGGCAAAAAAATCCTTTAAGGACGGTTTTTTAACGCTGTTGATTTGCGAACAATACGGACAATAGCGGTCGCTGATATCC
>JBATUY010000209.1:0-1624 GCA_049671465.1 Pricia sp. | reverse complement strand
AATTCGTGGCGACGCAAGATACGTTCGGCGAAAGTGGTACGGAAGAAGAACTGATGGATAAATATGGTTTGAACAATAAAGCCATCGAAGATGCCGTTGTTAGGGTTAAGAACAGAAAATGATCATGGTGTCGTTTTTGATGCCATGATACCGTAACAAAAACGAGAACTATATGAAAAATGCACTTCTAACAGGAGCCTTTGCCCTATTCAGCATTGGCGCCTTTTCACAATCAGATTCAGGATTCGGCATCAAGGGCGGAGTCAATTACAACCAAAACGGAGACCTTCGTCTTAACGCTGTCGGCGATGCCGCCGAAGACATCGTTCAAGGCTCTGACGGTAAGGTGGGCTACCATGTCGGTATGTTCGGCAAACTTGCTTTTTCCCGACTGTACATACGTCCAGAATTAGTCTACACCAAAACACAGAGTGCCTATAACCTCAACGATGGCACCAAATACGATATTTCTAAATTAGATCTTCCCGTGCTGTTCGGTGCAGAAATTATAGGCCCCTTACATATCTTCGCCGGTCCCGCCTTTCAATATATGCTCACCAACGACTTGGAAGACTTTAGCATCAACGACGCCGAAAAGGACTTTACCGTAGGACTGCATATCGGAGCCGGGGTCAACCTCGGTCGTTTGGGATTGGATGTGCGCTACGAACGAGGTCTCTCGGAGAATGAAGCGGAGTTTGTCGGGGAGAACGTAACCGACATTTCAGGGCGTGTCGACTCTAGGCCTTCGCAAATTATTTTTGCGGTGTCTTTGAAATTGTAATCACTCTACTCTGGCTAGTATCAATCTAGGAGTCAAATACTTAACCATCTTTCCAAAGAACTATCTGAGCGTTTTATTATAAAGGCCCCAACATTTTAATGAAGGGGCTTTATTTTTGGTTTACAAAGGATATAAAACCGATACTAATTTGTATCAGGATCTAAATAGTCTGGAACGCCATCGGAATCCCCGTCATCATTGAACAAATAACCATCACCATTAGTATCTTCTTCAATTGAAACCTTACCATCACCATCATGGTCGGTCTGGTTCACTGCAAACAAATCTATTGTGAAAATCAAGGGACTATATGCTGGTATTGAACCACTAGCTAAATTATAATAGCCGAGACCAGAAGGAAAAAGAATCAAGCCCACACCATAGTCTTCTACAGTGTATGTTCCGTCGTCATTAATAATGGCATCGCTTCCAGCTCTAAAGTTTGGAATACCAGCAGAAAAACCTCTTGCAGGAGTACCCGAAATAAGCGACGTCGCTGGCGCCTGTAATCTTGCCAAATCAAACCAAACAGGACTAGAAATATTATTTTGATCAAAAACTTCCCCAGAAAGCAGACTTCCTTTATATTGAACGAAGGCCGAATCAGCAACGGTCAGATTTTCGCCACTCCCCTGTCTAGCAGTCAAGTAGTATAGCTTATGGGTAACCGTCGTTTCATCACTACTTTCAATGAGGAAATGACTAGAAGGCACCTGAACTTCTACAGTTTGAATCGAATCTATTAACGGTGTAATGTCAGTATTACCGGCAGGAATTTCCATGAGCTTGATTTTATAATCAAAGTCATCAGAAGGATTCTGAAATTCTTCATAATTATAA
>JBATUY010000208.1:0-4533 GCA_049671465.1 Pricia sp. | reverse complement strand
GCCCCTTTTACCTTGTTCGGTACCGATGGCTCGGATTATTTAGGGGAAAACCTATCCGCGGGCACCTATACCCTGATTGCCACGCCCTATAGCGGTAGCGATCTGACCGGAAATGCCGGCGCACCCTATCTTCTGAATTTTAAAATTTTAGATGGGGTTCCCAGGGCATTTATCACCACTTGGAGAACGGATAACCCGGGAATTTCCTCGAACAGGACCATTAGCATTAAAACCCTACCCGGCGAGCACTATTATTATGATGTGGATTGGGGAGCGGGGAGCATCTATGGCGGGGTATCCGGAAGTACCAGCTTTACCTATCAAAAACCGGGAACGTACACCATTAAAATAACCGGGAATTTTCCGGGATGGGCTTTCAAAGACAATCCCGATGCCGCAAAATTAATTTCTGTAGATCAATGGGGCGACGTGGACTGGGAAACAATGGAAGGCACCTTTTCCGGCTGTACGAATATGGATGTATTGGCCACCGATATACCCGATTTGAGCAATGTCGATAGCATGTCGGGTATGTTTCAAAACTGTTCTTCTTTAGAGGGCAGTACCGCAATGAGCACGTGGAAGACCAATACTATTCGCGATATGTCGTTTATGTTCAGCGGAGCCAAATCTTTTGATCAAGATATTACGAATTGGGATGTTGGGAACGCTACGGATATGACGGGATTGTTTCTAAATGCAGAATCTTTCGACCAAAATTTAGGGGAATGGAACATTTCGCAAGTCAGAAATATGATAGATATGTTCAGTTCCAGTGGTCTATCGGATGCCCACTATGAGTCCATTTTAACGGCATGGAGCCAATTGCCCTCTTTGCAAAATGGGGCGCGATTGGACGCCCCCCACAATCAATATTGTGAGGCCGCGCAAGCTAGGCAACAGCTACTCGATGCCCATGATTGGATAATCAACGATGCGGGAAAAACTTCCGCTTGCATAGAGGATAAGGATATGGACGGTGTTTCAGATGATTATGATCAATGCCCGAACACCCAGGCCGGTGTCAGGGTCAACCCCAATGGCTGCGAGGCCATCGCCCAAACCGCCATTAAGGTATATGCGCTTACCCCAAGTTGTCCGGGAGGCTCCGATGGTTCTATTGAGGTTTTTCTGAGCGAATCAGGTCATTCTTTCAATATCGCCATAGAAGGAAATGGAATATCGGACCAATTTGAAGAAATTGATTCCGACAAGGTCTTTCGCATCGATAATCTTCCTCTTGGAAGCTACTGGGTCACTCTATCCGTACCGGAGATTCTGTTCGAACAATCTTACGGGATTTCCATAAACGATGCGGCATCCGTTATCGCAAAAAGAGGGAAATTGGATCGTCACGGAAATAAAGTTTCCTATACGGTTTCAGGAAGTCCAAACTACGAGGTTCAAATCAACGGGGCATCCCGTACCTATACTTTTGATGACATAACGGAACATTCGATTCAAATAGAAAATCTCCAACCCTACAATGAAATCCAAATTTCTGGATCTAACGATTGTCAAGGCAGTGTAAGGGATAGTTTTTTAATGGAAGATGCTATCGTGGTGCATCCGACTGTAGTTTCCAGCGAATTTCATGTGCAAAGTAACCTTGGCCCGATACAGCTCGGTATCTATAATCTTTCGGGGAAGCTCATAAGCCGTATAGATGCTATAGGAGGTTCGAACCAAAGGAATAGGGTGGAGGTCGGTAGTCTATCCCCGGGACTTCACGTATTACGCTTTACTTATGATGGTCAAATTAAAAGAATAAAAATTCTTAAGCAATGAGAAAGTTTAAAACAGTATTTATTGTTCTAGGGTTTTTGTTCTCAACCTTTTTTGTTTCCTGCGATAAAGGCACCTCTCCCGAAGAGTTTCCCATAACCGATACAAATCCTATCGTTAAGACAATCGGTTTGCTTCCTTTAAATGGGGAGCTCTGTTCCGATTATGAGCTTGTTCCCGATGAGGTATTGGAGATTTTGGTTTTGTTCAAATGGAACACCATTGAAAAAGTCAAAAACTATGCGCTTGTGGTTTACGACGGTACAGATGAAATTACGCGCATTTCGGCCATAAGCTCGGAAGTCAAGGTAAGATTACAAAGGGGAAAGACCTATAGTTGGACTATAATAGCTATAAACGGTGAACAAGAAATTTTAGGGGATACTTACTCTTTTACCACACCTGGGGTTCCATTAGGAAACTATGCACCGTATGCCGCCGATATTTCCTTAACGGTCGATGCGACAAATACCTTATTATCGATAGAGTGGGTCGGAGCGGATGAGGATGACGATGCCCTAACCTATGATGTCAGTGTTTATAGGGGCGAGGAGGTAATACAAGAATTTTTCAACATCAGCGATACCTTTTTACAACCTTTTTCGGTTGGTCCAGAAACCGCTTATACCGTGAAGGTGATTTCAAAGGATGGATTTGGAAACTTTTCCGTATCCAAAAGTATTTTTCAGAATTAATGAAGGAGTATTCTAAATGTATAGGGAATTGACATTATGAACCCACGATTTATGGGATACTTTTGGTCGTAAGATATGCCAGGGTCTAGAAGAAGGAACCGTCGTAAGGCCTAAAAAAAACCTTCTGAAAAATGCGGGATGCGAAAAGATCTATACGGACGTGGCCACTGGCATTAAAGAAGATTGGAAGGGATTGAGGAAAATACTAACCTACCTTAGAAAATGCCATACTGTCATCGCATACTAAAACATTAGGTTGTTAAGGTCTCTATGGAATATGTATTAGGCGCGTTCAAAAGAAAAAGAGTTCATTTTAAGAGCCTCGTTGAAAAGGATTTCGACACCCAACTTTTTCAAAACGATTTTGGTCAGGTATGGCTGGCTTTATCCGTTTTGTGTTGGAGTGTTTCAGGTGCGCTTGACATCTATTTCTCCCAAGATCTAACTGCTGCCCACACCTCTTTGGATGGGGGACGCAGTATTCTATCCTTATCGAATAGCCTGTTCATCCTTTTTGCCCTGCCGTGGTTTCGATATCTCCCCGAAAAGTTGGCGCCGATCATCCACTCCAAATACTGGAAATTTATCGTTGGGCTCCCTTTTTTGTTCTCCTTGCTTCCCACAATAAGTAAAATGGTTTCGGGAAAAACATATGTTATCATCAGTGAGCTAGACGTCTATTATGCCCTTTTTACCTTGGGTTTTTTGGGATATGTGCTTTGGGAATCCTTCGTCAAACGTAGATTGAAAGGGTTGGCTTGGCTTTCGTTGGCCTGTATCTTGATTACTTTATGCGCTCAAGTTTTCAAACTGACGGATTCTCCGGTCAATCTGACCCTATTTTCGGCCATCTTTAAAACGTCCCTTATCATGATTTTCTTTGCTCTGGCCCTAAGCTGGGTCAAGGAGTTGTCTGAGGATGTCATTCCGATTGCGCGCAATTTCCATATTCGCTTCAACACTCAAAAGAACGCTAAGGGCAAAGTGGAGCGTTCCGTTTTGGTAAGAGGATTACCGGGGGATGCCAAGCGTAAGATCATCTTGACCCCGGCGCTATACGAGCTGTTTTTAACCTTCGCGAAACGCAAGAAAAATGGGGGAGAAAATTGGCTGGAAATCAAACCTAAAAGTTTTAAAGGGGATGCCAAGCAGTTTGACATCAACGACTACAATGAAATAAAACGTTTACTCTCCGCGCTGTTGGATGGTCTGTTCGGAAAGGAAAACTGGACCCGCGATTATCACTTAAAACCCCTAAAGAATATGCTTTTCGAAATGTCGGAGAAACGAAAGCGTAAAATTCGTTTGGCCGTTCCCCCGGAGAATATAAACCTATAGTATCGGACTTCCCATCACTTTTGTCGGTAAGCGACTTACTGACAAAAGCAACTATTTTCCGACTTTCCCCAAACTTGCGAATCCCATTGGCCATTTTGCGTTCAAATTAAAAACCATAAGGTATGAATTTGAACGAACAAGGGTTGGATGAACGTATCAACGATGCCTTCATGCCATTCGCCATTTGGTGGGAGAATTTGATTTTCACAGAAATTACGATTGCCGACTTCGGAATTCCGATTGTATTGATTTTACTTATCGGCGGAGCTTTGTTCTTCACGTTCTACTTCGGCTTTGTAAATGTGCGGCACTTTCCAACGGCGATACAGGTGGTCCGCGGCAAATATGACGAACTGGAAAAGTCCGACAGATCATGGGATACCACCAAGAAGAACACTACCAATACGGCAACCACCGAAAATGGCACAACGGAGAAGGACTCCCCCAAGTCAGACAACCACAACGGCGAAGTAAACCATTTTCAAGCCTTGGCCACAGCCGTTTCCGGAACCGTTGGCCTAGGAAATATCGCCATGGTAGCGGTGGCAATATCGATCGGAGGACCGGGCGCTACGTTTTGGATGATTGTAGCTGGATTCTTGGGCATGTCCTCAAAATTTGTGGAATGTACCCTTGGGGTGAAATATCGCGATATCGATAAAGACGGTAATGTTTTCGGCGGACCCATGTATTATTTGTCCAGAGGAATTAAGGA
>JBATUY010000207.1:0-3586 GCA_049671465.1 Pricia sp. | reverse complement strand
GGCGGGCGCGAAAGCGATAAACCGAACAACCAACTTTAAAAAGTCAGGGTATGTACATCACGGTCACACCCCAGAAAATGGGCGGTAATTATTCCAAAAGTTCAGCTGATTTTGTGGGCTATCTGGAGAAGGAAAATCAAGGCCTCGAACAGAAAGATATGGAGCATTTTTTCAATCAATATGGGGACGAAATTTCAGCGGAAGAAGTGGTCGTGGAAATCGACAGTAATACAGCAAAACTGGAAAAGCACGAACCGAGGTTTTACTCGATTACAGTCAGTCCCTCAAAGTATGAACTGGGACAATTAGAGAACAACAGCGATGACCTGAAAAAATATACACGTGTGTTGATGAAGGATTATGCCGACTCATTCAATCGGGAGATCAACGGCCGCCCGGTTACCGTAAACGATATAAAGTACTTTGCCAAAATCGAGCATCAACGGGCGTTCAAGGGAACGGATATCCAGGTAAAGGAAAACCAACCCTATGCCACCAAAATTCTCCAACTGAAGAACGAAATCCGAGCCATAGAAAGCGGTAGGCTGGACGGAAACATTAAGAAAAAGCAAAGGGAAATCGCCAAACTGGAGCGCGAGGCACCACACCAACAGGGTGGAAAACGCGTCATACAGGGAATGCCGAAGGCTGGCGAGCAGAGCCACATCCATATCATCGTAAGTCGAAAGGATGCATCCAACAGGTACAGTCTTTCGCCCGGCAGTAAATACAAGGCTTCCGACGTAAAGCTGAACGGTAAAATCGTAAAACGTGGTTTTGATCGTGATTCCTTTTTCTCGAAAGCTGAAACGACCTTTGATAAAACATTTAAATACGAAAGAAACTTTGCGGAAACCTACAAGGCCCGCAAGGACTTTGTCAAGAATCCGAAAAACTATTTCGCCGCTTTGATGAAACTACCAACCAATGAAAAGGCGCTCGCGTTCAAACTGATGGGTAAGGCCGGCATCCCGATTATGCCGACCATTCCCGTTACCCAAGCGCAAATTGCGATGAAAGTGCTAAAAAGTGTCCGGCGCGGTATGCAAATCGCCGTAAGGTCAAGTTCCATCGGGATATAATATGGAGACAATGCAGATAGAAAATCCCTTAACGCTGTTATCGATCATAGGCTTTTCCTGTGCGGTTTTCTATGCGATGTATCGGGGAACGAGGATTGCGTTTGTGCTCAATCTGCTGATGCTTGCAATGGTACTGTACGTTCTTCAACAAACAAACGATCTGGTATTGACCTTGCTCTATGTCATTTGTCCACTACTCCTTATCAATACGGGCTTCTATGTATTCCTGCATAAGTCTGAGATTGCTCCCAAAGGCGATTTCAAATACAGCGTAGATTTCGCTACCACCAAGGGTACTTTTAAGCTGGACAATATCAAGCGTGGTGCATCGGTCATCGGTTCTGCCGGAAGCGGTAAGACGGAAAGCGTGGTATATGGTTTTCTGAAACACTTTCGCGAGAACAAGTTTTGCGGTATCATTCACGACTACAAGGATTTTGAGCTGACCGAAATGGCATGTCCACTTTTTAAGGATAGCAATATCCCTTTTAAGATCATTTCCTTTGATAAAATCATCCATCGTGTAAATCCTATCGCGCCTCGCTATTTGGAAAACGAGGAAAGTGTAAACGAGGTATCTCGGGTGTTGATCGAGAACCTTTTGGAGCAACGGGAATCCGGAACTACGGGAACTACCAAATTCTTTAACGATTCAGCGGAAGGACTTATCGGTGGGTTGATCTGGAAACTGAAAACGACCTATCCCCAATTTTGCACCTTGCCACATTTGATAGCCATTTACCAATATCTGGACACGGACAGCCTTATACAGTTTTTGGAGACCAACACCACATCGAGGGCGATGGCCGATGCCTTTATCAGCGGGAAGGATTCGGAGCGACAGACCGCTGGTGTAAAAAGTACGCTGGCCAATGCCCTGAAACGAATCAGCACCCAACGGATATTTATGGCCTTGTCCGCAGATGAAGTGCCTCTCAATATAAACAGTCCCGAAAACCCAACCGTGATTTCGGTAGTGAACAACCCGAAGTTCGAGACTTCGTACTCGCCCGTGATTGCAACCATCATCCACACCATTACCAAACAGATGAGCGTCCGCAACAGTGAACCTTCTTTTCTTCTGATGGAAGAGGCGCCGACCATCCGGCTATTGAATATGCACCGCATTCCGGCTACATTAAGAAGTTATAACATTTCAACCATTTACGTGATGCAGGACAAAATCCAAAACGATATGATGTATGGCGAAAAGGCGAGCAAGGCGATATTGAGCAATCTTTCCTATCAATTTTTTGGCAAGGTCAATGACCCGGATACTGCTAAATATTATGAACGCTTTTTTGAAATCATTAAAGACCCGACCAAAAGTATAAGTCGTGGACATAACCTCGATTTTGACACACGGATTACCACGGGCGAAAAGGAGATTCCAAAAATCAGAGCGGATGTATTTTTTAGATTGAAACAGGGCGAGTTTATTACCTATGCTGATGGAAAGGATAAGAAGGTACAGTTTGAACTACAGCGCATCAAAAGAGGACTTCCCGAGCAGCATAAAGGATATTCCGATGCTGATCTGGCGGCTAATTTTGAGCGGGTTTATGAGGAGGTGAGGTCGATATTTAATTAAATGGTCCGAATAGGATTTGACTATTTTCAATATCTGGAGATAGTTCAATATAAACACCATATTGATAGCCGATTTCTTTTATGTATTCGTTTATTTTGAGAAGGTCATCACTTTTTTTTCCATTCTTCCAGGACATTTTAACCTCAATGAGCAACAAGTTGTCGTCAGTATCTCTTTTGTGTACGATAATATCAGGATACACATAGCTTGAGCCCTGTTCATTTTCTTCCCAATAAAGCCGTTTACCCATCAAATTTCCAACAGCATCTCCGACAGTATCGCCTCGCATCCTGTTATATTCTACATCTACTATATATCCGTACTTCTGAAAGCAAGATTCTAAATAAATTGCGAGCCGATGAGTCACCGTTCTTTCGTTGATATCATAGGCAGAATCCATTAACAACGCATCTTTTGAATAAAGTTCCATCAATGATTTCCGGATTATAGAACGTATAAATGGTTTTGTCATATCATTCTTTAGAATCTGTCTTGTGATAAAAAGAAAAGGTGCTATTGCCCTTTAAGAGTAACATATCAGATAATTTAGAGAGCTCTTGGTGATTCTCTATGGGATAAAAGGTTTGCGCTCTCAAGTATTCCTCTCTTTTTCCACCTTTTAAATCCTTCTTGAAAGGTCTGAACCAAATTGCGTAGGGGTTCGAGTTGTAGCTAAAATAAATTCTTCTTTGGTCGAATAAACTACTCTCAGGTAATGTGGTATATGAACGGATTGCATCTGTCAAAAAATATGGTATCTCTTTAAAACCGATGTTGGTGTCAAAATGATAAGATTTTTGCATTTGATGCTGTTTAATGTGGGAAGAGAAGTGTCTGAACATTGTATGGACGTAGGTAAATCCATCTATCAAAACCCTATTGCCGTTAAGGTCAATGATTTCCTCATCCTTTC
>JBATUY010000206.1:0-7836 GCA_049671465.1 Pricia sp. | reverse complement strand
CCCATTATTATATGTCGGCTTGGGGCTTTCAGCCTTTGGCCTATTCCGGTCTTGAAACCGGGGTGAAAAACAAAGTGTCTTACGTCGTGCAGCAAGGCAAGATTCGGTTGATGCTTACTTCGCCCCTAAAACAGGGCGGGAACATCAACAGGCATATCGATGCCCATGGTGATGGTGTAAAAGTCATAGCCCTTTGGGTCGACGATGCCGGTCGCAGCCATGTCGAGACAACCCAGCGAGGGGCAAAAAGCTATCTACGGCCCAAAACGATTGTAGATGAGCTGGGCAAGGTGGTACTATCGGGAATTCACACCTACGGGGAAACGGCTCATGTTTTCGTGGAACGTAAAGATTATGAGGGCGTCTTTATGCCCGGTTTTAGAGTGTGGAAGCCGCATTATCGCCCGTCAGATGTCGGACTGAAATACGTAGACCATATCGTCGGTAACGTGGGCTGGAACGAAATGGACAAATGGTGCAAGTTCTACGCCGAGGTCATGGGTTTCGCCCAATTAGTGAGCTTTGACGATAAGGATATTTCGACGGAATACACGGCCCTGATGAGCAAGGTAATGAGCAATGGCAACGGCCGCATAAAATTCCCCATCAACGAGCCCGCCGAAGGCAGAAAAAAATCCCAAATCGAAGAATATATTGAATTCTATAATGGGGCAGGGGTGCAACACATGGCATTGGCTACCGATAACATCATTGAAACGGTGACCGCGCTGCGCGATAGGGGCGTCGAATTTCTGACCGTACCAGCAAGCTATTACGAAGATGTACTCGCCCGGGTCGGCGAGATCGACGAAAAGTTAGCGCCTCTACGTGATCTGGGCATTCTGATCGATAGGGATGATGAAGGCTACCTATTACAGATTTTCACCAAGCCCGTTTTAGACCGCCCTACGATGTTCATTGAGATCATACAGAGAAAAGGCGCCAAATCTTTCGGCAAAGGTAATTTCAAGGCGCTTTTTGAGGCGATAGAAAGAGAACAGGAAGCGCGCGGAACACTGTAAACGCTGCCAACTTGCCTAAATATTTGTTAAGGTGCGAGTTAAAGTAAGTTAAAACGATTTCCCAACTGAAAAGCAGGCGTATATTTGTAGTGCGAGGGGTGGTTCCCGAGCAACTTTAAGTATTGGTTTTTCATAATTTAAAGTTTGGTTGGTTATTTAGGAAAAGCCCTGGCAAATATGTCAGGGCTTTTTTTTGGAAACGTTTCAGGTCATTTCCACTCAAAGGGTCTGTGTAGGTCGAGGCGCAAATCCATACGTCTGAAACTATGGTCAACCCCGGCCAAAAAAGAACACTAATACGCAATACAATACTTTGGAATAAATTTTGTTTAAGTAGTACGTATTAACGAAATGTTTGCACAAGCATTTAGTAATTTTATTCTAAATTGAAAGTCATGAAGAATGTTTTGATGCTGTTCTTTCTATCGTTCGGATTGCTCACCAATGCGCAACAAAGCGATTCAGGTGATTTAGCGCTTAATTCCGAACCACAAAAATCCCCCGCTAAAATGAAGAAACGCCCTAAAAAGGAATCCACTTTTCAGCCGGGCGAATGGCTAAAATTCCGGATGCATTATGGCATGCTGAACGCCAGCTATGCAACGCTACACGTAAAATCGAATGTCATTGACGGCGTGCCCGTGTACCATGTGGTCGGAAAAGGGCGGACTACCGGTTGGGCCAGTATCTTTTTTAAGGTCGACGATACCTACGAGAGTTATTTTGGGATGGAAGATGGAAAACCTTACAAATTCGTCCGTAAAATTGATGAAGGAGGCTATACCAAAGACTATGAAATAAATTTTGACCATAAGAAAGATACGGCAGTACTCAACGACAAAAAGAACAACAAAACCTACGATTTTGATTTACAGGACAGTATTCAGGATCTGCTATCGGCCTTTTATTACCTTCGGAACAATTATGACCCCGACGATCTGATCAAGGGAGAAGCCGTAAAATTAAAAATGTTGTACGATGATGACGGCGTTTTTGACTTTAAGCTGAAATATTTGGGCACCGAAGTCTTAAAAACCAAGTTCGGTAAGGTCGAATGTTATAAATTTAGACCCTTGGTTCAGTCCGGCAGGGTTTTCAAGGAGCAAGAAAGTCTGACCTTATGGGTTTCGAACGACGATAACCGCATTCCGATCCGCATACAGGCCGACTTGGCGGTAGGTGCGATCAAAGTAGATCTCGAGGCTTACAACGGACTGAAAAACCAGTTCAAAATAATCATGGATTAATGCGTCGGTCGTGCTATAAGGCGATGTGCAGGGCATCCTTTTTTACAAAATAATTTTTTTCGGGGATGAAAGACAAGGCGCAGATCGATGAACAGGTCTTAAAGCTTGAAGAGAAGTACAAAGATTCGGGCCAAGATCTTAGCGCCTATCTCGACGGACTGCTATATCAGCGCTACCTCACCTATTGGGACTATATCAACCTCGACACCCTTTTGAGCCTGCAGCAGCCGCGCACCTATTTTCCCGATGAGGAAATCTTTATTATGTACCACCAGATTACCGAGCTGTACTTTAAGCTCATCCTCCACGAGCAAAAACAATTGGTCGACGACCGATCGCAGAACTTAAATTTTTTCATCCAAAAAGCAAAACGCATCAATAGTTATTACGAGGCCCTGATTTCATCCTTCGGGATTATGATAAAGGGGATGGAGCGCGAACAGTTTCTGCAATATCGTATGGCATTGCTTCCGGCCAGCGGATTTCAGTCCGCCCAGTTCCGTATGATCGAAATCTATGCGACCCCTTTGGAAAACCTGGTGCACCACACCAAACGCGAGCATTTTTCCCGAAAAAATAGCGTAGAGGAACTGTACGGTGAAATTTATTGGAAAAAAGGAGCTACCGATTTGGCCACCGGTGAAAAAACGCTTACGTTAAAGCAGTTTGAATATCGGTACACCCCGAGGTTGATCCGTATCGCCAAACAGGTATACGACAACACGATATATCACAAATATTTGGGGCTGTCGCAAAAGAAAAAAGATACTAAAGCGCTCATCGAAGCGTTAAAGACATTGGATATTAATGCGAATGTCAATTGGCCCCTGATGCACATGGGGGCGGCCCATCGCCATTTGGCGAACGATGCCGGTGAAATCGAGGCCACGGGAGGTACGAACTGGAAAGAGTATTTACCGCCCAATTTCCAGAAAATCGTTTTTTTTCCGGAACTGTATGCGAAACAAGAGCTAGAAGAATGGGGAAAGCAGTGGGTCGACCACCTCTTTAATCCCGATAAAAAATAATACACATCATTACGAGTACATATCATGAAGAAATATTGGGGCATCCTTTTTAGTATAGTAGCGTTCATATCCTGTAACGAAAACAAAGATTCCGCTGCGGAACTGAGTGAATCGAACAAAGAGGTTCCCATGCTTATTCCCATTGAAAAACCCATAGTCAAGCAGTTCGGTTTCAATCTCGATGAATTTACGGTGCAGCAAGATACCGTAAGAAGGGGCGACAGCTTCGGGGAGCTGATGTTGCAGCATAAAGTGGACTATCCTAAAATCTACAAGATTTCACAGGAATATCGCGATACGTTCGACGTTCGTAAAATACGCGTCGGCAATCCCTATCTCATCCTGAAATCCAAAGACACCGTGCAAAGCGCACAGGTATTTATTTATGAGAACGACGCCATTAATTATACGGTCGTAGACTTTAGGGACAACGTAAAGGCCTACCGGGAACGTAAAAAAGTCAAATTTGTTGAAAAAGAACTTTCAGGAGTCATAGAAACAAGCTTGTCGGATGCGTTGTTACAGCAGGGCATCGACTACATGGTAACACATAACTTGGCCAATGTCTACGCCTGGACCATCGATTTTTCAAGGCTTCAAAAAGGGGATAAATTCAAGGTGGTCTACAAAGAGAAATTTATCAACGATTCTATCTATGCAGGATCGGAACCTGTGGAGGCCGCCTATTTTGAACATAACGGCAAGCCGATATATGCTTTTGCCTATGAAAACGATTCTTTGAAAAGTATCGTAGATTATTTTGATGAAGAGGCCAATAACTTGAGGAGAACGTTCTTAAGAATGCCCGTAGAATTCGGGCGATTGTCTTCAAGGTATAATTTAAAACGAAGAATTCGCTATTATGGCAACAGGGTAAGGCCACATCGGGGTACGGATTATGCCGCGCCAGTAGGTACTCCCATTATGGCGACTGCCGACGGCACCGTGACCGAATCGACCCGAAAGGGCGGCAATGGTAAATATGTAAAAATTCGCCATAACGGTACCTATTCTACCCAATACCTGCATATGAAAAAGCAGAATGTGAAAAGGGGCGAATTCGTCAGACAGGGCGATATTATCGGATGGGTGGGCATGACCGGCAACACCAGCGGTCCGCACGTATGCTATCGGTTCTGGCGACATGGTAGGCAGGTCGACCCGTTGAAAGAAGAACTTCCGAAGGCCGAACCTTTGGCCGAGACCTTGCAGCCCGAGTACTTCGCCTACATAGCTCCTTTAAAAGATCAGCTAGACTGTATCGAATATCCTGAAAAAGTAATCGAAGAAGGCGTCGACGCCGATGATATGGCCTCGCTCAACTAATAGCGTACATTTATCATTGCGTTTGTGAGTCGTATTTTAAAGGTTTATTTTAGCTATCCTACGAAATAGCTAAAACACATCTTCATGTCACTACATAATATTGACCCTACCGCCACAAAAGCCTGGCAAAAACTCATCAAACATTATAAAGATACCAAAGACGATCACCTAAAGGTTCTTTTCGCTTTGGATAAAGGAAGGGCGAGTACCTTCTCGCTAAAGTGGAACAATTTTCTGGTGGACTTCTCCAAAAATAGGATAACCTCGGAAACGCTGGGCCTTTTGCTGCAATTGGCCGAGGAAGTGAAACTTAAGGATGCCATCAAAAAACAGTTTGCCGGCGAGGCTATCAACCAGACCGAAGGCCGCGAAGTTTTGCATACCGCCTTGCGGGCCAAAAAATCCGATACGGTTCTTGTAGATGATGAAGACGTCATCCCTGAAGTATATAAGGTAAGGGCACATATCGAAACCTTTACCGATAGCGTTATTTCTGGGGAAATGAAAGGGTATACCGGCAAAGCCTTTACCGATGTGGTCAATATTGGTATTGGCGGTTCAGACCTTGGACCTGCTATGGTCGCCGAAGCGCTGAAATTTTACAAGAACCATCTTAAAATGCATTTCGTCAGTAATGTCGATGGGGATCATGTAAATGAAGTCATCAAGGAGCTCGATGCCGAGACCACGCTTTTCGTTGTAGTTTCCAAAACCTTTACCACCCAAGAAACCTTGAGCAATGCCACAACCTTAAAAAAATGGTTTCTAAAACACGGTTCCCAAAAAGATATCGCCAAGCATTTTGCCGCGGTTTCCACCAATACCGAGGCGATTTCTGAATTCGGTATAGCCGCCGAGAACGTTTTTCCAATGTCCGATTGGGTCGGGGGCCGCTTTTCTTTGTGGAGCGCGGTGGGGTTGTCCATAGCCCTCGCCGTTGGAGCCAAAAACTTCGAAGCCTTGTTGGATGGAGCCCATGAGATGGACGAACATTTTCAATCGGCCGATTTCGAAGAGAACATTCCCGTACTTCTGGCGTTGCTAAGCGTATGGTACAATAATTTTTACGGGGCGGAGACCGAGGCAGTCATTCCGTATTCCCAGTACCTGCACCGTTTGCCCGCCTATCTACAACAGGGCGTTATGGAAAGCAATGGCAAGAGCGTCGACCGCAACGGGGATCGGGTCGATTACCAGACCGGAACCATTATTTGGGGGGAGCCCGGCACGAATTCACAACATGCCTTCTTTCAACTGATCCATCAGGGCACAAAACTAATCCCCGCTGACTTTATCGGATTTAGAAAGTCACTACACGGCGATACGGGCCATCACAACAAGCTTATGGCAAACTATTTTGCCCAGACCGAGGCTTTGATGAATGGCAAGACCGAAGAGGAGGTACGCGCAGAGCTGAAGAAAAAAGATATGTCAAAGGCAGAAATCGAGAAGCTGGTACCGTTCAAGGTTTTTGAGGGCAACAAACCGACCAATAGTATTCTCATCGAAAAGTTGACCCCCAAAACTCTGGGGAGCCTGATTGCGATGTACGAGCATAAAATCTTCGTGCAAGGCATCATTTGGGATATCTTTAGCTACGACCAATGGGGTGTCGAACTCGGGAAACAATTGGCGGGAACTATTTTGAAGGATATCGAGGGTTCCGAAATTGCCGATCACGATAGCTCAACGCTACAGCTTTTGCATTCTTTTAAGAGTTGATTTATCATATGTTCATTTCTTGATAATTTTGGTATAACTTCTTGTCCCAGAGACCGAGTTGGTGCCAATTATCCGTTAATTTTGTTTCGCTGATTTAACGTTCTCTTAATATACGGATGCCAAAAATAGGAGACTTTTGCAGCAAAATTGAAAGACTAACAAATACTCAAGAAAATGAAAAATTTCTACTTCGCAATGGCTGCGTTTTTAATGACAGCGGTTGCTTTTTCGCAGGGAGCTATAACAGGTACAGTGGTTGATGAGATGAATCAACCTTTGGCCGGAGCCAATATCGTGGTGAAAGGAACTGCAAACGGCGTTTCGACCGATTTTGATGGTAACTTTTCCATTGAGGTTTCGGAGGCGTCCGGAACTTTGGTCGTATCCTATATTGGTTACCTGCCAAAACAAATAACGTTCAACGGCCCTGGCGCTATCAGTCAGATTGCCTTGCAAGAAGATGCGGAGAGTCTAGATGAGGTAATTGTTACGGGTGTTCAGGATATTGCAAAAGATCGGAAAACTCCAGTTGCTGTTTCTACGATAAAAGCGGCCGAAATACAGGAAAAGTTAGGTTCTCAAGAACTTCCTGAGATATTGAATACTACGCCGTCGATTTACGCTACCAAATCTGGAGGTGGTTTCGGCGATGGCCGGGTTAATATTCGTGGTTTCGACACCAACAACTCTGCTGTAATGATTAATGGTGTTCCGGTTAACGATATGGAAAACGGCCGCGTTTTTTGGAGCAACTGGGCCGGATTGGCCGATGTTACCTCTGCAATTCAAGTACAAAGAGGTCTCGGTTCTTCTAAACTTGCAGTTTCTTCGGTAGGTGGAACGATAAATGTTGTTACGAGAAGCTCGCAGAACCCTCAAGGGGGTACAATAGGTGCCACTGTGGGTAACGATGGGTACGTGAAAACATTGGCGTCATATTCATCAGGTTTATTGGAAAACGGATTTTCAGCTTCAATGCTTTTGAGCCGAACTGGGGGTAGTATGTACGCCGATGGAACTGAGTTTGAAGGATATAATTTCTTTGTGGGACTAGGGTATACTTCAGGAGCACATAATTTGGAATTTATGGTGACAGGTGCACCCCAGTGGCATCATCAACGAAGTCGAGCGACTTCTATCGAAAACCAAATTCTTTATGGAGATGGAGATGGTGAGCCCAATAGAAGATATAATGAAGATTGGGGAACATTGAACGGAGAGGAATTCAGCTTTCGAAGAAATTTTTATCATAAGCCGGTAATCAGCGTGAGTTGGGAGTGGGAAATTAGCGACAGAACCACACTGCAGACCAACGCCTATGCTTCATTTGGTAGGGGAGGCGGAACTGGTGAAATCGGTGAAATCAATGGACAGAGACAATTTGCACTTCCGAGAACGGCAGATGGTTTGATTCGTGTAGATGATATTGTCGCATATAATAGTGGTCAATTGGTATCCGATTTCAGCGATACCCCCAGGCAGCAATTAAAT
>JBATUY010000205.1:0-3860 GCA_049671465.1 Pricia sp. | reverse complement strand
GGCGACTATTGAGGCCTTAAAGAACGCCGGTATCGATCAAGATTATCTAGACGGCAACGAGGTAGGCATTTTATACGGTAACGATAGTACCGCAAAGTCTACCATCGAATCTATAGATACCATTCGAGAAAAGGGTGATACGACATTAGTAGGTTCCGGAGCCATTTTCAAAGCGATGAACTCCACCGTCACCATGAACCTATCTACCATTTTCAAGCTGCGCGGCATCAATTTGACCGTAAGCGCGGCCTGTGCCAGTGGGTCACATTCCATCGGCCTGGGATATCACCTGATTAAAAGTGGACTGCAAGACTGCATCATTGCCGGCGGGGCGCAAGAAATAAACCCTATGGCGATGGGTACTTTTGACGGGTTGGGTGTTTTTGCGACGCATACCGACAACCCGACCAAAGCATCCCGACCTTTTGATAAAGACCGAAACGGATTGGTACCCAGCGGGGGTGGGGCAAGTTTGATTATTGAAAGTTATGAATCGGCCGTAAAACGGGGCGCTCCCATTTTGGGAGAAATTGTGGGGTACGGTTTTTCATCCAACGGGGACCATATCTCAACGCCCAATGCCGAAGGGCCGACACGGGCCATGAAACGGGCCTTGGCAGATGCCGGCTTATCGGCCTCCGATGTCGCCTATGTAAACGCGCATGCCACTTCTACGCCGGTAGGGGACGCGAACGAAGCGAAGGCCATTCATGCCGTTTTCGGCGCCGATGGGCCCTATGTAAGTTCGACCAAATCAATGACAGGCCACGAGTGTTGGATGGCCGGTGCCAGCGAGGTTATCTATTCGATGCTTATGATGCAGCACGATTTTATCGCGCCCAATATCAACTTGGAAAATCCAGATGAGGACTCCGAGAAACTCAACCTTGTCAAGAAAACCTTAAATAAAAAAATAGATGTATTTTTGTCCAATTCATTCGGCTTCGGCGGAACGAATTCGGCTTTGATAGTCAAAAAAATGCTTTGAAAAATGGTGATGACCAAAGAAGATATAACCGAAAAAGTAGATGAATTTCTCATAGAGGATTTCGAGGTAGAGGAAGAGGCCTTGGTGCCCGACGCCAACCTAAAGGATGCCCTTGACCTTGACAGTCTCGATTTTGTAGACCTCGTGGTCGCGGTCGAGAGTAATTTTAGCGTTAAACTGACCGGCGAGGATTTTGTGAACATTCACACCCTTCAAGATTTCTATGACCTTATCGAAAGAAAGCTGGGGTGACCGTTGCTTACAAAACCCAAGATATGGCCACCGAATGGGAAGGAAAATCAAGAGGTACCCTTTTGGGATATCGCATCTATATCTTCTTTCTCCGGAATTTAGGAATAGGTGCCGCCTATTTTCTGCTCCGAATCGTAATCGTTTACTATACCCTATTTTCGCCCAAAAGCAATCGCGACACCTACACGTATTTCCGCAAAAGGCACGGCTTTTCGAGAGTCAAAAGTGTATTGAACGTCTATAGAAGTTACTACACGTTCGGACAAACCTTGACCGATAAGGTGGCCATCGCCACCGGATTTCGCGACAAGTTCACCTATACCCACAACGGCATCGAGCATATCGACAACCTGCTTCAAAAAAACCAAGGGGGCATTTTGATCAGCGGACACGTTGGTAATTTTGAGATTTCACATTATTTTTTGGAAGACCGCTACCATATTGCAAACATTAGCATGGTGACCACACACGCCGAGCATCAAGATATCAAGGAGTACCTCGAACGTATTTCGGCGAAATCACATTTAAAGTTCATCGTGGTCAAAGACGATATGTCGCATATTTTTGAAATCCATCAGGCTATCGATGAAGGCGGATTGGTAGTGTTTACCGGCGATAGGTATATGCCCGGATCGAAAACCCTTACCGAGAAATTTTTAGGTAAAAAAGCCAAATTTCCCATGGGGCCCTATCTTTTGGCGGCAAGATTGAACCTGCCGGTATTATTCGTGTATTTTATGAAGGGCCAGAAACGGCATTACGACCTTTATGCCCAGACGGCGGAATTTAAGGCGCGGGATGCGCAAGGCCTTTTAAAAGAGTATACGGAAAGTATGGAAGGCATCCTGAAAAAATATCCACTGCAATGGTTTAATTATTTTGACTTCTGGAAGGATAGGGAGGATGATTAGGTAGAAGTCGTAGGCAAGGGGGACTAATGGATTGGGTTTTCAATCAAAAATTCGAGCAATCACTTAATGAAAGAAATTTTAGTCATACACTACTCCCAGACCGGACAATTGACGACTATTTTGGAAAACCTCGTCGGCAGCCTTTCCGACGACACCATTACTGTATCTTACTACAATATCGTGCCCGAACCCGAATACGACTTCCCTTGGAAACCGACCCAATTTTACGATGTGTTCCCGGAAACTTTTTTGCAGATTCCTGCGGACTTCCATCCTCCTGAACCTGAAATACTCAAAAAAAAGTACGACCTGGTCATTTTAGGCTATCAGGTCTGGTACTTGACGCCGTCCATTCCCATAAATTCTTTTTTGAAGTCGCATTTTGCCAAACAATTACTGAAAGACACTCCGGTGATTACCCTGGTGGCCTGTCGGAACATGTGGCTGCAGGCGCAGGAAAAGGTGAAACGATTATTAGTCGCAGTAGAGGCCAAACTGGTCGGCCATGTCGCCCTCGTTGATCGGCATATCAATAATATCAGTGTCATTACCATTCAACATTGGATGATTCGGGGCCGAAAAGATCGCTATCTGGGCATCTTTCCGAAACCCGGCGTTTCAGATGCCGATATTGCCAATGTCAAGGTTTTCGGGGCACCCATAAAAAAGGCGCTGACGGCCGAGGATTTTACCGCTCTTCAAAAAGAATTGGTACATCTTGGCGCGGTAGTCGTAGACCCCTATTTGGTGCGTACCGACGAAAGGGGCAATGTGCTATTCTCGAAATGGGCGAACCATATTATCAAAAAGGGCGGGCCCGGGGAAAAGCGCCGCTTAAAATGGATCGGTTTCTTTAGCATTTACCTACGAATTGCCATCTGGGTGATAGCCCCGATTGTTTTTATCGTATTTTTGCTGACTTATTTACCTATGACCCAAAAACGGAAAAGGGAGCGAAAATATTACGCTTCGGTAGCGTTAAAGGAGATATGATGAAGGACGTTTACATTACAAGAATCGCTAAATTTTTACCCAATGACCCCGTCGACAACGAAGCGATGGAAGAGAAATTGGGCGTCATCGACGGAAAAGCCTCACGGGCAAGGCGTATCGTTCTGCGTAACAACAAAATCAAGACCCGCTATTATGCCATCGATGATGACGGTAATGTAACCCACAACAACGCCCAACTGGCGGCAATCGCCATCGAGGACCTTTGTGACGATGAATTTACCGCCCAAGACATTGAACTTTTGTCATGCGGTACCTCTAGTCCCGACCAACTTTTACCCTCCCATGCCAGTATGGTACATGGTATTCTTAAGAATCGGAACTTAGAGATCAACTCCGCCTCAGGCGCTTGCTGCTCGGGCATGAATGCCCTGAAATACGGATATCTTTCCGTAAAAACGGGCGACCATCGAAATGCGGTCTGCTCTGCCAGCGAGCGCCCTTCGACCTGGATGAAATCGAATATTTACGAGAACGAGGTCGCCCACATGAAACAGCTAGAGGCCAATCCCATTTTGGGTTTTAATAAAGAATTTTTACGATGGATGCTCTCCGATGGCGCGGCCGCCTTTCTATTGGAGGATGCCCCGAACGGTGAGCATCCCCTGAAAATAGAATGGATGGACGGGTACTCGTACGCCTTCGAGATGGAGCCCTGTATGTATGCAGGCGGCGAAAAAGAATCGGACGGCCAGCTC
>JBATUY010000204.1:0-5935 GCA_049671465.1 Pricia sp. | reverse complement strand
CCTATGAGCTATCCCACCAACACGATGGTCTACGCGCCGGGCAATTATAAGTTCAATGATTTTTTAAAGTTCGGCACGCCGTTGAACTTAATTACCTGGGTGGCCGCGTCGTTTGTCATTCCTTTCTTCTTTCCGTTTTAAATGGGGTTTTCCGACCGAAATTTGTTTGCTAGTCAAGGCTTGACCGACATCCGTCGTGCGGCTTCCGCGCTTTGCCAACTACAAAAGATTACGTATCTTCAAATAAAAAATGAAAGATTCAGCTATGTTCTGGGTAGCGGCCACCACGCTCGTATTGATCAGCGTTACCATTATGTCGGCCATGGACTTTGCGTTCAATTGGGTATTTTACGTCACCGTATTGGGCCAAGTCATGATTGTATTTATGGTATATCGGGTACTGACCGACAATTACACCACCGACAAGACCTTTGCCGATTTTTACGAAGATCATCCGATAGGGAGACGTGAGTAGAATGCCCCCGCGACCTAAAATCTCAATGGTACACAGTATGTTCTTCTTGCCATTTTTTCCTTGGCGCAGGCCCTAGGCCCAATTCGGGAATGACCAGAAGGGGAATTCGGGTATGAAAGGCCACCCGCTTGACCACTGCTTCACGCGTCATACGCTCCATATAGCTGTGTTGATAATTGAGCATCGCCAATAAATGGATATCAAGCTCGTTCGTAAAGGCTTCCAAGGTTCTGGAGACGGAGTTCAGTTCAGATACGGTATGCACGTAGTGTTCTATCTTGTTTAAATACTTACGTAGCATTCCCAGATTGAACTGCTGAAGTTCGGTCAATGCCTTTAGCTCATACTGCACATGAACAATGCGGACGGCCGCACCGAACGCATCGGCCATATCGATCAACGGTTGGAGTTCAGATTGCGCGTAAAATCGATTGAAATCCGTTGCAAAGGCGATTTCCGATGGGGTCGTGAATTCAGAGTACTGCGGTATGGCCAAAACGGGGCAGTTTCTGATCGATTTGATGATGCGTACCGTATTGCTTCCCATGAAAACCTCTTTCATTCCCGATGCCCCTTTGGTTCCTGTTACGATCAGTTTGATATTACAGCGGTCGACGGTTTCTTTCAGTTCGTCCGTTAAAAAACTGAACGATGAAATCGTCTTAAAATGGTGATCGGGATTGGCATCTATCTCTTTTATCCGTTTTACCCAAGTTCTGAGTCCTCTTTCGGAGTGTACCCGAGCCCCATCATCTAAGGGCGACTCATAAAAGTTAGCGGCCATCAACCGACTGCTGGCAATGGCAGGTGTGTACACGTTCAGCAAATGAAAGACACATTGCTCGTTCTTGAAAAGCGCAACGGCGTATCGCGTGGCGTTCCAGGCATTTTCGGAAAAATCGGTAGGTATTAGAATGTTTTTCATACGAATGTTGCTAAGGAATATGCGAACAAATGTAGCGGACACAAAATGCGGATTCTATGATATTTGTCAGGTTTCCCCCTAGAATCCGCTAATGAGCTCTTGAAGTCCTTTTTCATCCGCTATCGCCACCCTTTTTCCCGAGGTCTTCAACAATCCCTTCTTTTTAAATTCAGAAATGATACGAATGCATGATTCGGTGGCCGTACCCACCACGTTTGCGATATCTTCCCGGGAAAGGGATAAGGCCAAAAAACCGTCGGTATCTTCCCCAAAGTTGGTCTTCAGATATAAAAAGGCCTCCGCAATACGCTGTTTTACCGTTTTCTGAGACATGTTTACAATGACCTCATCCGATTCCTTGAGATCGTGGGCCATATGGCGAAGCACTTCCAAGGTAAAATTCGGATTGGTATTCAGGGTTTCTGAAATGATTTCCTTGGGAATGAAACAGACCTCCATGTCGCTAATGGCCGTCGCACTGAGATGGGTAGATTCTTGGGCGATGACCGAACGCTGGCCCATTATTTGTCCCTTTTGGGCCAATTTAACGATTTGATCTTTGCCATTGGCACTCAACTTCGAGAGTTTCGATACACCGCCCCGAACACAAAATACTCCGTTTAGCTTCTCGCCCTCTGCAAAAATCGAATCCCCCTTTTTAAAGGATTTGGTGATTTTAGAATCGGAAACTTTCTTCAGCTCGGCCTTGTTCATGGCCCGTAATGAATTGAACTGACGGATAATACAATTTTCACATCTGTTTTCCATGGCTGAAGTATTTCAATTATGACACAAACATACGGGTTAATCCATATCCCGAATATGACAAAAGTCATGTTTTTAACGGGATAGGCTAAAGACCTTTGGCTCAAAGTACTAAAAGCGTTCGATGAAAGATATTCTATGCTATCATTGTGGAGATACGTGCGATACGCCATCGATCGAATTCGATGCGAAGCATTTCTGTTGCAACGGCTGTAAAACGGTCTATGAAATTTTTTCCGTAAACGACCTATCCTATTATTACGACCTGCAATCGGCCGCCGGGGCGACGCCAAAGGTGACCCAGGGAAAGTATGACTTTCTCGATACCGAAGCTATTGTTGAACGGCTGACGGAATTCAGCGATGCCAACTTGCAGATTATTAACCTATACATTCCCCATATTCATTGTAGTTCGTGTATCTGGGTGCTTGAAAACCTGAACAAACTGAATCCGTCGATAAGCGGTTCTCAGGTGGATTTTCCTAAAAAAACGGTTCGGATTACGTACGATCCCTCGAAGGTTTCACTAAAGGAATTGGTGGTTTTGCTCTCAAAAATCGGGTACGAGCCCTATATTTCCTTAGATGATTTTGATAGTAAAAAGAAGGATGTCGACCGTGGCCTAATTTATAAATTGGGCGTTGCCGGTTTTGCGTTCGGGAATGTAATGTTCTTATCGTTTCCCGATTATTTCGATTTGTCTTCTAGCCAAGCTTCCGGCGGGGAATTTTGGCTCAACCAATACGAGACGGTATTCCGATGGATGATGTTCGCCTTTTCGTTGCCCGTAGTACTATACTCCGGAAGGGATTATTTTATCTCGGCCTTTAAAGGATTGCGCGGTAAAATGTTGAACATCGATGTACCCATCGCCTTGGGCATTTTGGTACTTTTTCTTCGTAGCACGATCGAAATTGCGTTCAATTGGGGAAACGGGTTTTTCGATTCCCTAACGGGATTGGTCTTCTTTCTCTTGCTGGGCAAGTTTTTTCAACAAAAAACCTATGCCTTTCTTTCTTTTGAGCGGGACTATAAGTCGTATTTCCCCATCGCCGTAACGCGGATAACATCCAAGGGAAAAGAAATTACGACCCAGGTACATGACATTGAACGCGGTGACCGCCTGTTGATCCGCAACGAAGAACTGATTCCCGTAGACGGTATTCTGATCAAGGGAAACGCCCGGATCGATTATAGTTTTGTTACCGGTGAATCGGAGCCGGTGCGCAAGCAGGCCGGTGATAAAGTGTTCGCTGGCGGAAAACAACTGCACGGCGCCATTGAAATAGAAGCCCTAAAGTCTGTCTCGCAATCGTACCTGACGCAATTATGGAGCAACTCCGTTTTTCAGGGTGACAGGCAAAGCAAATTCCGGACGCTGACCGACAGTATCGGAAAACGCTTTACGATAACCGTATTGTCCATCGCTTTTATCGCGACCGTATTTTGGCTTTTCGTAGATGCCGGCAAGGCGCTCAATGTCTTTACGGCCGTACTCATTATCGCCTGCCCCTGTGCGATCGCCCTAGCCGCGCCCTTTACTTTAGGGAACCTGTTGCGCATCTTCGGCCGTAAAAAATTCTATCTCAAAGATACCCGTACTATCGAGCAGCTCGCCCTGATCGATACCGCTATTTTCGATAAAACGGGAACGATCACGACGTCTAAAAAAAGTACCGCCACCTACGAGGGTATGCCTTTGACCGCCCAAGAGGAATCGCTTTTGAAAAACACCCTTCGGGCCTCGAACCATCCGCTTAGCCGTACCTTATGTGAACTGCTCGCCGAACAGGATATCTATACGCTAGACGAATACGAAGAACACCTGGGCAAAGGTCTTGAAGGTGCCAAAGACGATGACCGTATAAAAATCGGCTCTGTAGATTTTGTAGGCCGACGACCCTCTACCGATGCGCTAAATACCTCGGTACATATCAGTAGCAACGATGCGTACCGGGGCAAATACGTGTTCCACAACCAATATCGTGAAGGGGTTACGGAAGTTTTTCAGGGGATGTCCGCATCATTGCAGCTCGCCATACTCTCCGGGGACAACGAAGGCGAAAAACAGCGGCTACAAACCATGCTACCGAAAAACACGCCCCTACTTTTCAACCAAAAACCGGAAAGTAAACTCCAGTTCGTCAAATCATTGCAAGAACGGGGCAAGAAGGTCTTGATGCTAGGCGACGGACTGAACGATGCGGGGGCCTTGGCCCAGGCCGACGTCGGAATCGCCATTTCAGAGAACGTAACTATTTTTTCGCCCGCCTGTGACGGTATCTTGGATGCATCGAAATTTCAACAGCTTTATCCCTACATTCTGGCATCCCGAAAAGCGATGAAGATCGTCAAACTGTGTTTTATCCTATCCTTATCATATAATGTAATCGGACTCTATTTTGCGGTTTCCGGACAGTTACAGCCCGTCATAGCGGCCATTCTGATGCCGCTGAGCTCGATTAGCGTGGTGGCGTTCGCGACCATCATGACCAATGTATTGAGCAGAAAATTGAAGTGAAAAAAACATTCAAACCTGACAAATATCATATTTCCTGAAATCTCCCAAACGTAGTTTTACGCCGAAATAAAAAAAGCATGAGTGTAATTTATGTGTTGCTGGCCATCAGCCTAACGGTTGCGATCATTTTTTTCGTGGCCTTTATCATTTCGGTGCGCAACGGGCAATACGATGATTCGTACACACCCTCCGTTCGCATGCTTTTCGATGATGAATTGGTCGGGGCAAAAGGAACGGAACGGCCGGTAGCTTCGAAAGAGACAAAAGCAAAGATCCCCATAAGCGGTCCGGAAAGAAATAAAGTCGGCACCCACAAGGCGAAAGAAATGGTTCCCAAAAAAAATTCGACCCACCTAAATAAACAAGTATAATTATGGAAGTACAGCAGTTCTACTACGATAACAAAATCGTAAAAAAGTTCCTCTACGCAACGATGTTCTGGGGCATCGTGGGGATGTCCGTCGGCCTTTTGTTGGCCTTTATGTTCATGTTCCCGAACCTGACCGATGGCATTTCGTGGTTGAGTTTCGGGCGTTTGCGTCCGCTGCACACCAATGCGGTCATTTTCGCCTTTGTGGGAAACGCCATTTATGCGGGCGTCTACTACTCTACCCAGCGTTTGCTCAAGGCGCGTATGTTCAGCGACGCATTGAGCAACTTTAACTTCTGGGGCTGGCAGGCGATTATCGTCGCGGCGGCCATTACCCTACCGTTGGGCTACACCAGCACCAAGGAATATGCGGAGCTGGAATGGCCTATCGACATTGCCATTACCCTGGTATGGGTCGCCTTCGGAGCCAATCTGATCGGCACCATGTTGCGCAGGCGCCAACGGCATTTGTACGTGGCCATCTGGTTCTATCTGGCCACTTTCGTAACTGTTGCGGTGCTTCACATTTTCAACAGCCTGGCCATTCCGGTCAGTGCCCTGAAAAGTTACTCGGTCTATGCCGGCGTGCAAGATGCCCTGGTGCAATGGTGGTACGGAAATAATGCGGTGGCATTTTTCTTGACCACTCCCTTTTTGGGGCTTATGTACTATTTCGTGCCCAAGGCGGCCAATCGACCGGTGTATTCCTATAAACTGTCTATAATCCACTTTTGGTCCCTTATTTTCATCTATATCTGGGCGGGGCCGCACCACTTGCTCTACTCGGCCCTGCCGGATTGGGCGCAGAATCTAGGGGTCGCCTTTTCTATCATGCTTTTGGCACCTTCTTGGGGCGGTATGATCAACGGCCTGTTGACC